>CAYPFV010000022.1:0-30971 GCA_964410015.1 uncultured Bacteroidales bacterium
GAGGTTCATATTCTTCCATTTCTTCAATGGTGCAGTCATGTTTTTTCAGGTCTTCCACGGTGGCAAAGCGTTGTACCTTTTGTGCCACCAAATTTCCGTAAGGCATCGGATGCCGGATAGCAACCACTTTTATCCCATGAGCCATAAGTGCTTCAATTACTTTTCTGGAAGTTTGACTTTTGCCGCATCCCGTGCGAACAGCACCTACTGCTATCAGAGGTTTTTCACTTTTTATCATGGTTTCTTTGGTACCTATAAGCAGAAAATCGGCTCCGGCAGCATTTACAATTGCTCCTACAGCCATTACCTGCTGATAGGATACATCGCTGTAAGAAAATGCGCAGATGTCAACATCCAATTCTTTGATCAAACGGGGCAAGTCATCCTGATTATAAATCGGGATACCTTCAGGATATAGTTCTCCAGCTAGCTCAGCGGGATATTTCCTTCCGTCGATATCCGGTATTTGGGCAGCAGTAAATGCCACTACATTGTAATTATCGTTGGTACGGTAATAAGTATTAAAGTTGTGAAAATCGCGCCCTGCAGCGCCAATAATGATTACATTTTTCTTTTTACTCATGTGTCATTAGATTTAAGGTTTAAATGTATGTATTATCAATATCTTTAAGAATGAAAAATTGCACAAACCTACAATATTTTTACAATAAAAATGCATCTGAAACTGGTTTTTTTTATTCTGATAAATTGTTTTTGAAAAATAAACCCGTTTAAAAAAATATTGGGGTTTAGATACTTTAAACTGATGCAAACCAATCAGCGATCGGTTATGAATCCTGTTGTATACAAGGCTTAGATTTGATTGTGGGGAAAATGCCTACTTGTTTTTTTAGTTATTCAGACCAAAGACTGAATGCTTTCAGGGTTTTTTCAATGATTCAGTCAACCCGTTGAGATGTTTTTCAGTTTCAAAAAAAACTGCATTCACATGTTTGTAATCATGAAAATCTATTTATGCTCAGAAAAAACATGGTTAAGAGAGCGCTCATAAGTCAGGAGAAAACTATTCGTCAAAAAAATGTAATTTTGTGCCCGTTTCTAAATTAGAAAATCTATGAATATCGAAAACCAATTAAAGGAAACCATCGTTGCATCTATCAGCGATCTGTTTGATCATACCATCAGTGCAGAAGATATTGCGCTGCAACCCACCCGAAAAGAATTTGAAGGAGATTTTACGTTGGTGGTTTTCCCTTTTGTGAAGTTTGCCAAACGATCGCCCGAACAAACGGCGATTGCTCTGGGCAATGAGATCAAAAAAAGAATGCCCACAGCAGAGGATTTTAATGTTGTGAAAGGATTCCTGAATATTGTGTTGTCTAAAAGTTTCTGGATTGATTTTCTTCAGCACCATTACAAGCAAAAAAAGTATGGAACTACTACCCCGTCGGATAAAGAAAAAGTAGTGATTGAATATTCTTCTCCCAATACCAATAAACCATTGCATCTGGGACATATCCGAAACAATTTGCTGGGATTTTCTTTGGCTCAGATTGTTGATGCAGCAGGAAAAAGAGCAGTAAAAGTAAATCTTGTTAACGACAGAGGCATCCACATCTGCAAATCAATGCTTGCCTGGATGAATTGGGGCAATGGCGAAACACCCGAAAAAGCAGGCAAAAAAGGCGATAAGCTGGTAGGAGACTATTATGTGATGTTTGAAACCCAATTGCGTAAGCAAGCAAAAGAGATCAGCGAAAGACAAGGTATGGATAATGAAAAAGCACGCAACATAGCACCTCTTATGAAAGAGGCACGCCAACTGCTTTTGAAATGGGAAAACCGCGATGCCGAAACGGTCAGAATATGGAAAATGATGAACCAGTGGGTGTATGATGGTTTTGATGTGACGTATAAAAGGATGGGGGTGGATTTCGACAAAATTTATTACGAATCCGAAACCTATCTGTTGGGTAAGGAAATTGTTTTGCAGGGGCTGAACAAAAAAGCACTTTTTCAAAAAGAAGATCAGTCGGTTTGGGCCGATCTGAGTGATGAGGGGCTGGATCAGAAACTCTTGTTGCGCGCCGATGGCACATCCGTTTACATGACTCAGGATATTGGCACTGCTCAATTGCGCTATAATGACTATCAACCATCAAGGATGATATATGTGGTAGGGAATGAGCAAAATTATCATTTCGATGTGCTTAAAAAAGTATTGAAAAAACTTGAAAAACCTTATGCCGATACCATTTTCCATTTGTCGTATGGAATGGTAGAACTGCCACAGGGAAAAATGAAATCCAGAGAAGGCACTGTGGTGGATGCAGACGATCTGATGGAGCAAATGTATAACACAGCCAAGTCTACCACCGAACAACTTGGCAAGATCGATGACTTTTCTGAGAAAGAAAAAGAAAAACTCTTTCATATGATTGGTATGGGGGCTTTGAAATACTTTATCCTGAAGGTCGACCCCAAAAAAAACATGCTTTTCAACCCCGAAGAATCTATTGATTTTAATGGGAATACCGGTCCGTTTATACAATATACCCATGCACGGATATGTTCTATTTTGCGAAAAGCAGAAGAAAAAAATTTAAACGCTGAGAACATAGATATTTCTCAGGTGACCGTTCATGAAAAAGAAAAATTATTGCTGAGGCAGTTGTATGCTTTCCCCAATACAGTAAAAGATTCAGCTCAAACCATGAGTCCGGCACTGATTGCCAATTATGTGTACGAATTGTCAAAGGCATTCAATCAGTTTTATCATGATCATTCGGTGCTGAATGAACCCGATAAAAAGACCTCAGTTTTCCGGTTGATGATCTCTGTTTTCACTTCAAACGTTATCAAAAATGCAATGCATCTGTTAGGAATTGATGTGCCGGAAAGAATGTAATGTTTTAAGCGGGGGCATCCATCATATGTTAAAAGATAATTTATGGATTATAAAAAGTATCATACCGATTTTGACTGGAGCCGGTACTCGGATAAAAACATAGAGAATAAGGCAAAGGCATTTATCTCCATGATACCCGAAGATGTAAATACCATTTTAGATGTTGGATGCGGCAACGGACTGATAACCAACCAGCTGGTGGGGAAGTATGACGTTACAGGGCTTGATATCAGTGAACCTGCTCTACGGTATGTTAAAACCAAAAAGGTATGCGCAAGTGCTTCTGCAATTCCTTTTGCCGATAAGGAGTTTGACCTGGTGTTAAGCTCCCAGCTATTAGAGCACCTTAACGAAAAGCAATTTTTTGATACGCTCAGTGAAATAAACAGGGTAGCACGCAAGTATATTCTTATTTCTGTGCCCAACCGGGAGCATATAGAAAGAGATTTTATTCAATGCACACAGTGTGGCCATGTTTACAATATCAATCATCATTTCCGCTCACTTGATGTTGATGTTTTTATGGAAAATTTGCCCGGTTTTAAACTTGTATTCCACACCACAGGAGGAGTTAAAGTGAAACCTTCTTTCCGTTGGCTTACACGCATGAAGCATCGTTTTATTCCTTCTAAGTCGTGGATACCTCCTTACTGGACAAAAAAGCGCAGCCGGTTTAATACCTGCCCAAAATGTGGTAATCATTTTCGCATACCTTTTAAACCAAATCCTTTAACTACCTTTTATGATGGATTAACCTGGTTGTTTTCACCTGCACAACCCTATTGGTTGTTCGTGTTTTTTGAAAGAAAATAACCATTTTGAAAATTTCTATTATCTTTAAATCTTTGTATAAACCAAATTAAATATGCTGATTTGAAAAAATATAAACACTTGTTTTTTGATCTGGATCGAACACTGTGGGATTTTGAAACCAACAACCTGGAATCTTTTACAGAAATCTTCACACATTTCGATCTTCAAAGCAAGGGTATTGTTGATTTTGAGGTATTTTTCAAAGAATATCATCAGATTAACTATGCCCTGTGGGAAGAATACAAGCAGCAGTTAATTACCAGAGAGTATCTGAATTTCAATAGATTTTACAGAACCCTGAAACTTTTTGGCATTGAAGATGAAGTGCTTGCTACCGACATGGGGAAAATGTATCTGCATATAAGTCCACAAAAGAAGGTGTTGTATCCTAAAACCCATGAGATACTGAAAGTCTTATCGAATCATTATACTTTGCACATTATAACCAATGGATTTGAAGATGTACAATACCTGAAGATTTCCAACAGTGGTCTTGATCAATATTTCCAATCCATCATAACCTCCGAAAAAGCGGGTTATAAGAAACCTGCAAAAGAAATATTTGAATATGCTTTAGCACAAACGGGTGCTTTTGCTGGCAATACCTTAATCATTGGTGATGATCCGGAGGCAGATATTTGGGGTGCACATCACGCCGGATGGGATCAGTTATGGGTAAAGCATCTGCCACTAAAACCGGAAATGGTAAAACCCACCTATTCGGTTGACAGGATAGAAGAAATACTAACCATACTGGTTTGATTTATTTTCTTCGAAATAGGCAATTATTGTTTCACCCGCTTTCACCCGGTCGCCGATTTTTACATTGATCCGCGCATTGGCGGGTAGAAATATATCTACCCTTGACCCGAATTTAATAAAACCCATTTCGCTTCCTTGTATTACCTGATCATCTGGTTTACCATAGCAAACAATTCTGCGTGCCACTGCCCCGGCTATTTGTCGTACCAATATACTTCCAAAGGTAAGGGTTTCAATAATCAGGGTGTTTCGTTCGTTTTCGACAGAAGATTTAGGATGCCAGGCCACAAGGTATTTGCCCGGATGATACTTGTAATAGGAAACTACTCCGGATACGGGGTAGCGGTTGGCATGCACATTTAAAGGCGACATGAAAACAGATACCTGTATCCTGTCATCGTGAAGGTATTCATCTTCGAAAGTTTTTTCAATGACTACCACTTTTCCATCCGCTGAAGACAGGATGGTGTTGGGGTCGTGCTGAGTTTTCCGGGTGGGGTTTCTGAAAAATTGAAGTATAATGAGAAAAAACAGAAAAAAACCACCATAAGCAATAAAATGCCAGGTGGTTTGTTCTGGCCAGATCAAATTGATCATCACTGCCAGTGCTGATAAAAAAACAATTGTAAAAAAAAGTGTTGTATATCCTTCTTTGTGAATTTTCATTATGGTGAATAGTTTTTAAAATTGTGGAAATGAATATTGTTGATCTTTTAATCCATTCCGCGAAAAATTGTCATAGTAGTTTTAAAAACACTATTGATGCGAAGTTGGCTAATCCTTCGTTCGGTGTTTTTGTTGAAAAAGTATGATGAGCGGATATTATACATAAAGATGTTGTTATAAAAAGTCATGGTTCCACAAATTTACACAAATAAGTACAAATTATAATCCAGATCATAAACACTTTTAATTTATGTAAATTGATCAGGTGAGTAATTGTTTTTCGAATGGTGTGCGATCATGCGATCAAAACCAAATAAACAAATACAAAGGGAGCGGAGACGAGCACACCATCAAAACGGTCGAGGATACCTCCGTGACCAGGCAATAGCGAACCACTATCTTTCTTATTGATACTTCTTTTGAGCACAGATTCCAGTAAATCACCGTAGGTACTGAAAAAAATAACAATCACTGCCATTCCTATCCATTGGATAAGGATCAGATCGATGAAAAACAAACTTAAAAGCCATGCCGACAAAAGGGTGAAAACAATTCCACCAAATAAGCCTTCCCAGGTTTTACCCGGCGATATCCGTTCAAATAATCTATGTTTCCCGAATTTACTACCCACAAGGTAGGCTCCCGAATCATTAACCCAATTAAAAATAAAAAACCCCAGGACATGACTATATTGATAATTACCGGGTACAAGAGATGGATTGGGCATATAACTGATTAAAGAGAAAGGAATAGCAATGTAAATGATACCCAGAAAAGTATAAGCAAGCGTAGTAAAAGGTTCAGGGTATTTGCGGTACACTGCCAATACATAGATCAGAAAAACAAAAATGAAATTGGTCAGCAATATTTTGGGTGAAAGCCAGTTAAGAGCCACAATGGCATTAGAAATAAAGATCGACAAACCTAATAAAGTTCCTGAAAATTTAAAGATTTTAACCCCGGTTTTTTCCAATAAAGAATAAAATTCCCACAATCCCAATATTACCACGATCATGAAAAAGGTTTCGAATACAACAGGATTGAAAACAATGGATACAATAATCAAGAGAACAATAATAACTCCTGTTAATGTGCGTATTACCAGTTGATTCAAAACTTTTCCCTTTCTAAAATATTTTTTGCACGCATAACATCATCGGGCGACACATACAATTCAATTTCTCCGAATAGGTAAGCAGAATCTTTCTTGCTTACAGAGAAACATTTGATCTGATTATCTTCCAAAACACCCTTGATGATTTCGGCAATATATTCATATTGTGTTTTATGGATGCATTGCCAGTTAGTATTCATTTCTCAGAGTTAGCGCTATAATTGAAAAAGGATAAATATATAATAAATTTTTGAATAGATAGAAAGATTACTGATCTAAAAAAAAGACAAAAAGTTGTTCAGGTCCATGTGCCCCCATCACGAGTGTTTTTTCGATATCAGCAGTCCGGCTTGGTCCTGTAATCAGTGAAATCATTGAGGGCAAACCATTGTTTTTATATTTATCCTTTAATCGTGCAAAAGCATCTTTGAGATCAAATACCAGTTGGCTTCGCCTGGCAAAAACTATATGCACCGAGGGATAAATATAACTCTTTCGCCCACCACCGAGGGCACTGCTTGTCATAATGCTTCCCGTGCGTGCAATAAGGTATTCGCAACCAGTAATTGTGGTCAACTGTTCTTCGTGGTCATTTATTTGGTTTTTATATTCAATTCCTGCATCGTTGAGCAGTTTTGCCACATTGCTTTCAAAACAATATATAGCTGGCAAGTGAGGAGCTAAATGAAGAAGGTTGTCTGCCAATTCCTGCGGGTTTTTGTTATAAACAAATTTCCCGTTTACTTTACCCAATGCTTTGGCGAAAGATACTTCATGGATTTCATCTTCAGAGGGGGTAGCATATATTTTATTTGCATATTCCTCATAATCAAAGGGAGCACGCATGGTGTCTGCAAGTGCATCTCTTATCGATTTAAGTATTTTCTCTCTTGATGTACTTTCCTGCATTTTAATTCAGAATATGCTGTTCAGATATGCGTTTTCAGTTTTAACAAGCAAAATTTCCGGCATATTGCAAAGCACAGTATACCGGAAATTGGGTTTTGGATTACTCTTTTTCCTTATCTTTTTTTATGGGTTCCGATTTATGAAGATTATCAGTCAACACTTCTTTTTCATCTGATTCGGAGACAGGGTCATCTTCATTGATTTCTTCGTTATCTTTTTTATTTATGACATCTTCACCAGTATCTTGATCATCTTTTTTTTGAGTAGCACCGTTATCTGAATGTTTTCTGTTTGCCATTTTTATTTCCTGTGGATCAAAATCGTCGTAGGGTCTCTTTCCAAAAATCTCTTCCAGATCTTCTCTGAAAATGACCTCTTTGTCGAGAAGTTTTTGTGCCAGTTTTTCGAGTTTATCCCTGTTTTGAGTCAATATATCTTTGGCTCTTTGATATGCCGATTCGACCAGAGCACTTACCTCCTGATCAATAATTTCGGCGGTTTTGTCGGAGTAGGGTTTGGTAAAAGAATACTCGCTTTGCCCGCTGGAATCATAGAAACTGATATTACCAATTTTCTTATTAAGTCCGAAGTATGTAACCATAGCATATGCTTGTTTGGTCACTTTTTCCAGATCGTTGAGTGCACCGGTAGAGATTTTCCCAAAGATGAGTTCCTCGGCTGCACGTCCACCTAATGCTGAAGTCATTTCATCGAACATTTGTTCGAAAGTGGTGATTTGTCTTTCTTCAGGGAGATACCATGCTGCACCCAAAGCTTTACCGCGTGGAACAATGGTTACTTTTACCAAAGGATGAGCATGTTCGAGCAGCCAACTGGTAGATGCATGCCCTGATTCATGAAAAGCAATGACTTTTTTCTCGTGAACAGAGATGATCTTGTTGCGTTTTTCAAGTCCTCCGATAATTCGGTCTACAGCATCGAGAAAGTCTTGTCTTTCAATCATATTTTTGTTTCGCCTTGCAGCAATAAGAGCTGCTTCGTTACAAACATTGGCAATATCGGCGCCGGAGAAACCTGGAGTTTGTTTTGCCATAAAATCAGGTTCTACATTTTTAGCAAGTTTTAAGGGTTTCATGTGAACCTTAAATATGGCTTTTCTTTCTTCCAGGTCGGGCATTTCAACCTGTATTTGCCGGTCGAATCGTCCTGCTCTCAGAAGTGCCCGGTCAAGGATATCGGCGCGGTTTGTAGCAGCCAGTATGATTACCCCAACGTTTGTTCCAAAACCATCCATTTCTGTAAGAAGTTGGTTGAGGGTATTTTCACGTTCGTCGTTTGCACCAGTCATTGGGTTTTTACCTCTGGCTCGTCCTATAGCATCGATCTCATCAATAAAAATGATACATGGAGCTTTTTCTTTGGCTTGTTTAAAAAGATCACGGACCCTTGAAGCGCCTACGCCCACAAACATCTCTACAAAATCCGACCCACTAAGCGAGAAGAAAGGTACCTTAGCTTCGCCGGCTACTGCTTTTGCCAGAAGGGTTTTTCCTGTTCCGGGTGGGCCAACCAAAAGTGCTCCTTTGGGTATTTGTCCACCCAGATTGGTATATTTTCCGGGGTTTTTAAGAAAATCTACTATTTCCATCAGTTCAACCTTGGCTTCATCCAGTCCTGCTACATGGTCAAAATTAACATTTACCCTGGTATCCTTATCAAAAACCTGTGCCTTTGATTTACCAATGTTGAATATGGCACCTCCACCTGCTCCGCCTGCCATTCTTCGCATAATGAATATCCAGAAAACAATAAGTAAACCTATGGGAAGCAACCAGCTTAAAATATCCGTTCCCCAGTCTTTTCTTTGTTCATAAAAAATGGGAATACGGTTTTGTGCTGATACATCATTCTGTGCCTCACGCACCATTTGTTCAAAATTTTCTACTGATCCGATCTTAAAGGTGAAATGAGGGCCTTCGAGAACTTCATTCTGTTGCAGTTTATCATAGTTACCGATGCGATCCTCTTTGATAAAGACCTCAACCAATTCGCGGTTTACAACCACTATTTTGTCAACATCACCTGATTCAAGCATTTGGTTTTCAAATTCTTGCTGAGATATTTCCACAGAGGTACCTCCCCAGTTAAACAGATGAAGTCCAATAAATAAAACGGCCAGAACACCGTAAATCCAATAAAAATTAAATGGAGGATTTCCTTTTCCTCCTTTTCCGTCTTTTCCTCCGGGTTTGTCGCCCTTTTTATTCATGTGGGGTATAGGGTTCCTGGTCGATTTCTTTTTCGAAGAGTTATCTCCACCCTCTGCTTTCTGGTCAGCAGGTTTGGAGTTTGGGGTATTACCCTGTTGGGTGTTTTTATTTTCGTCGCTCATTATATATTATTGATATTATGCTGATTAAAAAAATGACTATAAGATAGTAGATCTAATCGTTGATATACTCAGCAGGCGCATCTGCCCAAAGATCCTCTATATTGTAATAATTCCTTACATCTTCCTGAAAGATATGGACAACGATGTCCAGATAATCCAGCAATAGCCATTCGGCGTTAGCAAATCCTTCGCGCCTGCGGGGTTTTACTCCTGTTTGCTTTTTTACTGTTTCTTCTACTGCGTCAGCAATCGAACTTACATGCGTATTGCTGGTTCCGTGGCATATCACAAAATAGTCGCAAACTGTACTGTTGATTTTTGCCAGATTCAGACAAACAATCTCTTTTCCCTTTTTTTCCTGTATTCCGTTTATGATTTCTGTTTTCAAAACGTCTGTTACTTCTAAAACTTTTTCATTGACCATGCATTGATAATTTGGTTTTACTTTGTTGATTCAGAGGATAAATCCTGGTTTTGATACTAGATGAAAATTATTTTTATAAATTGAAATGGTATCGTTTTCTTAAATAGTAGGCATTGATGCTTATAAAAATTTAATGATCAGATATTTGGTGAAAACTGTTCACCATCAAATTTGTTGTTTCGTCGAATCATACAAAAGTAACTATTTTTCATGAGATATATTTTGTTTTATATGATTGCAGAAACACGAAAATTCTCATTTTTAATGAATTGGTTTATTTATTCTACAAACAGATTATTCAATCGTGAATTTAAATCAGGGCAACATTTGATACAAAATAGAAACATTGTCAGACCGATAAAGTTTTACAAAAACCGTGCAGTACTCTATTTTTTTCATTCACATTACTTTTCCAACGAAAATGATTTAACTTACCGACCCTTTGGCGTAATATTTTGATTCTATCTGCCAAAATGGCGCTGGGGTTTAGGTAAACCGTTTACCATTTTAATCTTTATATACACCACACAGAAAAGGGTTAGCGAAGGATACATAAATTTTTTCCGACCCTACTCCAGAAACACATCCTTTGATGTGCGCCGCCTAAGTGCCAACTTTCAGCTCACCATTACCTTTCCCTCAAAATCCAAACACCTGGGTATTTCTGGTTAGATTTTTATTTGTTTGACTGGATTTTATTTTCTAATTTCAAAAATTGAAATGATGGTAAAAGATGGCAAATATAAAATGAATACCTGTTATGGATAATGTTGAGGAGTTTATTGACAGTTATGAAGGCGATCAGAAAAAAGTTTTACAATTTTTTCATCATTGGTTTTCCCGGGAATTGGGTTTGACTGACAAACTCAGGTTTAACATTCCGTTTTATTTCCGACATAGCTGGATATGCTATCTCAAACCCACCAGGCACAAAACCATTGAGTTAGCGTTTTTGCGGGGAAACGAACTTTCAAATATTCAGGGATTGTTATTTTCCAGGAACCGTAAGCAGGTTGCTGGTATTGAATTCAGAAGCGTGGCTGATATCCCCCGGGAAGTTTTAGATAATATCATGCAGGAAGCTTTATTGCTTGATGAACTGAGCCATGACAATAACTATTGACACACACGTGGATGATTAGATTTCGCAGCACGATCAAAAACACAAGACCGGAGTTTTGGCGAGCTCCATCTGACCTATTTAATCAAATTATATGCAGATTAAACAGCTCCGTACAAATCTAAAATATCAAAATCAAAATAAATATTAGGAGATATGCCCATATCCCGCTCTCTTCCACCAGTTCTATTCGCGAACGGGTAATATAAAAAAGTCAACAAAAAAAAACGCATTCAGCAAACCACCTGAATGCGTTTTTACAAACCTAACTAACCTAACTACAAAATCAACTAAAACCTAAAACAAAAACTAATTTAATCAACAATTAACCTCAAATCAAATTATGTATTATTTTTGATGTTTATCAAGTTGATACAAATGTAAGAGATTTATAAACACTAAATTTCAGTGTATTACTGAATTTATACGATAGAAAAATTTTCCGTGTTATGCGTATTTTTATTTTATGGGTGTTGCTGTTTTCAGGGTGTTTCTCAGCAGTGGCGCAAACCGAATCCGTGATTACCCCAATAAGCAGATTGTATGATGAACAACAAAGTGCTCCTTTGGAGCAACCCGGATGTATTTTAATGACCGAAAAAGATTCACTGGTGGTAAAACAAATTCTCGATAAATATAATCTTACACACCCCTTTTCTGCCGGAGATCTGATCATTGATATTGCCGGGGAGTTTTTGGGCACTCCTTATGTTGCAGGCACTTTAGATACTCAAGACAAAGAATGCCTGACAGTAAATGTACTAGAAATGGATTGCACTACTTTTGTGGAATATGTGCTGGCATTAACCCTTTCTGTGAAAGACAAAAACTCTGATGTGAATAGTCTTATCAAGCACCTTCAGAAATTTCGCTACCGCTTTGGGGAACCTGAAAAATATCCTTCCCGTTTGCATTACTTTTCTGATTGGTTGTATACAAATCAGGAAAAAGGACTTATCGATCTTATTTCTGATGAACTGGGTACAGAAGAATTTGACACCCACGTTCATTTTATGTCCGAAAACCCGGAGTATTATCATCAGCTGTCAGATCGTGCATTTCTTCATGAGATGAGAAAACAAGAAAAGATTATATCAGAAAGAAGCATGAAATATTTACCTAAAAACAGGATTGATGAACATGCACAATTTATAGCCAATGGTGATATCATTGCTTTTACATCTACTATAGATGGACTGGATGTTTCGCACACTGTCTTTGCCTGTCACCTCGATAACAAATTGCATTTTATCCATGCATCTGTTTCTGGCAAAAAAGTGGAAATCTCTCCCATACCTTTGCAGCAATACCTGATGAATCTCAACAGTGTAGATGGCATACTCATAGGGAGATTAAAGGATTAAATAGTTTTTATTGTATCACACCAGAACCAAGTAATTCCTCGCTATCATACCATGCAGCAAATTGTCCTGCTGCTATACCCCTTTGCAACTCTTCGAAAACAACATACAATGCGCTTTCCTTTTTGTGCAATGTGGCGTTTTGCAATGTCTGTTTGTATCTTATTCTTACCTGGCATTTGAGGGTTTCACCGTTTTTGAGTTGTTTATCAGGGTTTATCCAGTGTATCTCATCCTCTGCTATCCAAAGTCCTTTCCGGTTCAATCCGGGGTGATCATGCCCCTGCCCTGCATAAACAATGTTTTTTTCCACATCTATACCCAAAACAAAGAGCGGTAGAGGTTTTCCACCAATATTCAAACCTTTTCTCTGTCCTATGGTGTAATAATGTGCTCCATTATGCAGGCCCACCGCTTGCTGGTTCATATCGGCAAAATTAAAGGGAGCACACACTTCTGAAAGTTTGGAGGAAGGGTCATTCATTTTCTGATGTATTTGGCGCAAAACAGGATCCCCGGGGTCAATTTCCATGATGGTCCCTTTACGTGGTGACAATTTTTGTTGCAAAAAAGTGGGAAGGTCCACTTTTCCCACAAAGCAGATACCCTGTGAATCTTTTTTTCCCGCAGAGGCAAGGTTCAATTGGGTGGCGATGCGTCGAACTTCAGGTTTCTCCAGATTACCTAATGGAAATAAAACATTGCTGAGCTGATTCTGATTGAGCTGACATAAAAAATAAGATTGATCCTTGTTTTTGTCATAACCAGCCAGCAACCGGGTAAATTCACCAGATGGAGTTTGTACTTTTTGAGTTCTTGCATAATGCCCTGTAGCAATATAATCGGCACCGAATTTTTTTGCCGCCTCCCAAAAAACATCAAACTTTATTTCCCTGTTGCATAGCACATCCGGGTTGGGAGTTCTTCCCTTTTCATATTCTGAAAACATGTATTCCACAACTTTTTCCTTGTATTTTTGGCTTGAATCAACCACTTCAAGAGGAATTTCAAGTTTACGTGCTACAAGTTGAGCCAAAATGATATCCTCCTCCCACGAACAATCGCCCGAAAGAGTAACGCTGCTATCTTTCCAGTTGATCATGAAAAGTGCAGTAACATCATACCCCTGTTCTTTGAGCAGATGAGCAGCAACGCTTGAATCTACGCCACCGGAAAGACCGATAAGTACTTTTTTGTTCATCAGGCAAAATTACGCAATTTTTAGAATGTTTATTGTGATTGCTTTTCGCCAGGCGGGTAAACACTCAATTCATCCGCATGATAACCTTTGTACAGGCCTCATGTACAATCATGGATTCTAAATTATTTTCCGCTTTTTGAGCCTCAACAAAAGCACTATTAACAATTTCTTTTTATCAAACACGCATCTTTATCAAACACAAACCCATTGATAACAAAATCATTCACATGAGTGTTCCATCATACCGCTTCAATCCAATTATTTTATGATGCACCGACTCATGATAAAGTTTTGACACATGTGCGGATGATTATAATTTCGCAACACAGTAAAAAATACAAAACCGGAATATTAGCGGGCTCCATCTGACCGAATGATTCAAATTACAAACAGATGAACCGAACACTAAGAAAGAAACATTTAAATCATCTGAAAAATTCAACAAAAATGGCGAAATTTGTTTTACTTAAAACGAAATCAATTAACTCTTAATGCTAATTGTTGTTTTTCAAATTAAAATCAGAGGTAAACCATTCTATTGAAAATTAATATTGACCGGGAAAATAAAATTTGCTGTCTTCAATACATCGTGATGCTTGTTTTTTATTTGATTTGGCATTATTAATTTTATACTCAATCACCAATCAAAGCATTAGTTAACTCTGAAATTTTATTTGAAAAAATTCAATGCGCCGTTAAAATCTAAAAATCGAATTATTATGAATGATGTCAGTAATATAAAAGAAAGAGAAGAAGAAATAGTTTCGGAATTTGAAATGTTTGATGACTGGATGGATAAATACAATTACATTATCGATGTTGGTAAATCCGTTGACAAGATAGATGAAAAGTATAAAACCAAACAATATCTCATTTCAGGTTGCCAGTCACAGGTGTGGGTTCAGGCTCAGTATCGCGATGGAAAAGTTTATTTTAAGGCCGATAGTGATGCACTGATTACAAAAGGCATTGTAGGATTGCTGATCAGGGTCTTATCAGGACAACCACCGGAGGATATCGTAGATGCCGATCTTGGTTTTATTGATCAGATTGGATTGAAAGAGCATTTGTCGCAAACACGCAGCAACGGATTGCTAAATATGATCAAACAAATGAAATTATATGCACTTGCTTTTAAAGCACAACATCAGAATTAATTTTTTACCGATTACATAAACAAGTAAAATTATGCCAGAAAATAACAACATCATGGATATGGAAACCCGGGTTGTAGATGCCCTTAAAATGGTTTACGACCCCGAAATTCCTGTAAATATTTATGATCTGGGTTTGATTTACGAAATAAAAATCCTGAGTGAAAGTCATGTTTATATTAAGATGACACTAACCAACCCCAATTGCCCGGTAGCTGATACCATGCCCGTTGAGGTAAGAGATGCTGTAATGTTTATAGAAGGAGTAGAGAAGGTTGATATAGACCTTGTTTTTGAACCCGAATGGAATAAAGAGATGATGAGCGAGGCTGCCATGCTCGAGTTAGGTCTCTTGTGAGTATGCAAGCGGTAATAGAAGCCGCACCCAGCACGATCAGAATTTATTCAGAAAATTAGTCTGGTGGGTGTTCAATAATTTTATCTGCTGATACCCATGGAAAGATTATGCATTTCTGATCCAAAACCAACCCTGCAAATTGTACCCATAACTCCCCTGATCAATCGTCTGATCAGAAAATTTCCTTTCATCTGTGAAGCAAATTTTATCTAATTTTGACCTTTTCGCAAATCGAAAAAACAGCGCTGTCAAAATTCAGATCATTTACCAATCAATCCCTTTATTTATGCAGATTTTCAAAACATTATACAAGTCATGGAAACAGTATCTGAACATTATTTTCCTTTCCTACCTGTTTGCGGGAATGCTCAGAATCATACAGATTTTCTTTGTTCCCGGCTCATTAAATGAAATTTCTCTGGGGTTATTAATGGATATTTTGCACCTCAATTTTGTCCTGCTTATTTTTTTCCTACTGTTTACCCTTTTTTATTCCATTTTTGGAAAAAAAGTGGTGCCACCCGTGTTGGTTTTTGTTTTGTTAATATTTTTATCTGGAGTTCCCTTTTGGAACCACACCCTTTCCAAAGGAGAACTGATTAATCCTTTTCTGTTCAACTGCTCCCTTTCCCTTGCATACCAGAAAGCCATTGAAGCAGGTAACATGTTTTTGTTAATGTTGATACTTTTATTCACTGCTACAACGGGATTATTTATCTATTTTTGGAACAATAAGACGATTGGATGGCATCGTTATTTGCCCTTTTTCTTTCTTTTTATAGTGCTTGTTTCCGTTCCTGCCCTGCTCGAAACAAGAATCAGTGCTGCCCCAAACGGGAAAAATCAAAACCACTGGGCTAAAAACCCGGGTTTTTATGCACTGGAAAAAAAAATGTACTGTATAGCCGGGTGGAAGGATTTGGATTCGGAAGCAGAATCTTACGAACAATATCAGTCTCTGTATTCTGATCGATCATTCCTCTATCCGGAAGAATATCCATTTTTGAAAACTCAAACCAGAAACACCTGTCTGTCTGAGTTTTTTCCTGAAAAACCAAAAGAAGATGCACCAGATATTGTCTTCCTGCTTCTGGAAGGTTTGGGAAATAATTACCTTGATACTTTGTATGATTATTCTTTCATGCCCTTTTTGCGTTCCCTTGCCGACAGCAGTTTATACTGGCAGCATCATTTTGCAGTATCGGAAGAAGCACAAAATTTTTTACCTGCTCTGCTGGGCGGTTTGCCACCTGCAGCAGGAGGTTTTTCCGAAATACCGGTTGTCCCTTATCATTTTTCGCTAATAAACACATTACATTACAATCAATACTACGGATCGTTTTACACCAGCCAATGGAGTTGGGATCATTCTCTTGATAAGTTTTTGAGGCAAAACAGAATGAATTCTATTTATGATGCCGGAAATTTTCCGGAGGAGGAAGAAAAGATTTACCTGGGAGACGACCAGTATTTCTGGGGATACAACGACCGGCAACTTTTCGATTTTTATTTTAATTCACAAAAAGAGGAACATCCCCCACGATTGGATGTTATTTACACCCGGGGAATTCGTTCGCCTTTTGCTATAGAAAACAAAGAATACTACAAGTTGGCCATGGATTCGGTGATTGCTTTGCAAAAAAGCATTTCTGATGCAGAATATCTTGAACTTTTTCACCCCTATTATTTATCTCTTTTATTTACCGACGATCAGTTAAAATCTTTTTTTGATCGTTATAAAGAAGTTTATGAATATGAAAATACCATTTTTATCATTACCGGAAGTTTTCCAACACCCGAATTACATCCTGAACTAATCACAGAAAAATACCATGTACCTCTGATCATTTATTCACCTATGTTGAGAAAAACCAGGAAAATCACCTCCATTACCAGTCATTATGATGTTTTTGAGAGCATTACGGGATTGCTGCATGAAAATTTCGATCTGGAAATACCTCAATACAATACCTCAGTTGGAAAAACCCTTTGCCGGGCAGATACAACCCAGCAGCTTATCCCTCTGCTTGATGCAAAAAACAAAATAAGCAGCATCATACACAACAATTACTTTTTTCACCAGGATACAACCCTCTGTCATTTGGGCAAAAACACCACAGAGAAGAAAAACAGCGAGGAATCCAAAGAAAAACATGCAGCATTGCTCCATGCATTTAAGGAATTAAACAAACGCTCTTCTGAAACACTAATGCCCGATTCGGTGTTTTTTGATTTCTTCGGACATGAAATTGTGGAGGAAATTACCATGGATAAAAATTTTATCAGAACAGAATACAAAGATATTGTTGACAATATGCAACTTGATAACCAAACCTATCATATGGATGTGGTAATACAGAATCCTGATGTTTCACTCGAGGAAGTATTTCTTATTTTTGAGGCAAAAGATGCCTCGGGCAATGTGGTTTTCTGGGAAAACTTCGGTGTGCCTAAAGATAATAAGGACCTCAGCATCAATCTAACAATTGAAAAGGAATTCATTCCAGAACAAGGGGCTGAATTAAAAGTATATGTTTGGAACCAGTCTCCTGTGCCCTATGGTTTTGATGCCATACAATTCAGGATATACAACTGACCTGTAAAACATAAAGATAGAATTAGTATGATGCAAAAGAAAAACAAAAAGGTGAAGGTTGCTGTTTTTGCTTCAGGAAACGGAAGCAATGCGGAAAACCTGATCCAATACTTCCGTAATCATGAGCATATAGCTATTGCTCTGATTGTAAGTAACAATTCAGAGGCTTATGTGCTGAAAAGAGCGCAAAATAATAAAATACCTCATGTTGTAATACCAAAAGTCTTATGGAAAGACAAGGATTTTACGTATGGTGTATTGCAAAAATATGACATAGATTTTATTGTACTGGCCGGTTTTCTTTTGCTGCTTCCTGACTGGTTGGTAAAAAAGTATGACCAGCGGATCATCAACATACATCCCTCACTACTTCCTGCCTATGGCGGAAAAGGGATGTATGGGCAGAATGTGCACCGTGCAGTAATTGCGGCAGGTGAAAAAAAATCAGGTATCACAATCCAGTATATTAACGCTGAATATGACAAGGGAGACATCATTTTTCAGCAAGGTTGCCCGGTCAGTGGGGATGATACCCCTGAAAGTCTTGAAGAAAAGATCCATGAACTCGAGCATAAGCATTTTCCTGTAATCACAGAAAAAGTGATCCGGGAAGTATTTCAACTGCCAAAAACTTGATTAATTCGGTTTTTTTTACAACAAGAAAGTTGGCCTAAAATACAGTTTTTGTTCTTTTGGTTGATTTGCGAAATTATAATCATCAGCGTGTGTGTCAAAATTTTTGTCATGGCTCGGTTCATCTTTGAAATTCCGTAAAATGATTAAATCATGGGAAAAAAATCTGCGTTATGCCCGTTTTAAACAGAAAAGCATAACGCAGAGACCAAAGACTTCAGCAAGACACAGTTTATTCTTTCATTTTGCTCAATGCATTGCTGGCAGCATCTATCATAGCTTTTGCTGAAAGGTTTTCACCCACAGCATTTTCCATCCATTGACCAGGTGTAAGTTTACCAACTGTAAACATACGATCTGTTTCTTTGGCAAAATTTTTATCTTCCACAAATTGTTCTATTTGAAATTCTATGAGGTGCCCCAGGGGATAAGCGCTCAAATAAAGCGGATAACTAATCATATGAGAATAAATTGCCAATACAGGTTCGTCTTCCATACCAACAACAGGGGCATAATAATCATTCCACACCTGTTTTGCTATCCTTATCACTTCCTCTTTGAGTTGTTCAGCAGAAGCATCCGGGTGTTTATACATCCAGTCCCATACTTTCATATCTACTAAGGAAACACCCATAATCTCGTAAGTGCCCCATATATTATCGAGTACAGCCATATAATCACTCTTGGGGTCATTGCTTGCCATACCAAGCAGGTCAAGATCGCGAGACTGGTACATAAATGCCATAGCCTCGGTAAAGGCAGTATTGGGAACACCCGCCATCAGATAGTGATCAACATCATAAAGGGTGATGGTTTGTTCCACATTATGTCCGAATTCATGAATAGCAATATTGTATCCTTTATAGTCGAGGCCATCATCCGGGATACGCGTGCGCAGGTGGGAGTATTGCGATTTCATTTGCGCTCCCCAGGCATGGCCGGCACCTCTGGCATCTTCTACTTTCACTTTGGAGGCAATATATTCCGCTCTTTGGTCATCATATCCCAATCGTGCAAGTAAACCAGAAAGGTTTTCTTCAAATGCCTCTGCACCGGAGTATAAAGAACGGGTTTTTTGGTTGAGAACATCTTCGCTGATGGTACTTCTTGATTTAAAACCATCATACCAGATATCCCAGGGTTCCAGGGGTCGTTGCAACCGTTTACTAATAAGATCACCCACCTCTTTCATCACTGGCGAACTTACTAACTCCACAAAAATATTCTCCACTTCACTTTGAGACAATTCAAGCCCCTGGTTAAAAGCTCTCTGAATATAAGTAGGATAATTGGGTGAAAACTCATCAGCTTTCTGGTGCGCTTTAAAATTGTTTAGCAAATGCTGGTAGCGGGTAAGGGGTTCACTTTCCCAGGTCACCGTTTCACCATTTGCTGTTACAGTATTTTCAAAGGGATTCCACTCCACTTCTTCGTTGTTAATGACTACCTGAGGAATGTCCTGATCTATAATGCGTTTCATTACCTGATAAATAATCTCTTGTTTTTCAAATCCTTCTTTTGTACTATAGTTTGATTTGATCTCGTCTCTCAACCCCCAGTGGGTAATAAGTTTCATTTTTTCAGGAAAAGGAAAGTTACCATTTCTATCTATTAGTTTATCCATTACAATGTTATATTCTGAGACATAGCTATCGCTTTCGGTGGAAACTTTTGCAATCTGCTGATTAACTTCGGCGGGCAACCTGGAAACAAAAACATCACCCATTCGGGCATAGGCCCATTCAAGCCGCGACCAATTCTTACCCATCTGATTTTTTTCCTCCAGGGTATAAAAAGGAAAATTAAGGATGGTTATAAATGCGATTTTGTTTTTAAACAGATCATCAGAAAAGTGCGCTCCGGGTGAATAAGCAGCAAAAATCATATCAACGGGTTGAATTGGACCCCAGTCAAGGTGCAGTGGTTTGTTGAGTTCAAGATTAATTTGATTGGTATGCCCCCACAGTTTTTCAAAATTTCTTGAAAGACTCTCAAACAGATTTTGCTTTTCTTTAGGATTGGCAGCAAAATGATCGATACAGAATTGGGTAAAATCCTCGGGGGTTCCATCCTGGCTTTCCCATAAAGCAGCGACTTGTTCCACACCACGACTAACAAGTGCTTTATCTGCCTCTGTGTATTCAGATTGCACTTTTTGGATGGTTTGTTCAACATCTGTTTTGGAAATAATTCCGGTATTCTGATTGGATCCATCCTGATCCTGACTACAGGAGACCAATGCAAACAACAATGCCATAGCAATAACCTTTTTAAATTTGTACATATTTATCGTTTTTAAGTAGAAGAATGAAATGAAAAAGATGTTTTGAAGCAATTTTCATTGCTTTATTGCAAATTACAGGCAAATTTAAGTGATTTCAGGTAGTGAAAACAAAGAACTTACTCAAAACATTTCAGTTTTCTTCACACTTTATTTATCTTCCCTCATTCTTCCCGGTATTGATTATAAGAAAAAAGCTGCTCCATAGGTTTGCGGATTTTTTCCCGGATTTTATCATTGGCAGGATACCCCAGTGTGATTAATAACAATACCCGTTTCTTTTCAGGAACACCCAGGATTTGTTTGGTTTTCTTTTCATCAAACCATCCCAGCATACAGGTTCCCAGTCCCAGCTCTGTAGCCTGCAGGCAAAAGTGTTCTGCAACGATACCAATATCCATCAGGTAAAAATCTTTATTTTTGATATTACCACCAATTTTCGCAATCCATTTGGGTTTTTCGGCCACAATAGCTACAATCACCGGTGCCTGCAGTACAAACTTATTAAACCTGAGCAGCGGGCCATAGCAGGCATCTGCCAGTTTATTTTTAATATCAGGATGATCAGCAATAACAAAACTCCAGGGTTGAGAATTGCAGGCCGATGGTGCCAGCCGACAAGCCTGCATGATTTGCTCAATTTTTTCCCTCTCCACGGGTTTGTCATATAAATACTTACGAGTACTCTCGCGCTGTTTTGTCAGTTCAGAAAAATGCATTGGAAAAAGTTGGTTTAATATAAAGAAAAACGATGTTGACTTAAATTTTATAGATCAATCAAAAGAAGTGCATTTGGTTATGTTTTTGAAAATCAATAAGACCAAAAACATTTTGAAATCATAGCTGTTTAAACATTATGTGCAGGTATAAGTAAGCAAATGCAAAATTATAAAGATAAAGTAAAATAAAGTTCAAGTAAAAAATCTATATTTGTAAAGATCCAATATTTTAATTCAATTATTCATTAAAAAAATAACAGATATGTCAAATTACCATGAGCCAGCAGAGGAACTTTCGCAAGAGGCCAGAAATTTTTCCAGAGCACTCAATAGTTTAAAAGAAGAAATAGAAGCCGTAGACTGGTACCACCAACGAGTTGTAACCAGTGATAACGAGGAATTGGCATCCATCATGGCGCATAATCGCGATGAAGAGATAGAACACGCTTGCATGACTCTTGAATGGTTGCGACGCAATATGCCAACCTGGGACGAAGAACTTCGCAATTATCTTTTCAAAGAAGGCAGCATTACCGACAAGGAAGAACAAGCCAAAGATGGAGGTACACTAGGAGCTCAGGAGGAAGTATTAAAATTAAAATCAGATTCATTAGGAATAGGTAAAATTAAAAAATAAGGAGAAACTATGGATATTTTAAGAAAATCACTGGCACCTATCTCACAAGCAGCATGGAAGGAGATCAACGAAACAGCATTAGATGTGCTGACATCGGTGCTATCAGCAAGAAAACTTGTAGATGTAGAAGGACCCAAAGGTTGGAATTACCCTGCCTTGTCAACCGGTCGAATAATTGTTCCTGACAACCAGAATGGTGATGTAAAATTTGGTATCAATCAGGTTTTACCCCTTTTAGAAGCGCGTGTGCCTTTTGAACTCAATATCTGGGAACTCGACAATGTGGCACGGGGTGCCGAAGACATTGATCTGGATGCCCTGGAAGATGCAGCACGCAAAATTGCCAAATTTGAAGAAGACATTATCTTTAAAGGATTTAAATCTGCCAACATCAAAGGAATAGAAGAATGTGACGAATACGATACCCCTTCGTTTCCTGAAAGTGGCGATGAAATTCCGGGTGCAGTGGCAGAAGTTTTATCGCAAATGAAAGCCAATTCTATTGAAGGCCCCTACTCACTTGTTTTGAGTACCGATAAATGGAAGAACCTAAGTAGTTATGTCAGAGGTTATCCTTTGAGAAAACAACTGGAAAGCCTTTTAGAGGGATCAATAGTTATGGCACCCAATGTAGACGGTGCGTATTTATTTTCAGAAAGAGGTGGTGATTTAAAAATGGTGATTGGTCAGGATCTCTCCATTGGTTACGAATCACATACAAACAAAACTGTTCAACTCTACTTCACCGAATCATTTACGTTTCATATCATAGAACCCAAAGCGGTAGCTGTTTTTAAATAAAAAATAGTTGATTATTTTCAAAATAATTACAAAAACCCTTCGCTCACCAGGCGAAGGGTTTTTTGCTATTTTTTTCACCAAATCTTGCCTCTAATTATTCAACCAAGTGATTGACCAAAAACATGACCTCCCCTTTATCCTATATGCAATGAACTGTTATTCGCATTTAATGCCTCCCGGATTTTTTTATCAGAGAATGATCTGATGAGCAAAAAGACAATTCGTTAGATTGGCAAATATGTGAAATACATGAATTCAGAAAAAAGAGGTTGGTGGGTTTGGAGCGGAATTTCAAATCACGAGCATGCCCAAATAAGGTTGACCGTTTTTTAAGTTAAATCAATAAATTCTTATTGGTAATACTGTCCACCACCATCAATCGACAAATAAGAATAGCAACAATAGAAGCATAATCAGGCACGCCCTTCAGATTAGCATTGATGATGTGATCAGAATACTCCGTTAACCTGACACACCGGAAATACAAATTATCAATTGCTTCGGGCGAAATTGAAAATTTCACTTATCTGGGAGGGGGGGGAGCCCATGCGGAATAGCAGATGGAGGAAAAAAGGCACTGACCTTCCATGGGCCAAGGACATGGAAACGTCTGATGAATATTGCGCCGCAAGACCTGTTCGCCTTTTTCAAACATTCACAGGTTCAGCGCTGTTGAACTGTTTGCGACTATTTCTATTTCACCGGGTTACCACCTGGTGCTCGTATTGTTTCACACCTTCGGTGCTGGTTGCTAATCAGCAAACTACCGTCTCCTTTAACCAACTGTTTGTAAGGTTGCAGATACAGGGATTTCAGTCCCATTCGGCAGGCAAAGACCTTCCATCCTCCGCAGGACATGGAAAGGCCTGACGAACCCAATTATTTCGTAAATTTGCAATATCAAACCCGGAAATCCATGAAAATCATCAATCCCTTATACGACCTTGCTTTTAAGTATCTGATGCAGGAAGAGCGCTTCGCCAAAAAGGTTCTTGGCGTTATTTTGGATGCTGATGTAAGGACTGTGGAACTCAGGCAGCAGGAGTCTGTTTTTGAGGATGAAAGTCGTATGTTGCGGGTTTTTCGACTGGATTTTAAAGCGACCATTTGCGATAGCAACGGAAAAGAATCCACCGTGCTGATCGAACTGCAAAAATCCAAATTCTCAACCGATATTGAGCGTTTCAGGAATTACCTGGGTATGAATTACATGTCGCGTCCCGATAAAAAAGGAGAATCTGAAAACGTGGCAGGCGAACCCCTTTCCCGATATCAAACAGAATACAAAGGCATTTATCCCATTATCACCATCTACATCCTTGGATATTCTTTGCCCGATCTGCCCTATCTGGCAGTTTCGGTGAACCGCGATGTGGTGAATGCTGTAACCAAAGAGAAGATTGAAACCCGCAGTTTCTTTGTGGAATATCTCACCCACCAGGCACACATTATTCAGGTGAACCGACTGCCCGAAGAGCGAAGAACAAAACTTGAAAAGTTCCTGACCTTTTTTAACCAGGCTTGGATAAGCGATAGTGATTACATTCTTGATCTGAAGGATGTTCCCGACGAATTCAGTGATATTGCACAGCATTTGAATGCCCCTCTAAATGATGATCAGTTCAGACGAAACCTTGAACTGGAAAGGCAGATTGAATATGAGTTTTACCAGAAGGATCAGAAACTTCAGATGCTCAAAGAATCATTGGAAAAACAGAGGGAGGAGAATATGCAAAAAGCATTTGATTTGGAAAAAGAGCGTCTTGAAAAGAAGAACATTGCAAATAGACTCAAAGAGACCGCCAAAATGTTGAAAGACCTGAACATACCGGTTGAGGATATTGCCAGAAAAACGGGACTGAGAGCGGAGGAGATTGAAAAACTTTGATTCATCTTTTGGTGAAGAAAGCATAGTTGATCATATTTTTGAAGGGAAAAACATAAGAGAATACCTTTTCTTCAACCATGAAATCCCAGGCTGATCGTAATATGTAACTCCGATCTAAACAAGGTTGAATTTGCAAATTAAAATATTCTGGCAATAACGGTACACCATCATTAGTAAAGGGTGAACACCACAGGTTTACATTTCACACAGGAGATGGGAAATGGAGAAGGGCCTCAGAATACATAAACAGTGATGCAACCCTGGGGTCAGAGTATCTAAACACAGCATTGCAACGCTAAATGAGTTGAATAAAGGGCAATTTTTTTAAACGCTCGCAAAATTGAAAAAATTCCAGAAGTGCATTTGAGTATAAAAAACAACCATAATCAAAAAAACAAGAAAATGCCATAATGTTTTTCCAAAGGGTTGTTTGCGCCAAACACCCCGCTGAAGCCAAAAAATCACCGTAGCTATAAAAAACAGCAAAGCCAACAAAGGCATGATCATGATGATTGTGATAGATGACGGCGGTTCGAAAAGAATATTTTCAACCGTAAATATTTTTGTAAAAGCCAAACTAAAAAACAAGATCAAAAACACAGAGGAAAAAAACAACATCCATCGAAAAAACTGGCTGCTTTTTTGTCCACCTTTAAATAGGTTTACAATGGGTACAAAAACGTTCTTGAAAGAAAAAAGTATGACTATAATGATTAGGGTTAGGTTGAAATAAGGGCTTTCGCGGAACGAAATTTTCGAGAACACCACAACCGGAAGATCAGCAAACATCATATTTCGGATTTTCCCACCCTCATCCCTTTCAAAAACAATCTTTTTTTCCTTTGATAGGAAAACATCATCTCCCTGCGGTTTAAAAAGATATTCTTTCCCGAAAAAATCGACGATCAGCCCTTCGGCAGCATTGGAAACTTTGATCAAACTAAACAATGTTGCAATTTTGTAATAATCATTTTCATTTCGGCGGGAAGGTTTGTAAAGTCCTGAATAATAATTCATCCCGTTGACTCTCACAGGTGGTTCAGGTTGATCTTCAAACCCCAGAAAATGATCCAGGATCAGTAAAAACTGGTCTGTAATCTGAAAATCGGTTTTACCTGTGTTAACCGAAAAAAATAATCCGGTTTGCTTTTCAGGTACCAAAACAAAAGCGGTTTGGAAGAAATAGGTATTTCCCGGATGCCATAATATTTCCATACCCCGGTAATCCATTTTCAGAAACCCATACCCCATCCCTGGAACATGAGGATTGGGTTTGTTTAATGTGGTAAACATTTTTTGGATTGTATTTTCCTGCAAAACCTCTGGTATAGTATCTGTGGCATCAGTATTATATAAATTATTTTCAGGTGAAATTTGCAGGAAAAACTTTAGTAATGTCAACATATCTGAGGCGGAACTAACAGCGGCACCTGCCGGATAAGCATTCACATATTCATCAAAAGGGTTGACAAATTTTCCCTGTTCAAAAATATAACCTTTCGACTTTTGCTCGTTTATGCTAAAGGAGGCAGGTTGCCTGAAGGTGGTCTGATTCATCTGCAAAGGTTCCAAAATGTTTTCATCCACATAATCATTAAAATCCATTCCGGTAATCTGTTGTACCACAAAAGCAGCCAAAACGGTGCCATAATTTGAATAAGCGGGCACAGTGCCGGGTTGAAAAATCTGTTCAGGCATTGTCTCTTTTAAAAAGACCTCAAGTGCAGGGATATTTTGGTGTAAAGTACTAAACAAATTAGCATATTTATCTTCAAACCCGGGGGTGTGAGTCATAAGATGCTTCATAGTAAAACTTTCATAACTATCGGGAAGCTGTAAATCTGTGATGTACTGATCAACAGGTGTGTTCAAATCTATTTTTTCTTCTTCCACCAGTTGCATAACTGCAATCCAAACAAACAATTTGCTTACCGAACCGATCATAAACCCGGTATTTTCATCCACCTTTCTGAGCGTCTCCACATTGGCATATCCCCACGATTTTGTCATTTCGAGCGTATCAGCTGAAACCATACCAAATGTTACCCCTGCTATATCATGCTCTTTGATCTGGCTCTGGAAAACTCCATCAAGAAAATCACCAGGGCAAGGTTGGTTTTGTGCATGCAAAAATAAAGAGGACAAAAGAACAATTAAAAATAAAAACGGACTTAGTAAGAATGTTTTCAATTTCTTCATCTTTCCAATGATTTGATTATTCAGGATTTATTTGTTTGCTATTGAAATTGCAGGAGATAGCAAAAATCAGTATCAATCTGCTTTCATTTGTTTATAATTTGAATCATTCGGTCAGATGAAGCTCGCCAAAACGCTGGTTTTGTATTTTTGTCCATGCTGCAAAATCTAATCATCCGCGTGTGTGTCAATACTATTGTCATGGCCCGGTCCATCTGGTAAAAATTTGATTAAAGTGGTATGATAGAACCTCCATTTTACTGATTATTGTGTTATGCTTTTGTGCGTAAAAACAGATGGAGGATTCATCTGATTATAATTTGAATAAGTCGGTTCTCTTTTTTTTGAGAAAGTTCGCCAACAACAATACAGGTTTTGTAATTATTATTGTATTGCAAAATTGTAATCATCCGCAAGCATGCGAATGTTAATATTATTATCATAGCCCGGTTCATCTGATTGTTGAAAAAAGCATTATTTTAAACATCTTTGTGGAAAGATATTATTTTAATCTCTTCTTTCTTAAAATCCCGGAATTATTTGTAATTCCATGATATTGTATGGATTACAATTTATCTGACTCGATAATACCGGGAATTAAAAATCAAAAGAACTATTTACATGATACTAATCAGATAGTAAGGTGAGGGTTTATACGTATTTTTTTTAGAAAAGTTATAGCAACTTGCTGTTATATCAGCAAATAAGAAAAACTGACCATAAAATTATGAAGTTACATCTGCCTGTCATTTTTGTTGATATAATCGAAATATTTTAAAACTACCCTGGAGGTAGATTTTTCAGATAAACCTGACGGAATTTGTCTTACAGATCAATCATATTGTTTTTAAATATGGTGATGACGATTTCAAGTGTTGAAATTTTTGCGTAAAATCATCAGAAATCGAAAAGTAATTCTAAATGTTCAGAGTTGTCAAAATTAATCATACGCTGCTAATGAAAGCCTAAATAGAAAGTTGGATGAAGTATAGATTTTGAGTAAGTTGAAGACAAAAATTTTCATTCGCAGAAAAAGGATATTTCATATAAAACTATTTTGTTATCTTAGCAGCAACTTTTATGATTATTATTATAGAATTTATCTGATAATTTTAATTTAAATCGACAAGTAGCATCAAATTTTATCCAAAACACAACCCTTGACAATATCTGGTATTTGTTGAACGAAAGAAATACAGCACAATTTCTTGCTTGCCGGCCTGATTTGTTATGAAATTATAAGAAACATTTTTTCTTAAGAAAATGAAATGCAAGCGTCAGGTTAAATCTTAGCATATGATTAAATAACATGTTATTGAAGTTTTTCCCCACAAAATGACCACAAACGAAAAATATGAAAAACGACATGCAAAAAGAAAACATTGATTTAGCGTTTTATAAATCAATATTTGAAAAGGCTTCAGATTGTATTCTGATCAGCAACGATAAAGGCCAATACATTGAGGTAAACCAAGAAGCATGCAAATGTTTAGGATATAGTCGCGAAGAATTTCTGAAACTTTCTGTAACTGATATTGTCCTTGATAGTCAAAAGTATACAGTCCCCCGGAAGTCATCAACATTTAATAATCAGAAGACAGACACAAACCAGTTGTGGTCATCTTTTCTTTCACAGGGCAAACAGTCAGGGTTGATTGATTGTTATGGAAAAAACGGACAAATCATATCTTTTGAATATAATGCTGTAAGCAATATACAACCAGGAGTTCACCTGTCTATCCTAAGAGAAATCAATACGATTAGCAGAATCTGGGATAATATACGCAATCGAGACAATCGCTACGAAAACATCCTGAAAATTTTCCCCGACCTGCTTTTTTTGATTGACATGGAAGACAGATTCACTGATTATTTTACCGGGGATGAAAACAAGTTGTACAAAAGTCCGGAAGCATTTTTAGGAAAAAACATCCAGGAGGTTTTACCCCATCCGCTATCAGAACTCATTCTTGAAAAAATCAGGGAATTTAAAAAAACAGGAAAATCAGTTACATTTGATTATACAATCAGCATTGATGATCAAGAATACATATACGAAGGGAATATTATTCGTTTCAGGGAAGATGAAATACTGTTTGTGGCCCGAGACATTACCAAACTCACCCAACAAAACAAGGAACTGGTAGCAACCCGCGAAAAGCTGAATGTATTGCTCAACAATATACAAGGATCGGTTACCCTCGTCGATGAGCACTACAATATCATTGCCTTTAACAGGGTTGCCGGTGACAATGCCCGAAAAATATTTTCAAAAGACATGAAAGAGGGAGATTCTGTTTTAAATTTTGTGGTAGAAAGGGACAAAAAAGATTTTTTTAAGCATTTTGAAAGAGCACTGGAGGGAGGGGAAGTCTATACAGAACGGATTTTTCAGGATAAAACCGGAAATGATGCATGGTACAGTTTTTCCTACAAAAAAATACCGGCGCATGAAATGAGCCAAAGTGCTGTAATTCTGAACGTAATGGATATTACCCGGCGAAAAATGGCAGAACGGATAATCATAGAGAACGAGAATAAATACAGAAGTTTGTTTGATACCAGTCCACTGGGAGTGGGTATTTGCGATGCAAAAGGAAATCTACTGGATGTAAATGATGCGTTTCTGAAGATTTTGGGATCAAAAAATAAACAGGAAACATTAAGTATTAATGTACTGGAATTCTATCCTTTGAAGTCTTTAGGTTTCAGTCAATCATTGAAAAGGTGCATTGAAAACAATCAATACATATCCGATTCAAAAGCATATAAAAGTTTTTGGGGTAAAGAAGTGTTTGTAAAATATCAACTTTCACCCTTAAAACATCGGAGGGGAAAAGCACAAACCATACAAATAGTGCTGGAAGATTATACAGACTTATATAAGACAGAAACGGCACTCCGGGAAAGCGAATCGAGATACAGAAATATTTTTGAAAATGCTCAAATAGGTATTTACCAAACCACTATTGGAGGTAAAATTTTAAAAGCCAACGATATGCAGGCACAAATGCTGGGTTTCAAAAATGCACACGAATACATTCATTCAGTTCACAATGTTAGAAACCTTCACGTGAATCCGGCAGACAGAGACAAAATCATTGAGATGATCAAGGAAAAAAAAGTAGTCAATAACTTTGAATATCAATCGAAAACCAAAGATGGTAAAATCATTTGGATCAGTACTACCGCAAGATTAATCAACATAAGGAATGAAAAGGTTATTGAGGGTTTTAATCTTGATATAACAGAGCGAAAACAACAGGTTGAAATACAAAAAGCATTGGAGATCAAAGAAAAGTCGGCCAAAATCAAAGATCAGTTTCTTGCCAACATGAGCCATGAGATAAGAACACCCGTTACAGGCATTATGGGAATGTCTGAAATCCTTCAAAAAACAAAGTTAGACCCTGATCAACAAAGGTATTTAAATATCATTCAGGAATCCTCCTCTATACTGCTTGATCTGATCAACGATATTTTGGATCTGGCAAAAATAGAAGCCGGAAAGCTCGATATTTTCCATGAGAAATTTGAGATCAGAGACTTTATGCAGAAGTTATTTTTTCTTTTTGAACATCGTTTTCGGGATAAAGAAATAGGGCTTACTTTAAAAACCCATGATTTAGTACCCCAATATGTAACTACCGATCCGAGAAGATTAAAGCAAATACTGATCAATCTTTTGAGCAATGCACTAAAATTCACACAAAAGGGAAAAGTGACCATTAATGTGGATATGAAAGAACAACATGATAAAACATCATTAATTAAAATCAGCATAACCGATACAGGGACAGGAATCAGCGCGGAAAATCAAAAACGAATCTTTGAAAAATTTGAACAACTCAACGATTCTTATGTCAAAAAATCTACAGGAACAGGACTGGGATTACCAATCACCAAAGAACTGGTTAAACTTCTTGATGGTGAGATCGGGTTGAATAGTAAACCAGGAAAAGGCAGTACATTTTGGTTTACTTTTCAGTCTGAAGATAACCACAACACTCCTTTAACAATAGAATCAAATCTTGAAATAGTAAATGAAAGGATTCGCTATGATGCTGATATTCTGGTTGTAGAAGATAAAAAAACCAACCAGATGGTCGTAAAGAT
>CAYPFV010000023.1:0-30961 GCA_964410015.1 uncultured Bacteroidales bacterium
CAATCAGTGATTTTTGGTAATCGCCTTCGTATTCCAAAGCATAGAATTTATCCAGCGCTTCTTCATAGAACCTTTTCCATGATTCATTTTCATGCCCGGGGTTGATCGGGAAAAAAAGCACTCCATTCTTATTGGCTGCTTTAAAATCGCCGGGAGCATCGCCGATCATCAGAATTTTATCGTCAGGATACTTATTTTTTGCACCTAGTGCCAGATGTTCGGCTTTGGTTCCATACTCCTGACCAGCAATAATATGTACATATTTTTTAATGTCGTTTTCTTCCCATTCGCGCTCGAGCGCCTCCACAGGTGTTTGCGAAATGACCATTGAATCTGATTTTTGCACAATCTTTTCAAAAGATTTTTTCGCATACGGGAATGGAGCAATGCCATAAACCATTTCAGCAATATCCTGATTTACTTTCAATGACCATTTCAATACTTTGTCGATCATTTCATCATTCACCTTTTCAGCATAAGCTTTTAAAGCGGGATTTCCCAGTTTGGTCTCTGATTCGATCCATTTTTCAAGAGGTTTAAAATCAGGCATTTGCGCATTTAATTCTTTTACTTCCGGGCGCTGCTCTAATAATTTAACCGCTTCAACTAAAGCAAGAAAACGGTTGACGCCCCTTGTTTTAGAGTACAAATTTACGAACTCCCAGGTTTCCCGGGCATATTTAGACACCATTTGCAACTCAAAATGTTTGATAAAATTAGGACAAAAACACTCTTTTTGTTTGATCTCCATTGTATCGAAAACACAACCATCTGAATCGATACCTATAAAAAATTCTTTGGTTGGTTGCAAATCTTTTAATTTCTGTTGTAGTTTATTCAAATCTCCCATTATACTATTTTTAAATTGATATCTTCATTAAATTATTTAGATAAATACTATGAACGTTTAAAGTTTAAATTTCATTACAAAGCTTCCAGTTGATAGTCTTTGAGTTTCTTTTCGGCAAAAACAGGTTTGAATTTGGTAAAACGCTGAATGCCGTTGATCACAGGCACAGAAACCCAGTCTTGGCCCAGTAGAGGTTTTGCATACTTTATAAAATCATCTGTAACATCAATTTTGTTAGGAGCGATCCAATGTTTTGGAAAGAATCTTTCTGAAAGAGCCACCTTTTCGAGAGGTACTTTATCGTAAGATACATTGTAAATAAAACCCGGGTCTCTCAGTATAGTTGCCATCCATCCGTTACCATGATTCAAAGCAATATCAACTGCTTTCTGTCCCACTTTGTAGGCTTCATCCAGGTCAACGGTAGAGGCATAGATCATGGTGTCTCGCTGGTCTGTTCCAAATACCTGTCCGCGTGCAGCACCCCGGGCTTTGAGTCCTTTTCCATTCAAATAGTTGACAACAGACTGAAAAACAGACATTTTACTTGACCCAAAAGATGTATGCCCGAAAGCATCTTTTACTTCGCCAATGCTACCTACATCAAATCCTTCACTGATTACAACAATACATCTTCCATCTTTCACCAGTTGATCATTTACATTGTCTGCCAGTTCATCCAGGGTAAGATTTGCTTCTGTAAGATATATTTGTAGTGGAATCTCGCGGTTGGGGTCAGCAAGCCGGGCAGCGGCAGGTATGTATCCTATTTTTCGCCCCATGGCCTGCAAAACAAGCACAGGATCAGCCGGACTGGAGCCTTTATTTTCTTCGTTGGCATTTTGTACGATGTGCGACCAGTAACGTGCCACACTGCCATAGCCTGGCGTATGATCGATCAGTTGAAATTCGCTGTCGCCCACATCATTATCGATGGTTTTGGGTACACCAGTTGCCACCAGTTCGATCCCTTTTTGGGCAGCCAGCTGGCTAACTTTAAATGCAGTATGTTGTGAGTCATTACCACCGATGTAGAAAAAATAACCAATATCATGCGCTTCTATGACCTCCATTACCCGCTGAAAATCCCTTGTTTGGTTATCTTTTAACTTGTAACGACAGGTGCCAATGCTTCCGGCAGCAGGTGTGTTTCTCAGCAGTGCGATCTCTTCCTCGGGTTGTGCTGTCAAATCCAGCAGTTCTTCTTTCAAAACACCTTCTATGCCATGCCATCCGCCATAGATCTTGCCAAATTTATCAGGAAACATTTTACATGTATCAATAATCCCCCTTAGTGAATTATTGATAACAGGAGATGGTCCTCCTGATTGTGCTATGATTACATTTTTTCCCATAATACTATTTTTTAATCATTATATTAATTAGAATATCAAAGAATAGGCGTGTCATTCAATAACCTCAGATACTTTTAATGATGCTGCAGAAAACGTTTAACACAGGTTTATCCCATATTGGCTATCATTCTTTTAAATACCCACATCTCAGAATGCCTGTTTCCAGTCCTCTTATTTCAGCCATGCCTTTCAGCAAACCAATGGCAGAGTAACCCGGATTGGTTTTTTTTCTGAGGTCATCTAAAATTACATGCCCGTGATCTGCTCTCATAGGAATCCGGTAGTCTGTTCTGTGATTATCCTTTCTGTTTTTCTGTTCTTTCAGCAGAGCAAGCACAACAGCAAACATGTCAACATCTCCTTTTAAATGACCTGTTTCCAGGAAACTACCATCGGGATATCTTTTGACGCTTCTCAAATGGGCAAAATGAATGTTTGATCCCAGTTCCTTTACGATCTTAACCAGATCGTTATCGGCTCTCACCCCCAGCGATCCGGTACATAAGGTGAATCCATTGGCTTTAGATGGAAAGGAATTGATCAAAAACCTGAGATCATCTATGGTGCTTACGATCCTGGGCAAGCCAAACAATGAACGTGGAGGATCATCAGGATGGATAGCCAATCTGATACCAAGAATTTCTGCTACCGGTATAATTTTTTTCAGAAAATAGCTCAGGTTGTTCCTGTATTGCTCATTGCTTATGTTTTCGTACTTTTTAAGTCGTTGTTTGAATTCTTCGAGTGAATAACCTTCCTGAGATCCTGGTAATCCGGCGATAATGTTATGTTGAATCAACTCTTTCTGCTCATCAGAAAATTCCTGAAAAGCATGAAAAGCTTTTTCCAGTTCTTCGGGTGAATAGTCTTTTTCGGCATTTTTTCTTTTCAGAATAAAAACATCAAAAGCAATAAAATCAATCATTTGAAAAGATAATGCTTTGGCTTTGTCTTCCATTTCATGATTTAAGTTGGTGCGTGTCCAGTCAACTACCGGCATAAAATTATACACGACAGTTTTTACATCAATAGCGGCGAGATTTTTCAGTGACTGAATATAGTTTTCAATGTAAGCATCACGATCATGCAAGCCAAGTTTTATGCTATCGTGCACAGGAATACTCTCTACAACCTCCCATTTCAATCCGGTTTGACGCGGGGGATGCACGGAATCGTCCCATTCGATAATACGTTTTCTTTCAATGAGTTTATCGAGTTGCCAAACCTCCCCGGTGGGTACTTCATGCAAAGCATTTACGATTCCGGAGGCTCCCGCCTGCCTTATATCCCAGAGTGATACAGGATCATTAGGTCCGTACCATCTCCATGTTTCAATCATTTTTGTCATTTTTTTTTTGATTTTATTAATGTTAGCAAACAAATAAATATTTTAAGCATTGTGGTTATGTTGGCCGGTATTCTTATCAGACTCTTCCAAAAGCGCTGAAACCACCATCGACAGGTATCACTATTCCGGTTATGAAATCAGACAGATCAGAGAGCAAAAAAAGCATAGTACCTGAAAGATCAGATGGTTGCCCAAATTTTCCCATAGGGGTTGCATCAATAATCTTTTGTCCCCGAGGGGTGAGTTTACCGGTTTTTTCATCGGTAAGCAAAAAACGGTTTTGATTGGTAAGAAAGAAACCCGGAGCAATAGCATTTACCCGGATACCGGTTTTTCCAAGATGGACTGCCAACCATTCGGTAAAATTATTAATAGAAGATTTAGCCGCAGAATAGGCAGGTATTTTGGTTAGTGGTTTTATTGCATTCATGGAAGAGATATTAAGAATGTTCCCCTTTCTGTTTTCGACCATATCTGTGGTAAAAACCATTGTTGGCAACAAAGTACCCATAAAATTAAGGTCAAATACATGCTGAAAACCTTCCAGTTGAAGACCATAAAATGACTCACTCATGGCATCAATAGAATCGGGGTCCATTTGCTCAACTTTTGTAGTTGCTTTGGGTGAATTACCACCTGCCGCATTGATAAGCAGATCAATCCTGCCCCATTTATCATTGATTTGCTTTTTAACAGCAACCAAAGTATCTTTTTTCAACACATCTGCAACCAATCCCAGTGCCTCAGTGCCAAAACCGGAAGTGAGACTATCTGCAACTTTTTGTGCCGAATCAAGGTTTCTGTCAAGAATTGCCACTTTTACTCCAACTGAGGCCAGGGTGCGGGCCATGGATGTACCTAAAACACCACCTCCTCCGGTTATTACGCAAACTTTGTCTTTTAAATGATCGAAATTCATGTTGTTTATTTTTTATGATGAAGATAAAAATCGAGATTTTCTTTGGTTATAATATCAATAGGCAGATATTGATCCTGTTGTATCTTTTTTTTCATGAAAAGGGCATTAAACAAAGTCATTAAACTTTTGTAGCCCTGATCTACCGGTTTTTGACCGATCAAAAAACGAATATTTCCTTTTTTCAGGTGATCGATATTTGAATCAAGCAAATCATATCCAATAAGTTGTACATTACGAATGTTGTTTTTTTCAAAAAAATCAGCGACCAGAAAAACCTTAGAATTGGTAACAAAAACCCCATGAGCGCAAGGACTTTTATTGGCAGATAAAAAGCAAGAAGATAGCTCTTTGCCTAATTCATCAACATGCCTTGCTTTTACCTGTATCGATTTTAAGGGTCTTTGGGGATTTTCTATTTGAAAATAATCACGAAAACCTTCCTCACGACTCAAAATATGGGCGTTACCGCTTTTTTCGCTGATGATGTTTAGTATTAAAATTTCTTTGGTCGAATCCAACCCATAATCAAGTAACTCGGCCGCTACCCTTCCGCTTTGTTTTGAATCCTGCCCTACAAAGGCAAAACTCTTTGTGCCCTCAATAAATGTATTTAAAAATACAACTGGAATGTTTTTTTGATTTGCCTGATCTAAAAAGTTGCGGGTTTCCGTTCTGAAAAAGGGTGTTACAATTATTCCATCAGGTTTACTTTCCAATACTTTGGTAAACATTCTGCTGAAACTCTGGCGATTGTGATAAATAAAATGATATTTTTCGAGTGTAATACCGAAATGTTTGATTTCATCAAGGGCAATCTGTAAACCCTCAACAGGAATTTTCCAAAAAGGATTATCAGCATCTCCGCGGGGAAGTATAGCCGAAAAACGAAGCGATTTTTTTGAAGCCAATGAACTGGCAACAATATCGGGCTGGTAGTTCAACTCTTTGATAATTTTAAGAACCTTTTCACGCGTTGCCTGAGACACTTCTCCACGGTTGTGGATTACACGATCAACAGTTCCGGCAGATACATTGGCTTTTTTGGCTATATCAGAAATTTTTACACGACTGATTTGCTGGCTCATCAAAAAATTTGAGATTATGATTCAATTTATTTTCTTTAGTGCTGTGCAAAGATAAGAAGATTTTTCAAATTCGTGTACGCACACGGAATAATATTTTAAACATTTAAGCACATAAAAATCTTTTGCCTGCCATTGAATAGTAAAACAATACTATATGCCGTTGTTTTATCAAGGCTGCTAAATGAGAACAGAATTTATGATTCATACGAACATATTTTTATAATTTGAACAGAATGATTACATATTACAAAACCATTTGTTTCCCCTGACTCTAAGATCATTAAATTTAAATCTCAAAAGAGCAGCAAGTCTGTTCAAAATCCCGAAAAGTATTTAATATCAATAATTCCTCTAACCTGGCAACAGCAATCTTCTTACATTTAATGTCCGGTCTGGCCGCTTATTGGAGGTTTATCGATTCGTTTGCTTCATTTTGGAATACCAAATCACATAAACCTGCAATTTTTAGGCATTACTGCTCTGAATATCTGTCTCTTCATTCAATTTCAAATAGAAATATTCAAACGATTATACCGTTTTCAACATTTATAAAAAAACAAAAATTAAAGTTTTAAATAATCATTTAAAAATATTGTACTATATTTGCACCGCTGAAACAAAAACAGCAAACTTCTTTGAAAAGATTGTTTATAAAGAAGAGTGGAGAGAACAGGCTCGTTGAAACTCTGGCAACCCACCCTCCCGGGGGAAGGTGCCAATACCTGCCTTCAATGAAAAGGATTTATAAACTAAAACCATTAAAATGAAATTTTACAACGATTACCACCTTTCAGGATTGCTGGTTTTAACCGCAAAAAGATTAGAATCTTTCAGTTTCGCTTCATCCTTCAATACTTTCCTTTTTAAAGTGCACATGGCTATGCCCATGCCCGGTTGCTGATCAGAATATTTTTTCTGACGGGTCTTACTTTGCTCCCTGACCTCAACCGGGCGTTTTCAACTGAGGCACTTTGCAAATTTTTGCAGAGAAACATTCTTGTGCCTTTGCATTTCACAAAAAATATCAACCTATCACTGATTATCAAATCTGTTAATTCTCAAATTATTATTCATTTAAATACTTTTATTGATCATGAGTATAAGCACAAATTTCGAAACTCTTCAACTGCATGCAGGTCAGACTCCCGATCCCACAACCGGTTCAAGAGCAGTACCTATTTATCAAACTACTTCATATGTTTTCAATAATTCCGAACATGGTGCTAATTTATTTGCCCTGAAAGAATTTGGCAACATTTATACCCGTATCATGAATCCTACAACCGATGTTTTTGAAAAACGTATCGCCGCACTCGAAGGAGGTGTTGCTGCATTGGCTGTTTCATCGGGGCAAGCTGCACAGTTTATAGCATTAAACAATATTTTACAGGCGGGTGACAATTTTGTGTCCACTTCTTTTCTTTACGGTGGTACCTTTAACCAGTTTAAAGTCGCCTTCAAAAGATTAGGCATAGATGTAAGATTTGCCAGCGGTGATGATCCCTCTACATTTGAAACTTTGATTGATGAAAAAACCAAAGCCATCTATATTGAAACCATCGGAAACCCTGAATTTAATATTCCTGACTTTGAAGCTTTCGCCGCTCTTGCAAAAAAATATGATCTGCCACTAATTGTTGACAATACATTCGGATGCGGAGGATACCTTTTCCGTCCTCTGGAGCACGGAGCCAACATTGTGGTGGAATCTGCCACCAAATGGATCGGTGGTCATGGTACGAGTATTGGCGGAGTAATTGTTGATGGTGGTAATTATAACTGGGGCAACGGTAAATTCCCTCAATTTACCGAACCTTCTGAAGGGTATCATGGATTGGTATTTTGGGATGTTTTTGGCGAAGGAGGACCGTTTGGCAATATTGCTTTCAGCATCAGAGCACGCGTAGAAGGATTAAGGGATTTCGGACCCGCTCTCAGCCCTTTTAATGCTTTCCAACTGCTGCAGGGTGTTGAAACACTCAGTTTACGGGCGCAGCGTCATGCCGACAATGCTCTTGCCCTGGCGCAATGGCTGGAACATCATCCTCTGGTAGAAAAAGTGAACTACCCCGGACTTGAATCAAACCGCTATCATGCACTCTCTGAAAAATACCTGAAGAGAGGTTCCGGGGGGGTACTTTCTTTCCTCATAAAAGGAGGTAAGGAAAATGCCATCAAACTGGTTGACACTCTCGAACTGGTAAGCCACCTGGCCAATGTTGGCGATGCAAAAACACTGATTATTCAACCATCTGCAACAACTCATCAACAACTCTCAGATGAAGAGCAAGTTAAAAGCGGTGTGCTACCAAACCTGCTAAGGGTTTCTGTTGGACTGGAGCATATTGATGATATCAAAGCTGACTTCGAAAATGCTTTTCAAAAGCTTTGAAAAACTTTCTGATAGTGGCAATGTTTATTGCCAGTATTGTGTAAGGTGGAGATTCTTACTAAAAACAACCAGTTGATGTTTCCCCATAAGATAATTAAAACAATTAAGGTTGGTGATCAGATGTTTTGGCATTTATCACCAACCTTTATCCATCAATAAAACAGTTCACATGTTTTTCCCGTTCTTTTTTATAAGAAATTCATTATCAAAACCATGCGTTTTTTTTGAAAAACAAGGAAACAAAATAAATTTTCAAAAACAAAACCAGAAACTATTGAACCTGGTTACAAACGCAACTTTTGCCAGGTTAAAAATCAGATACAAAATGTAATCAATAAAAATTTTAAAATAAATTGCAAAAATGCCCCATCAAAATAATAAGCAGATTATAGGATTATTTGGATTTGGCGTAGTGGGTGAAGGACTATACCATGTGTTGCAAAACAGTCATACTACCCAGGCCAGTATCAAAAAAATATGTATAAAACATTCTGAAAAAAAAAGAAGCATACCGGAAAAATTTTTCACACTCCAGGCTGATGAAATTCTAAACGATGATCAAATCAATCTGGTGGTAGAACTGATCGACGATTCTGTGGAAGCTTTTCATATTGTAAAGAAAGCGCTCAAAAAAGGCAAAAGTGTTGTTTCGGGTAATAAAAAAATGCTTGCTCTAAACCTGCCGGAATTGTTGGAAATTCAACAAGAGAGTGGTGCAGCATTGTTATATGATGCCTCTGCCTGCGGCAGTATTCCAGTGATCAGAAATCTGGAAGAATATTATGATAATGATCTTTTACTATCTATTACAGGTATTTTAAACGGATCCTCCAATTTTGTACTCTCTAAAGTATTCAATGAAAACTTTACCTATTCAGAAGCGGTGAAAATAGCCCAGGATTCGGGTTTTGCCGAATCAGACCCCGGTTTAGATATGGATGGATGGGATTCGCTTTACAAGATTGTGATACTGGCATTACATGGTTTTGGAAATCATGTAAACCCCAATAATATTTTTGTATCAGGAATATCAAACCTTGCTAAAGAAGATATTAGGTTTGCCAAAGAAAAACAATACCGGATTAAACTTGTGGCACAGGCAACCAAAATCAACGGTAAAAATTTCAACCTGATGGTGATGCCCAAGATGACTACAAATGACGAATATATTTATAATGTTGAAGATGAATATAACGGTGTTGTGATCAATGGTTCCTTTTACGAAAAACAGTTTATGTTTGGCAAAGGGGCTGGAGCACTGCCTACCGGCAGCTCAGTTTTGTCAGATATCACTGCACGTATGCACAACTACCGCTACGAATATAAGAAACGAAAATATTTTACGCCCCCTCAACATACCAATGATGTTGTGGTAAAAATATATCTGAGATTCAGAAATTTACTCGACTTTAGTCATTTCGAATTTGAAAGTATTGAGGAAAAACTTTCTTCAAAAAACTATAATTATGTAATTGGCAACATAAGACTATCTAACTTACTAAATATCAAAAACCTTATACATACACTCGATGTATTTCTGGCCTTTTTTGAAAGTCCTGAAAACGGTTGAAGATCATAAATTTTATTTTAATAAAGTCTATATTAGTGCTAAGACTAGTGCTGCTAGGCCGATGGTTAAAAGCGCCATAGCAGCCAAAATATTGGAAATCAGCAAAATTTTTTAATCGGGATTATGCTGAAGCACAGCATTAATAGAATTGAAAGGATTAAAAAAATTTACGGGTATTAATAGTTGAGTCTGCTCCGAAAAGTCATTTTTCATTCATTAGTGAAAACATTAAATTCTTATTAGTGTGGTAATCATAGATATAAATTAGTGCTAATTTGTGTAATTTGCGGATAATAAACTTTTCAGAGTTGACTCCTATTTGAAATCGATACTTTTTTGATAACTTTCGTAATAATTAAACTATATTGTATTTGCTGGATTAAAAAGCAATACTTTTAAACCCTAAAAAATCAGTCGGAAAATGACCGTACCAGAACACCTGGAAAAAAATAAAACTCCTCGTATCAGTTACGAATTACTTCCTCCTGTGAAAGGAAGTAGCATTATGAGTATATTTAACACACTTGATCAGCTGATGGCATTCGATCCGCCATTTATAAACATTACTTACCACAGGGAAGAAACCACATACATAAAGCAACCTGATGGTACAGAAAAACCTGTAATCATAAGAAAAAGGCCCGGAACAGTAGGAATGTCAGCCGCTATCAAAGCCAAATACAACGTAGATGTTGTACCCCATATTATCTGCGGAGGTTTTTCTAAACAGGAAACCGAAGATGCTCTGATTGAATTGGATTTTCTGGGTATCCACAACCTTCTGGTGCTTAGAGGTGATGCAGATAAAAATACAGGTAGGTTTGACCCCAATCCTGATGGAAACATGTATGCATCAGAACTATTGCAACAGATTATTGACATGAACAATGGAAAGTATTTTGAGCAGTATGTTGACAACCCCAACCGTACAAATTTCAGTGTGGGTGTGGCGGGATACCCGGAAAAACATGCCGAATCACCCAATACAGAAAAAGATATCCTGTATCTGAAAAAAAAGGTAGATATTGGTGCCGAATACATTGTAACCCAAATGTTTTACGATAATAATGTATTTTTCGATTTTATGGAAAGATGTTACAAAGCAGGCATAAATGTTCCCATTATTCCAGGTATAAAACCCATAAGCATAAAGAAACATCTGCAGGCAATACCCAAAATTTTCCACCTGACAATGCCAGCTGAATTGAGACAAAAAGTAGAAAACTGCTCAAACAACGAAGATGTGAACAAAGTTGGCATTGAATGGGCGATAAATCAGATACAGGAACTTTTTGATAACGGATTACCTCTTATTCATATGTATACAATGGGCAGAGCAAAAAATGTGGTAAGCATATCAAAAGCGGTTTTATGATTTGCTTCTGCAATTCACAGCTTACCATCAAATATGTTATTACATATTCTTCAACTAATTGATAAATGCTAACTTTGTCTTTTTTAAAAAAATCAGAAAAAACACAATCAACTATTTCATGTCGAAAACACAACAATTACAATCACTCATACAAAAAAAGATACTTGTACTCGATGGAGCTATGGGCACCATGATACAAAGACACAAACTGGAAGAAGAAGATTTCCGCGGAGAAAGGTTTGCAGACATAGAACAAAAAGTGAAAGGCAACAACGACCTTTTATCTGTTACCCAACCGCATATCATCAAAGACATCCATCTGGCTTATCTGGAAGCGGGTGCAGATATCATCGAAACCAATACCTTTAATGCAAATGCAATTTCGATGCACGACTATGAGATGGAGGATATGGTTTATGAGATGAATTTTCAATCGGCCACACTGGCAAAACAGGCATGCGAAGAATACAATCAAAAAACACCAGATAAACCCAGATTTGTTGCCGGATCTTTAGGACCAACCAATCGCACCGCATCCATGTCGCCCGATGTAAACAACCCTGCTTACAGGGCAGTTACTTTCGATCAGTTAAAAGAAGCCTACCTGGAACAAATTAAAGGACTGATGGATGGGGGAGCAGACATTTTGCTGGTTGAAACTGTTTTTGACACCCTCAATGCGAAAGCTGCACTTTACGCTATTTCAAATTATCAGAAACAGAACAATGTAGAGATTCCGGTTATGGTGTCGGGAACGATAACCGATGCCAGCGGACGAACCCTTTCGGGCCAAACAACCGAAGCTTTCCTGGTCTCCATGTCGCATGTAAAATTGTTGAGCATTGGTTTAAATTGCGCCCTTGGTGCCGCGCAGCTACGCCCCTTTCTTGAGATACTAAGCAAAAGAGCACCTTTTGCAGTAAGCGCACACCCCAATGCAGGCCTTCCCAACCAATTCGGAGAATACGACCAGTCGGCAAACGAAATGGCAGCCATTGTAGAAGGATTTATGAAAGACGGATTGCTAAATATTTCCGGTGGATGCTGCGGTACAACACCAGCACATATAAAACAACTGGCACTGTTGGCTGAAAAATATCCGCCACGTTCCATACCCTCTGCTTCTACTCATACTTTCCTCAGCGGATTAGAACATCTGGAGATAAGACCCGAATCTAATTTTGTGAACATTGGCGAAAGAACCAATGTGGCAGGATCGAAAAAATTTGCCCGCCTGATCAAAAAAGAAAATTTTTCGGAAGCACTTACAGTGGCTTTGGAACAGGTAGAATCAGGTGCCCAGGTTATTGATATCTGTATGGATGATGCGATGATAGAAGGAAAAGAGGCAATGGTGGAATTTTTAAACCATATTGCAGCAGAACCCGATATTTCGAGAGTTCCTCTGATGATCGATTCCTCAAAATTTGAAGTTATTGAGGCAGGGTTAAAATGTGTACAAGGAAAATCGATTGTTAACTCTATCAGCTTAAAAGAAGGCGAAGAAAAATTTTTGCAGCAGGCGGAAGTGGTAAAGAATTATGGAGCTGCAGTTATTGTAATGCTCTTCGATGAAAAAGGACAGGCAGATGTTTTTGACAGAAAAATTGAGATTGCACAACGATCTTATACTTTACTGACACAAAAAGCAAAATTTCCTCCACAAGATATCATCTTCGATCCCAATATTCTGGCTATCGCCACCGGCATTAGTGAACATAACACCTATGCCCTTGACTACATAAGGGCGTGCTCATGGATTCGTGAAAATCTGCCACATGTGCATATCAGTGGCGGAGTAAGCAATCTTTCTTTTTCATTCAGAGGAAACAATATCATTCGCGAGGCATTACATTCAGCGTTTCTCTACCATGCTATCAAAGCAGGAATGGATATGGGCATCGTAAATCCTTCGCTTTTGCAGGTTTACGACGATATACCAAAAGAACTGCTCCGATTGGTTGAAGATGCTATTTTATACCGGAGAAAAGATGCTACAGAGCGTTTATTGCTTTATGCTGAAAAGGTAAAGGATCAGCAAAGTTCTTCAAAGGAAGCAAAAGACCCTCTTGAGTGGAGAAACCTGGAAATTAAAGAACGTATCAGCTATTCGCTTGTGAAAGGAAAAGATGAGTTTATTGAACAGGATGTGGAAGAGATGCGGCAATTGCTGCCCAAAGCTTTGGAAGTTATTGAAGGACCACTCATGGACGGAATGAATGTGGTTGGAGACCTCTTTGGCTCCGGAAAGATGTTCCTCCCACAGGTTGTGAAAAGTGCCCGTGTAATGAAAAAAGCTGTGGCATACCTCACCCCTTTCATTGAAGAGCAAAAACTTGAATTTGGTAATGTTTCGGCAGCAGGCAAAATACTGCTTGCCACCGTTAAAGGCGATGTGCACGACATAGGAAAAAACATTGTGGGAGTGGTACTTGCCTGTAACGGGTTTGAAGTAATCGACATGGGAGTAATGGTTCCATGCGATAAAATACTGGAAAAAGCAGTAGAAGAAAAAGCAGATATTATTGGTTTAAGTGGATTGATTACACCCTCATTGGACGAGATGGTTTTTGTTGCTTCAGAAATGAAAAGAAAAAATTTTGAAATACCTTTGCTCATTGGCGGTGCCACAACCAGCTCTTTACATACCGCAGTTAAAATAGCTCCTGCCTACAATCACGGAGTTATTCATGTAAAAGATGCATCTCGTGCAGCAAAAGTTTGCAGCGATCTGATGTCGAAAGAAAACAAATTGACATTCCTGAACGATACACGCCAGAGGTACCTGAAACTTGTGCAGGATCATAATAAAAGAGCTGCTGCAAAAAAATACCTTTCTCTGGAAGATGCAAGAAAAAACCGTTATAATCCGCAATGGAACCAGGAAAAAATTGTGAAACCTCAAAAAACCGGAATCACCGTTTTTGATCATTACCCGCTTAAAGAAATAGCAGAATATATTGACTGGACCTTTTTCTTTTTTGGATGGGAATTGAAGGGAAAGTATCCTGCCATTCTTAAAGACCCTTTGAAGGGTGACGAGGCAAAAAAACTTTTTGATGATGCCCATCACATGCTGAGAAAAATCTTTGATGAAAACCTTATGACTGCCCGGGGAGTTGTTGGCATATTTCCTTCTGCAAGTGATAATGAAGATATCATTTTATTTGATGAAGAAGACGATTCTCAGGAAATAACACGTTTTCATTTTTTACGCAACCAGGAGATCAAAGAAAACCCGCAAAGCTTCAACCATTCTCTGGCTGACTTTATTGCTCCTGTGCAAGCAAAAACAAAAGATTATCTGGGAGCATTTGTGGTGAGTATACATGGTGCTGAAGAGTTAGCAGAAAAATACAAAAAAGAACAGGATGACTACAACAGTATAATGGTAAAAATGCTTGCAGATAGATTAGCTGAGGCATTTGCCGAGTTGCTCCACGAAAAAGTAAGAAAAGAATTGTGGGCTTATGTTCCTGAAGAACAACTCACCCATGAAGAACTGCTGAAAGAAAAATACGTGGGTATAAGACCTGCTGCCGGCTATCCGGCATGCCCCGAGCATAGTGAAAAAAGAAAATTATTTGATTTACTCAATGCTGAAAAAAATGCAGGTACGAAACTTACAGAAAGTTTTAGTATGGTACCAGCGGCATCTGTTTCGGGATGGTACTTTGCCAATCCTCAGTCAACATATTTCAACCTCGGTAAATTAACCCGCGACCAGGTTGAAGACTATGCCCGCCGCAAAAACATCAGCCTGGAAAAATCAGAAAAACTTCTGCAACAAAGTCTTGCATATTAAAAATACCCTTACATGCAACATTAGCATTTTTGCAGGATGAACTGTAGAATTATTTACTTTATATCTTTTAATCAATCCGTCAATCAAACTAATTCTGAAAACCTATCTTACTTCTTTTTGTTTTCCCAGATGACAATCTCATTAATGCTTTTATTTTATGATGGATAAATATACAATATTTTGGTTTCGGAGAGATTTAAGACTATACGACAACAAAGGATTTTACCACGCACTTAAAGCTTCCGGAAAAGTCATTCCTGTTTTTATTTTCGATACTGATATTATTGATTCTCTGCCAAAAAATGATGCAAGGGTGGAATTTATTCACCGGAGTTTGGAAAACATCAACAAACAGTTAAAAGAAAACCAGAAACAGATTTATGTTTTTCATGGAAAACCCATAGAAATTTTCCAAAAACTAATTGAGGATATCAACATTGAAGCAGTATATACCCATAAAGATCACGAACCTTACGGGATAAAACGTGATCAGGAAATTGAAGAGTTTCTCCAATCCAAAAACATTACCTTCATTTCCTACCTTGATCATCTTTTATTTGAAAAGGATGAAATCGTAAAAAAAGATGGTGATCCGTATACCGTTTTCACTCCTTATAAAAACAAATGCTATAAGGAATTAACCCCCGAAAAACATCTACACACCTTCGATTCTGATAAGTATCTAAAAAATATCTCCTTTCCCAAAAGAAAAAAATTCCCCAGTCTGAAAGACATTGGCTTTCAACCTTCAGGTATAAATTTTCCGGATAAGGAAAACAGCACGCACATCATTGCTGAATATGACAAAACACGTGATTATCCGGCACGCAAAGGAGGCACCACACGCTTAGGAGTACACCTTCGGTTTGGAACCATTAGTTTGCGAAAACTTGCCAAATATGCCCTGAAACATAACCAGACTTTCTTCAACGAATTGATTTGGCGAGAATTTTATGCTATGATTCTCTGGCATTTTCCTCATGTAACCAACAATGCATTCAAAGCGAAATACGACAAAATTGAATGGCAAAACGACCAGGAGAATTTCTTAAAATGGAAGATGGGCAAAACAGGATACCCTATTGTGGATGCTGGTATGAGACAACTAAAAGAAACAGGCTATATGCACAACAGGGTAAGAATGATTACTGCCAGTTTTCTGACCAAACATTTATTGACAGACTGGCGGTGGGGGGAAGCCTGGTTTGCCGAAAAGTTACTCGACTATGAGTTATCAAGCAACAATGGCGGATGGCAATGGAGCGCCGGTTCCGGATGTGATGCAGCACCTTATTTCAGGATATTCAATCCACACGAACAACGCAAAAAGTTTGACGTGGATTTTCAATATGTAAAAGAATGGGTGAAAGAATGGGATTCAGATCAATACCCAAAACCTGTAATCGATCACATATTTGCACGGGAAAGATGTCTGAAAGTTTATAAAAAAGCTTTGAACAGTTGACCTGGGCAAAGTAAATGTGCTAAACCACAATCTTAAGACAACTACCAGGATTTTAGTGATTCTGATGGTTGATGATTTCCACAAACAAGCCAGGATTGCGAAATACATCCAACCGAAGTTTATCTTCCAGTTTTTGCGTATGTAAAAAAATTTGTTTCTCTGCATGGAAATTGTAGGTATCTGAAAAAATACGTACAATCAATTCTGAACAGTAAAAACCTGTAGAGTCATCCAGATCAAATTTATAATCGAAAGGGACTTTTTTGTCTAAATAACGGTAAGCATGCTTTGCCATTTGATGATCTGAGCCTTCTTTTTCAATGGCATTTTTATATCTTACAATCACTATCGAAGAATCCTGGCTATCGCGCACAAATGTTTGCAAATCCTGAATCTGAACACCGTTATAATCAGAAAGTGTTTGAGATACGGAATGAATTACAGAAAAACCTCCCTGATCATTTTTTACAATCATCCCCACATGCGATACAGGTAAATCTTCGGCCAATGTCTTTACTATGGTATTGCTTACAAACCCTAGCCCATGTCTGAGAATAATATCCCCTTCCTTCAATTGTTTTATTTCTTCCTGTGACAGGTTATAACCCGGTGGATTCGTGGATTCATACTCTTCAGGCACCTGATGGCAGGCGTATACAAAAAACAGGCAAATAAAAAAGCATATCGATTTTTCTTTATTCACATTGCTGTTCTGTTAGTTTTACGGAAAACTTTATTGCTCCACTTCGTTATCAACAGGTTCCTCCGTCTCTGGTATCCATTGTTCTTCTTCTTCTTCTGTTTTCCAGTCCATATCCTCATAGGGGTTTTCTTTTTCAATATGAACCAGCCACTCGTTATCCTCTTTTACCAAAACAAGTTCTGATTGTTGTCCTTCTTCATCAAAACGGCAAATGGCAGTATCTCCGTCTACATCGCAATCAATTTCTCCAATTTCATCTTGTTGCAATTCATCTTCGGTGATGGCATCTCCGCCAAGAGATTCAAATGTTTCAAACATTTGCATCATTTTTTGGGTGGATTCTGTTCCATACTTTCCGGCTTCTTCATATTCGCGGGCCATAAGATGGTTCATAAATTTTTCAGTAATTTCTTCCGGGCGATCTTTTCTTTCGCAGGATTGCAAAATGAGAACTACGGAAAGTATCATGCACACTCTGACAAATAATTTCATTACCTGATAATTTTAGGTTGAAAAAAAGTAAGAAGGAAATAAAAACTGTGCTAAGATAATGAATTATTTACATTCATAAACAATGAATACAATTTTTGAGGGTGCACCAAATTTATTTAATATAGGTTTAAAACCAGCTTTTAAAGTAAGTTGTTCGCCATTATTTTTGTTGATTTTAAAAACCCCATCCACCGGGTTTCCTGCTGCTAGTGAATTTTGAATATCAGAAAAACCATTGGTTTCCAGAAAATTTTTATCAAAAATCTGATAAAAACTCAGCGAATCAGTTTGATATTCAGAGAACCCGGTTAATTCACAAAATACAGGACTAAGTTTTTTGATGTTACAATCAACAGATAACTCTATAAGGGGAACGCTTTTATTGACAACATCATAAAATCCTTGGTTTTCAATCTCTTTTCGCTCCATTTCTTCCTGTGTGGCATGCATTTCTTCCATATTTTGGCGCATCTCTTCTTCCTGTGCCCGCATCTCTTCGCTTTGTTCCTGCGATTGATGAAGCAGTTCAGTAGTTCTTATATTTATTTTCACACTTGATATGGTAGAAGCAATGGATTCTGCTACTTTTTCAACAAATTCTATCTGATAGGGTTCTAATACCTGGAAAGAAGCAATTTCGATTACACCAAAAATCTCGTCGTTTAATTTGAGCGGAACAATAAGAATACACCGTGGATTTGAATCTCCTAATCCAGAGGTAATAGAAATATAGTTTTCGGGTACTTCGGTAATGAAGATAGTTTCTCCTTCCTGCAAACAGGTACCTACCAAACCTTCGCCTTTCATAATTTTTTTCTGTAAAAACTTTCTTCTTTCAAAAGCATAGCAGGCAGCAAGTTCAACATACACTTCATCGCCTTCATCTTCCAGAATAAAAACACCTCCCTGATTGGCATTCAAATAGTTAACCATGTTTTTGATAATGTTGAAAGAAAGGTCTTTCAGATTATCATTGTTTTGTCTGAGCAAATCGGCAAATCGAGCAATACCCTGTGTAGCCCAGTTTCTTTTTTTATCTTCAATTTTACGGTTTTCTTCTTCTTGTTTTGCTTTTCGCAAACTTTCTCTCATCTCCATGAGCGATAATCCCAGGGTATCATCATCACTTAAAGGTTTGTAATTATGCTCAAAATTTCCCTGACCAATCTCTCGCGCAAATATTGCCTTCTCTTTCAGTCCTTCAATAAGAAAATTCAGGGCTTTACTCATGTCGCCAATTTCATCATTCCCCGCCTTAATACTTTCTTCAGGAATTTTACCTTTCCCCATTACATTCAGAATATCTCTGAGATCAATTACCGGCTTTGAAATAATTCGAATAAAAATAAAGGAGATAATTATACCACCAATTACCAAAACAACTCCAATCAGGAAACTCATCCGGGTAAAATTGTCGAGTGTGTTTTGCAACCTCACCTGCCCCCTATTTACAAGTTCCTGTTGGTTTTGTATTAGAGATTCAAGCCTTTGGGTAATATTTTCTGTACTTTCCACAATTTCGCCCCCTTGTTCCATCATTGGTCTAACCTCAAAAAGCACCATTGGATCATCATAGCTTTCGAAATTACTAAGTTGATTCATTACATAGTTATAGGTGACAAAAAGTTCATCCACCATCACAAAAACATCACTGAGGGAATCCCTGTCCTCTGGTCTGAAGTTTTCAGCAATCTCAACCAGGTTTTGTTTAAGAGCAGGATAATCTTCATTAACAATATTCCTGAGTTTATTCTTATCGGAGGTATCTCCATAGCTCTGGATAAAAATCCAGTTTCCTATCAATTTTTCTGATTCAACAATTAAATTGTTAAACTCCATAAGTTCACGCATTGATGGAACATATATGGTACTGTTCTGAAAATTGATCTTATTTATGTGCTGCGTTATAACGTAGCTGGCCGCAATACTTAAAAGAAAAAAAACAATAAGAATACTAAAACCCAGGCTCAATTTTCTGCCAATTGTAAACTTCATTTTTGTTAGCTTTTTTGATTATTTCTTTTAGCGATAAAAGTACAAAAATACTTTGTTCACCTTGTAAAATTTGATGAATATAAACAGACCATGCTGGTTTTATAGCATCCTGAAATAACTTAAACAAGCAGGATAAAAGATAAAAACCAGCATGGTCTGAAAAAAGAAAAAACGATTTTTTTATAATAAAAATGATCTATTAGTCGGCCAAGATAGCAAGTCTTTGGATTTCGCTACCCGGATTTAATCCCATTGCTTTGGCATTTTCCTGACTTAACTCGAAGCGTTGCCGGTTATTAACAATGGTAAAATTAATCACTGAACCATTTTGGGTAGCATTGCGCGATTCTGTAACTATCAAAGCTTTTATTCCCTTATTTTGAAGTGTGCTTACTACTTCATCTATGTTTCGACTTTTTGAATCAGGAATATACATAATATGGCATTTAGATATTTCACCGGCAGAATTAAACTGTTTGGCAACAATCTTTTGGTTGCCGGCTTTTTTGGTTTTGGCCATATTTTTCACTTCATTATACATATCAGATTTACCATAAACAGCTACTACAAATTCACCACTCTGATAATCTGATGGCCAAGCGATCAACCGTGTGAAGTTGTACAAAAAAACAGATTGCATCCGGTAGTCTGACTGGGCATCAGCACTACCCGGCATGGATGCTAAAAGTAAAAACAAAATACTCAACGTTGTGAAATTCTTCATTTTCTTAATGGTTTGGTTATTGAACAAGTATTGATTTTTCATATCCTTATATATCCTTATACATTTTAAACAATTGTTATTCTGAGTGTTGTTTTAAAGAATAATCAAAATTAATACTTTAACAATCAACCAAAGCCGGATAAATCACCTGTTATAAAGCAATAGTTTTCCATTGGAAAACGAGCTCATTTATCATCATTGCTGTAGCACCCCAAATGATATAATGCTTGTATACAAAGGCGGGAGCTGTTATAGTTTCCTGTTTTCCAATACTTAATGAAACATTTTTACGTCCGCTGTTTTGAAGAAAAAATGAAAAAGGGATTTCAATGATTTCTGCTACCTCTCTTGGGTCGGGTGTAAAATCAGGTGGTTTTCCAGCACCATAAATTCCAACATAAGGACTAACAATAAAGTTACTGGGTGGGATAAACAGATCGCTTAATTTACCCACAAAAACAATATCGGTGGGGGAAATTCCCAACTCCTCTTTTGTTTCGCGCAAAGCTGTAGTATAAAGATCCTTATCACTGGTTTCCCATCTGCCACCTGGCAGAGATATTTGCCCGCTGTGCACACCATTGTATATATTTCTTTTCGTAAAAACCAGATATATGTTTTTGTCTTTTTCATAAAATAAAAACAAAACACTGCTCTTTACAGCATCTGATGGCGTTAAAAGATTTTCTATATCTTCCCTTCTGTAGAAAGGAGCAATATCGATGTGTGCCTTTTTACCCGGAAGCTCTTTTGAAAAACAATTATAAAGAGTGTTTTTAAAAGTTTTATAATGATCTTTTTTTATTGGCATAAAAAAAATGTTCAATACATTTTAGAGAACGTCAAAAAAATTATTCAAACTGTGCATATTTATCGCTGAAGTATTGTATTTTTGTAAACTAACAAGTCCTGATGAGAGTACCTGTTAAAATTATTCAAATTTTCTCAAGCTTATTATTATTTAGCTTTAGGATAAAGATATCTGATAGTTTTTTTGAATAAATTTTCAATACAATAACATGATAACATATTCATTATTATTTTTCTTCCCTATTATAATCCTCCAACAATTATCCACTCAATGGACTGTTACATTTGTTTTGCTTGCTGGTCTGACTGTCTTTTTGTTTATTTACATTTATGTAATCAAAGAAAAAAACAAAGAATATAAGGCTGCATTTTTTAAACAACAAACCTCTGCAAGAGTATTGGAAGCTTATAAAAGACAATCTGTAATTTTACAAAACCAGTTAGACTCTTTACAAAAAAACAATGAAGTAGACGATAGTGAAATAGACATGCTGCGCAAAAATATTATTGGTTTTGAGAAAAAAACCAGTGAAATGCATCTGCAGATTATCCGTCTTAAGAACGAAAAACAACAATTGCAGGAAAATATCAATCAATTGATATCGGCAAATCAAAGTAGTGAAATCAGCGAATATAATAATAAAATTCTGGAGTTGAGAGAAGAGATCATTATTATGGAACACCACTTGTCAGATTGCCGTGCCATGCTGGAAGATTTTGTTGAAAATAACAAACTACTGGGAGATGAATTGCAAAATACTTTAAACCGCGAAAAAAGTCTGGAATCGGAAAATTTGAAAGTGATCAGAGAACTTGAAGAAATAAAATCCAGAAACATTCGTCTGTTGGAGGAAAACAACAAACTAAGTGCAAAAATCAAGGAAAACTTTCAGGAGCAGAATCCTGTCCGCGAAGAAGAATTGAAAAAGATGAATCAACAGTTGCAAATCCTGCAGGAACAATTGGATGCCGAAGAAAGAGCACGGTTGTATTTCGAAAAACAAATCAAGCAAATTCTGGAAGACTATAAAAACAGCATTGCCAGACTGTAATTTTTTTCAGGACTTTTTTTTATTTTCCCAAAATAGTATTATTGCCCCCCTCTCAAACCTGAATCATCCCCAATTCTGTCTTTTTTCATGGAGGGGTTAACATACCTTAACTTGCCAATTATCGTTTTTGTTGTCGTAAAACTTATTTTTGCACCAAATTTTTAATATAAGGATAAGATAGCTTTCCATCATTCCATCAATTAAATTTCAGAAACATATGGACATTAAAGAGTTAAATGAGAGGATTCAACAAGAAAGTAGTTTTGTTGACATACTAACCATGGAAATGAACAAGGTAATCATAGGACAAAAAGGTATGGTAGAAAGACTACTGATTGGCCTGCTTGCCAATGGTCATATTTTACTTGAAGGGGTGCCGGGATTGGCAAAGACACTGGCAATAAAATCATTGGCCAATACAATCAAAGCAAAATTTAGTCGAATACAATTTACACCCGATCTTTTGCCCGCCGACCTGATAGGTACCATGATTTATTCTCCCAGAAATGAAGAATTTTTGGTAAAAAAAGGACCTGTTTTCGCTAATTTCATTCTTGCAGATGAAATCAACCGTGCACCAGCTAAGGTGCAAAGTGCCTTGCTCGAAGCGATGCAGGAAAGACAGGTAACCATTGGAGAGAATACATTTGCTCTTGAAGAACCTTTTCTGGTGTTGGCTACCGAAAACCCCTTGGAACAGGAAGGTACATACCCGTTGCCAGAAGCACAGGTTGACAGATTTATGCTGAAAATACTTATCGGATATCCTACCCAGGAAGAAGAAAAACTAATCATGAAACAAAATGTAACCGGTACCTTCCCTTCTACTACTCCGGTTCTCGATCCAGCAGATATTATTAAAGCAAGGTCTGTGGTTCGCGATGTGTATCTGGATGAAAAAATTGAGCAATACATTACCGATATCGTTTTTGCTACACGCACACCTGCAAAGTATAAACTGGAAAAGATGGAAGCCATGATTAGCTATGGTGGATCACCGCGTGCAACCATCAATATGGCCTTGGCTTCAAAAGCATTTGCTTTCATCAAAAGACGTGGATATGTGATACCTGAAGATGTAAGAGCTGTTTGCCCCGATGTATTAAGACACCGCATCGGACTTACCTACGAAGCAGAAGCGGAAAACATTACAGCTGAGGATATCATTACAGAAATACTCAACACGGTTGAAGTACCTTAATTTAATGATGCTTTTGCTATGGAAACCAATGAATTGATCAAAAAGGTTAGAAAAATTGAAATCAAAACCAAGGGTATATCCAATCAGGTATTTGCAGGTAGTTACCAAAGTGCCTTCAAAGGAAGGGGTATGGCTTTTACCGAAGTACGTGAATATCAGTTTGGGGATGACATACGATCCATAGACTGGAACGTTACTGCCCGCTTCAATCATCCATATGTAAAGATTTTTGAAGAGGAACGAGAACTTACCGTTATGCTTCTCATCGATGTTAGCGGGTCTAACAGTTTTGGCACTCACTACATGAGAAAGGAAGAAATGATTACAGAAATAGCTGCTGTGTTGGCCTTTTCTGCCATTAAAAATAATGATAAGGTTGGCGTTATTTTCTTTTCTGATCGTATTGAGAAATTCATCAGTCCTAAAAAAGGAACCTCTCATATACTGAGAATCATCAGAGAACTTATTGATTTCAAAACAGATAACCGTGGTACAGATATTTCTGCTGCATTGAAATATTTACGTAATATCATCAAAAAAAAGTCAATAACCTTTCTCATATCCGATATGCAGGATAAAGGATTTGAAGATGCTCTCTCAATTGTTTCCAGAAAGCATGATGTGGTGGGAATCAGAGTTTTTGATGAACTGGAACATAACATGCCCGCAGCGGGTTTGTTGAAACTAAAAGATGCAGAAACAGGTAAGGTTATGTGGGCAGATGCTTCAAGTGAAGATTTCAGAAAACAATTGCGCAAATGGCAGCAACATCATGATGACTATCTGCGCAACACTTTTAGAAAAGCTTCTGTTGATTATACCCATATTGCCACTCACCAGGACTATGTTCCGCCAATGATCGGCCTTTTTAAAAGAAGAATGCAATAATTCTTATTTTCAAGCATTAATAATTCCAGCATAACAATACATTAAGAGATACAATTTTTATGAACAGAATCACAATTCATCTATTTGCACTGTGTTTTGTATATGTTTTGCTCTTTTTGCAGGCATCTGCCAATGAAGAAGTAGAAACCAATATATCTCCTCAAAAAATTGAGATTGGCGAGCATGCCGAATTAAGTTTTATGCTGGAGATTCCACCCGGCACTACAGAAATTATTTTCCCTGTATTTAATGAAAAGATCAGCGACAAAATAGAGATCATTCATTATGGTGAAGCCGATACCCTTCCGCAAGACGAAGATCAAATAATACAGATCAGAAGATGGCTTACCATTACATCCTGGGAATCAGGGTTTCATCCGGTTGAACCTCACAAATTTGGATTCGTGCAAAATTCTGATACCGTATTTTTTGAATCAAGACCGATATTGCTGGAAGTATCAGAATTTGCCTTAGACGAACAGGCAGAACTTAAAGACATCAAAGATATTTTAAAGCAACCTGTCACTTTTACAGAAATATTACCATGGATTCTTCTGGTAATAATATTGGGTATAATCGCCTTTTTTCTGATCAAATACATAAAAAAAAGACGAAAGAAAAAAAGCGAACCCGAATCAATCTGGGAAAAACCGGAAGTGCCCGCTCATATTGCCGCTATCAGCAGCCTGGAAAATCTGAAAGCAAAAAAACTATGGGAACAGGGATACATTAAACAATACTACATAGAACTAACAGAAATTATCAGGCAATATATTGAAAAAAGATTTGAGGTAGAGGCCCTGGAAATGACTACACCAGAAACACTGGCTGCCTTGCAATCAAAACTGGAAAACAGCACATGGGCTCAATTAAAAAATTTGCTTGAAAATGCTGATCTGGTCAAATTTGCTAAATTTATTCCCGATGAGAACTATCATTCCGATGCTATGGAAACTTCCTTTGATTTTGTTCACCTTACACGTGAAAATGATCAGGAAAAAACAGACGAGCATAAAAAAATTGTACCCGAAAATAATTCATCTACAGAAAAGTAAAAAAGAAGTATGCTTCAGGATATAACTTTTGCCTATCAAACATTCTTGTACTTTTTACTGGTTGTTCCACTTATCATTGCATGGTATGTTTGGAAACGAAAAAATCTCTACTCCGAGATGCAGTTTCCCCATACCAACTTTATGAGCCAGGTAAGAAAAAGTAACCGAATACGATTCATACAATTACCTTTTGTACTGCGTATGCTGGCATTCGTATTGCTGATCGTTGCACTTGCCCGGCCTCAATCCTCATCCAGAACCCAAAACATCGACATTGAAGGTATTGATATTGTTATGGCCATTGACGTTTCCGGATCAATGCTGGCAGAAGATTTCCAACCCAACCGTTTGGAAGCAGCCAAGGAATCAGCACTGGAATTTGTTGAAATGCGACCGGGCGACAGAATTGGTTTGACCGTTTTCAGCGGTCAAAGCTTCACTATGGTGCCTTTAACTACCGACCATCTGTTGCTAAAAGACCTGTTAAATTCGCTAAGCACTGGAATGGTTGAAGATGGCACTGCCATTGGAGATGGTTTGGCAACCGCTATCAACAGATTACGCGAAACAGCAGCCATCAGTAAAGTAATTATACTTTTAACTGATGGTATCAACAATTCGGGGGTTATTGACCCACTTACCGCAGCAGAAATAGCACAGATGCTTGATGTACGTGTTTATACTGTTGGCGTTGGCAGTGCAGGCCCTGTGCCCTACCCTCAGCGAACTCCTTTCGGAACAAGGTATCAGGATGTGGAAATACCCGTAGATGAAGACCTGCTAAAAGAAATATCAGAAATGACAGATGGACAATACTTTATGGCAGAAGATGAAAATGCCCTGATGAGCATTTACCGCGAGATCGATCAACTGGAAAGATCGAAAATTGATGTTACCGAATTTACACGCAGAACAGATGAGTATCTGTCCCTTTTGCTTCTGGCAACGGGATTATTGTTAGTTGAATTTATTTTGCGCCGGACATGGCTGAAAGTTACCACATGATCATTTTGAAAACCGAATAAAATGAATATCATACAGTTTGAAAATCCTCAGTATTTTTGGCTATTTGCCATTTTACCGCTATTGATATTTTTAGCTTGGTTGTCTGCTTATTTACGAAAAAAAAACCTGCGGAAATTAGGCAATTCGCGAATGATTGATCTGATGAACCCTTATCATTCTTTTAAACGCGGCTGGCTCAAGGCAATACTTTTCATGCTGGCTTTCGCTTCACTGATCATGGCTATGGTAAACCCACAGGTAGGATATAAGACCGAAGAAGTAGAAAGCAGAGGAGTAGATATTGTGATAGCGCTTGACGTGAGCAGAAGTATGCAGGCAGAAGATATTCGCCCAAACAGAATGGAAAGAGCGAAACTTGCGGTTTTAAGGCTGATTAACAGACTGGAAAATGACCGCGTGGGACTGGTGATTTTTGCAGGAACCGCCGTTACCCAGGTACCGCTTACTCATGATCATGAAGCAGCAAAAATGATATTGAGAACAGTAGATACACAAAGTATCGACTTTCAGGGAACATCTCTGAGCGCAGCTCTTGAAAGAGGAATTGCTGCCTTTTCAGGATATGAAACAAACAGCAAAGTAATCCTCCTTATTTCTGATGGCGAAAATCATGATGACGAACCCCTGGAAGTGGCCCAAAGAGCAAACGAACAAAATATTATCATACATACTGTGGGGGTGGGAACACCACAGGGAGCGCCCATCCCGGTTCAGAGAAACAACCAACTGTCAGGTTATTTGAAAGACGATGAAGGAAATACCGTTGTTAGCAGGTTTGATGAAGCATTACTCAGAAGCCTGGCAGAGGAAGCAAACGGTAATTTTCAAAACAGCTCTTCCCCCGACCTTGGTTTAAACAGCATTCTGGAGCAAATCAGATCCATGGAGCAACAGGAATATGAAACAAAACAATTTTCCGAATACGAAAGCAGGTTTCATTATTTCATCGCTTTGGCTCTAGTGTTTTTGCTTATAGAGGTACTTATTTTTGAAAGAAAAAATATTTGGCTCAACAACATCAGATTATTTGACTGATGAAACCTTCATGTGTTATTACAAACAAAAACAATGATATAACAATCAATAAAATGGAGGTTTCATCATACCAATTTAATCGAATTAATATATGATGAAACGAACATGTTTGCGAAATAAATACAAACACCATTGAATATAGCATACATGAAGTTCCATTCAACCTTAAACTACATATTATTTACGGATGAAAAGACATTTCTGCTTCATTCCTGAAAAATACGAGAAAGAAGTTTAATTTTATCAATCCTTTTTAAATGAACATGATACAGCAAAATCTTATGTTTTCTGATGTAAATAAAAAATACAGAAAAAAGAAAAACAGAATTTTTCTATGGATAATGCTTCCCTTTTATTTCTGTATAATGCTGTCGTCTGCTGTTATGGCACAAAAAGAGAATAAAGACATTAGAAGCGGCAACGATCAATATGAAAGGGAACAATTTAAAGATGCTGAAATTGACTACAGAAAAGCGCTGGAAAATAATTCTCAGAATTACAAAGCACTTTACAACCTTGCTAATTCTCTTTATAAACAAGGACAATATGAAGAGGCTGCTGATATACTCAGTGGTTTATCCAGCATGGAAATTGATGATCAAATTAAAGCAGATGCCTTCCACAACCTGGGAAATGCACAAGTGCAAAATGAAAAACTTGAAGAGGGTATCGAAGCATACAAAAATGCGTTAAGGATCAACCCGAATGATCAGGATACCCGTCATAACCTCGCTCTTGCCCAACAAATGCTTCAGCAACAGCAACAACAAAACCAGGATGAACAAGAAAATGAAGATCAGCAGGAGCAACAAGAACAAGAAGAGCAGCAGCAACAAGAACAAGAACAAGAGCAGGAACAGGAGCAGGAACAACAAAATCAACAACAGCAAAACGAAGAACAACAAGAAGAGGAGCAACCCCTCAAACCAGATCAGATATCTCCTCAGGATGCTGAAAGAATACTGGAAGCGTTAAAAAAACAAGAGCAGGAGATTCAGGAAAACCTGGAAAGAAAAGAAGAGCAAACAAGACCAAGAGAACCTACGAAAGAGTGGTAAATATTTTTATAATTTTGCAATGAAAATTGCGTTCACTCTTGGATTCAATAAAAAACTATAATTCCGGATACAAACCTGGATAAAACAGTCTAAAACAGATTTATCAATAACCTGAAAATGCAAAAAATATTTATTTTTTTATCTTTCGTATTAGGTTTTTTGAATACCGCCATCACCAATGATGTCTCTTTTGAGGCTTCGGCTCCCGAAGAAGTAGTTACAGGTGAAAGGTTTCAGGTAAGTTTTCAGATCAATGCGCGCCCTTCCAATTTTGAAGCACCCGAATTTTCAGGTTTCAGAGTACTTTCAGGGCCCAACCAATCCTCCAGTACCTCAGTACAGATCATTAATAATCAAACCACACGAACAGTAACATATACCTATTCCTATGTTCTCGAATCTACAGATGAAGGTACATTTAACATACCTCCCGCCACTGCCACCATCGATGGGAAAAGACACCGTTCCAATGAAATCTCAATAAAAGTAGTAAAGGCATCACAACAACAACAAAGCAGGTCTTCATCAAATCAAACGCAACCATCTCAGGGAAACCAGGGGCAACGAAGAGCCTCGGCCGATGATTTGTTTATCCGCGCAAATGTAAACAAAGTGAATCCCTTTCAGGGTGAGCAAATCATCATCACCTATAAATTATATACCCGTGTAAGTGTTAGTCAGTATTCCATTGATCAGTTGCCCTCTTTCAGAAATTTTTGGTCTGAAAATCTTACCCCGTCAGGAAATCCACAAACTACTACTGAAGTAGTAAACGGAAGAACCTACCGGGTAGCTGAAATCAGACGGGTGGCTATTTTCCCGCAGCGAAGTGGAGAACTAACTATTGAACCACTGGAAGTTGAACTGATCGTTAATTTGCCTGCTCAAAGAAACAGAAGAAGCCTTTTTGATGAATTCTTTGGTGGCACATCCAGGCAGGTAAGACAGGTTATTGCTTCCAACCGTGTTAATCTTGATGTACAACCCCTACCCACTCAAAACCGCCCGGCTAATTTTTCCGGAATGGTTGGATCGGATTTTAATATTGATGCATCTGTTAATCCTACCGAACTACAGGTTAACGATGCCGCTACACTTGAATTTACAGTGAGTGGAAAAGGAAATCTAAGAATGATAGAAATCCCGGATTTTAATTTTCCTGCCAATCTCGAAGTTTTTGATCCCAACATTGACGACAATATCCGAAATTCACTTTCAGGAATATCGGGTAGCAGAACCTTTAGTTATCTGATGATACCGCGCACCGGTGGAGAATTTGTAATCCCTTCACTCAATTTTGTATACTTTGATCCTGCTGAAAAAAGATACATTACACGTCAAACATCTGACTTTACCCTAAAGGTGAAGGGAAGTTCTGCTCCTCAATCCTCTTCCGGAGAATCACAGGAAGATATTCAGACGCTTGGGCAGGATATACGTTTTATCAAAACAGGTGATGTTACTTTTCAAAAGCCGGGGGAAGCTTTTTATGGTTCACCTCTGTTCTTTATACTTATCATAGGGCAAGTGCTGCTATTTATCGTTTTTTTGATTATTTTACGCAACCAGATCAAATTGCGCAGTAACGAGCAATTGCTTCGTACGCGCAAAGCAGAAAAAATAGCGCGTAAAAGACTTAAAAAGGCCAAAGGATACCTGCAGCAGAAAAATGAAATTGCTTTTTACGATGAAATTTCCAAAGCCCTGTGGGGATACCTTTCCGACAAACTCAGCATTCCTGTTTCTATCCTTAACAAAGAAAATGTTGAGGGCGCTTTTAAAACTAAAAAGGTATCAGGAGAATTATCAGAAAACTTTATACAAACACTTGACGATTGTGATTTTGCCAGATTTGCCCCCGGAGAAAAAGAAGATAAAATGACAGATATTTATCAAAAAGCTTTGGAAACCATTGTAACTATAGAAAAGCAATTGAGAAACAAAAAAACAGTATCATGAAGGCACAAATTACCCTGATGATATCTTTGCTGCTACCTTTTATGACCTGGGGGCAGGATTTGAAAAGCTTGTTTGAGCAGGCCAATGAAGCCTACAAAAGAAGTGAATACAATCATGCTATTGATCTTTACCAGGAGATACTGGCCACTGGAAAGGTTTCGCCTAAGGTATACTTTAACCTGGGAAATGCATATTTTAAAGACAACCAGTTGGGTAAGTCAATTTTAAACTACGAAAGAGCACTTCAACTTGATCCTGCCGATACAGATATACAATATAATTTGCGCCTGGCCAAATCAAAAACCATTGACAAAGAAGATGAACGTCTTCTCTTGTTTTACGAAGTCTGGTGGAAATCATTATATATGACGCAATCGTCAGACGGATGGGCAATAACTGCAGTTATATTTATATTGTTATTTTTTATCTTTACCGGCATTTATTTATTTATCAGAATCCGTTCTGTCAGGAAGTTCAGTTTTTATATTGCCCTGTTCTTTTTGCTTTCATTTGTTTTTTCTATCGTTTTTGCCCAAAAGCAATATAATATCCTCACCGATAACACCCAAGCCATTGTAATGAATCCGCGCGTTACCGTAAAAAGTTCTCCTTCTGAACAAAGTCCCGATCTTTTTTTGATCCATGAAGGTACCAAACTGACTATTCGCAACGCAATCAATGAGTGGTATGAAATTCAACTTCCCGATGGAAATATTGGATGGATAAAGCAAGAAAGTATTGAAAAAATATCAGTAGTGTCCGACTAAAAATATAATAATGAAAAAAAATGGGGCTACTT
>CAYPFV010000024.1:0-30098 GCA_964410015.1 uncultured Bacteroidales bacterium
AATATGAGATGATAAAAAATAGTATCCGGTTCATTGTAAATGATTTAAAAACATCTGTTTTTTGATAAATCACCTATTTTGTGGGTTGAAATATTAAAATTAGCAAATAATCCAATTGGTTTTAAATGTGACATATTTGAACTTGTATTTTGAGACATTTTTATTGCTAAAAGATACTGATCTGAAATAAAACTGATGACTTAGTTCATTGCTTTGCTCTTTATCATTAATAAACCCGCGGAAGGGTTGTTGAAAATAAATGTTCAAATCGATCCGGGTACTTATTTCAATGAGTTAAAGGCAGAATAACGAAAAATAGTGAAAATTGCAGCGAAACAATAAATGATGAAGTAACAAATCTGATTGGGCATAAGGAAAATAGCCCTTCATTTGTTAGAAACCAGTCTTATTCCTTAAATCTTAAAAAAAGTTTTTGTTTAAATTGCCTTTTTTGAGGTGCGGGTTGTGTATAAAAGAAATATAGCAGGTTTTTTTTTCAGATCAGGATTCTGCTTTTCCCATTGTTTCATGGTTTGGGAGTGTATAAACTCTGAGGGAGTGGTGATCTCTGAAGCAATACACAAAAGGGTAGAAGGATGACAGCTTTTATATAATTCAGACAGCAGGGAATTGTTTCTGTAAGGTGTTTCCATGAATATCTGGGTTTGATCATGATGCAGGGCATCCAATTCCATTTGTCTGATTTTCTCTTTCCTCTTATCCGTTTCAATGGGGAGATAACCATGAAAAGCAAAATTTTGTCCGTTAAATCCGGAGGCGATCAGCGCCATCAGGATAGAATTGGGACCCACCAGGGGAACGACTTTTATACCTCTCCGGTGTGCTTCTGCTACTACTCTCTGACCAGGATCGGCAATACAAGGATTGCCTGCTTCTGAAAGCAAACCTATGGGACGATCCGGGGAAACATGATCTAAAAATCCGGGTACGTCGTTTTCTGCTGTATGCTTATTCAACACATGAAAAACTACCTCATCAAAATTGTGGGCATATCCCGCTTTCCGTAAAAACCTTCTTGCCGTTCTTACATTCTCCACAATAAATTCATTTAATGAGTTCATTACAGTTTGATTATAAGCGGGTATCTCATAATCAATATTTTCTGCGCCCAATGATGAGGGAATCAGGTAGAGTATTCCAGGCGGGTTATTTTCTTTTTTCATAGACCGGCAGATTGAGTTTCTTGAGTGTTATTTTCCAGAATTCCTGTTGGTGAAGAATAGGTTATGGAAAATAAATCACCAGGAGGCATTTTACATATCCAGGGATTCAAAATCTACATTTCCACCAGAAAAAATTACTCCTGTTTTGCTTTTTTCAAATCGTTGTTTGTGACTAAAAACCGCAGCCAAAGAAACTGCTGCAGAAGGTTCAATAATTATTTTCATTCGTTCCCAAACCCATTTAAGGGTATCTTTTATTTGTTGTTCGCTAACGGTGAGCACATCATCAACCAGATTCATTATGATGGGATAGGTAAGATCGCCAAGAGAGGTTTTTAATCCATCGGCAATGGTAACAGGATTACGGGAGGGTATAAATTGTTTTCTGCGGAAGGATTGCCAGGTATCATTAGCTTCTTCCGGTTCAGCAGCTATCACCTTTGTTTTTGGAGAAAAAAAGTGAGCCACTAAGGCTGTTCCGCTGGTAAGACCACCACCACCAACAGGCACCACAACAAAATCTAATGTTTGCTCTACCTGGTTGATCATCTCATAAAAGCAACCCGCCTGTCCGCGTATGATGTTGTAATGATTATAGGGATGAATGAAAGTAGCACCGGTTTTTTTCTGCACCTCCTTTAGGGTGTTTTCCCGTGCTTCAAGTGTGGGTTCACAAAATGTAATATGTCCACCGTAGTTTTTCACTGCGCTAATTTTTACTTTCGGTGAATTATCAGGCATTACAATGTAAGCATTCATCTGTTGCATCGAAGCTGCCAGCGCTAATGCCTGTGCGTGATTGCCTGAAGAGTGTGTGCATACACCAGCCATGCGTTCTTCTTGTGTGAGTTGCGAAATAGCATAATAGGCTCCTCTGAACTTAAAAGCACCAGCCTTTTGAAAGTTTTCGCATTTAAAATAAAGCGTAGCATCCGATTTTCTGTTGCTAAAATGGCTGGTGAGAACTGGTGTTTTGTGCGCAAAACCAGCATTAGAATGATAGGCAGCAATAATCTGGTCGGGGGTTACCGGCAGGTTATTTTTTTTCATTTTGTACATTTTGCGAAAAAATGCCCTTAGCTATTGTTTCACAAGCTTCGTCGAGCATCATATATACTTTTTTGAATCCATCTTCGCCACCAAAATAGGGATCAGGAACTACCATATTTTTTCCAGGATAGACGTTGTTCATGATAAGATCGACCTTATTTATTTGATCCTGGCTTTTTGCCATCTCAAGAATATGTGCGTAGTTTTCATGATCCATCACAAAAATCTTATCGAAGCGATCAAAATCTTCAACCCTGAAAACTCTGGCTCTTTGGTGAGTGATATCTATACCATGATCTCTGGCAATTTCAACAGATCTGGGATCAGGGGGTTCATTAACATGGTAATCGCCAGTGCCCGCTGAATCCACCTCAATATCAAGATTGTATTTTTTGCACTTATCGGTCAGAATACCTTCGGCAAGTGGTGAGCGGCATATATTGCCCATACATACCATAAGAATTTTCATAAAAAGTGATTTTATCCTTGTAAATATAAAATAATTGGTTTCTTTTAAGGAAACCTGTTTTTGGGTTGTACAATGGAAAAACAAAACCCGGAATAGAAGTGGTTTTATCCCGGGGTTTGTTTTTATTCAATTTCAGAAACAGAATTTTCTGGTTAAAGTTTAATTCTTATCAAATTATCGAGTTCATCAAAACTTTTTTTATAATTGCGGTTGGTTTCGCATAGATTTTTTACGGTTTTGCAGGCATGTAGAACTGTAGCATGATCTTTTTTGCCAAGTTTTTCACCAATAGCAGCGAGTGAATATTTTGTATATGATTTTGAGAAATACATTGCCAATTGACGGGCTTGTACAACTTCTCTTTTGCGGGTATTGGAATTGATCTTTTCAATCGGGATTTTCAGATATTCACCTACGATTTTCTGAATGTATTCTACCGTAATTTCTTTGGGGGCGCTTTTTACAAATTTTTGTATAACACTGTTTGCCAGATCGAGTGTTATTTGTTTTTTATTCATGGATGATTGTGCCAATATAGATATCAAAGCCCCTTCCATTTCTCTGATATTATTAGTTATACTGTTGGCGATGAGTTCAATAACATTTGAAGGCATTTCAACACCATCGTTGTATAATTTCTTTTTTAGTATGGCAATTCTGGTTTCTTGATCGGGAACTTGTAAATCGGCTGACAATCCCCATTTAAATCTTGAAAGCAACCTGGGTTCTATTCCTTTCATCTCAACAGGTGGCTGATCAGATGTAATAATGATTTGTTTGTTGTTTTGATGTAGTTGATTAAACAAATGAAAGAAAATATCCTGGGTTTTTATTTTGCCTGCCAGCGAATGTATGTCATCCACAATTAAAACATCAATCATTTGATAAAAATGGATAAAGTCATTTTGATTGTTGTTTCTGGCGGCATCTATGAATTGATTTATAAACTGCTCGCATGAAACATATAAGACAGTTTTATCCGGAAAATTATTCTTAACCTCAATACCAATAGCATGCGCCAGATGTGTTTTACCTAAACCATTGGCGCTGTAAAGTAAAAGGGGATTGAAAGAGGTTTTTCCCGGATTCTTTCCTACCGCTATTCCTGCACTTCGTGCCAGGCGATTGCAATCGCCCTGTACGAAATTTTCAAAATTGTATGATTCAATTAACTGCGGATGAATATCAAGTTTTTTTAAACCTGGAATAATAAAGGGATTAGGAACATCCTTCCCACTGTTCTTGTTCAAATCTAAAGGCATACTTACAGGTGGATTTTTCAAAGCTTTACGATTTAATGTGGGGGCATTTACCGTATAAGGTTTGTTATGATTACTATAATTGCTGTCCATTATTATGCTATATTCCAATCGTCCATCGGGTCCTAATTCTTTTTTGATGGTTCTTTTCAGTAACTCAATGTAATGTTCTTCAAGCCATTCGTAAAAAAACTGACTGGGTACCTGAATGGTTAAAACATTATTTACAATTTTAATGGGTTTTATAGGAGCAAACCACGTATTATAACTGTTTAATGTTATATTATCTTTAATTACTGTCAGGCATCTTTTCCAAACATCTAAGTGATTATTCTCCATCTTTAGTTCAAAAATAAAATAAATTTATACTTTAATTTCATTCGTCCAAAAAAAAAACCTTTTTTTTGTAAAAAACATCACAGGTGCCTTGTGAGGTTATCAGCAAAATTTGCAAAAAATAAGTGATTAAAAAAATATCAACTCACTTGATTTTCTAAAATTTTTGTTGTAGCACTTTCGACCAAAAATTTTCCGGTTTTTGTGTTAAAATACACATCCATACGGCCTAACCTTACTCCACCATAACCCATTTGGCTAATGTATACAATTCGATTTGCCGCATTTGCTGTTTCAAAAGTGGGGGATATGAAGGTATGAGTATGCCCACCTAAAATTATGTCGGTGAATCGCGTATTTTTTGCGATAAACTTATCGCTTATCTTATCGTCCTCATACTCAAATCCTAAATGCGATAAGCAAACAACAAGATCGCACCTTTCATCTTTCTTTAAATAAAATTCAATGTCCTGTGCTATTTTCAACGGGTCCATATAACGGGTTTTCCCGTAAAGATTTTTCCCGACAAGTCCTTCGAGTTCTATTCCCAATCCATATACACCAATTCTAATTCCTCCTTTATCAAATACTTTATAAGTTTTAATCTGGTCATTTAATATGGTATGCGAAAAATCATAGTTGGAGTTTATAAAAGGAAAACCGGCATGGGGCAAAATATTTTTCAACCCCTCTAAACCATTATCAAACTCATGGTTCCCAATTGTAGCAGCATCGTATCCCATGCGGGTCATGAGTTTAAATTCCGGTTCGCCTCCATACATATTAAAATAAGGGGTACCTTGCAAAATGTCGCCAGAATCCAGCAAAAGCACATGTTTATTTTCTTCACGTAATTTGCTGATTGCTGCTGCTCTTCTTGCATATCCTCCCATCAATGGAAAATCAGGGTCATTTTCAGGATAAGGATCAATACGACTATGTGTATCATTAGTATGTAAGATACATAAATGAGATATATCCTCACCTGCGAATAATTTATTAGCTAAACCCGAACCCATTAAAGCCATGCTACCATAGATGCTGCTTCTGATAAATGATCTTCTGCTTATACTGTTTTTTGTTTCGCTGAAAATGGTCATTGTTATTAATATTTATTTTTTAAATGTCTTCATCATAAATCTTGAGCATACATGAATGACTTTGAGTTTTTTAAAAACTCCTGTGCTCGCTAATTTCAGAAATAGGATCTGTTCTAATTTCAACCTTAGCAAATCAGGGGGATAACTTGCATTTTAATTTTACAGTTTAGGTATGTCGGGGAGAAAAAGTAAACTATAAAATTAATATTTTAATCTATAAAACCCACTTTTTTATTAATTGATAACAGATATCCTTCCATCAAGTTTGGCTGATATTTTTTCGTTTTTCTCGCCTTTTTCGAGCATAAACTCAATAATTGCATCTCTCACGCGCATATCAAGAAACTCATAATTCAACGGATCTTCGAAAAAAGTCATATCATCACCACCATTGGCCAAGTAATCTGATGTCAATATTTTATAGGTTTTATTCATATCAAAATATTCATTTTGTATTTTTATTTGGTGAGGGGCCTGATCTTTTAGGGTCAATTCAATGCCTGATACAGGCATACCTCTTTCGGCCCTGGCAAGATATTCGAATAATTCAAAGGTTTTTTCTCCGGTAAGCGTTATCACTACCATTTCATTTTCGAAGGGAAGAAGTTCATAAACTCTGCCATAGGTAATGGCACCGCGGGGTAAGGGTACTCTTAAACCACCATAATTGAGCAAACAAAAATCAATGGGTTTGTTATCATGCTCGTAGTATTCCTGCCCTTTTTCAAAAACCAGATCAGCAACAAAGTTGTTGAGTTTTCCTTCTGGTGTGCCTTTTTGTAAAACTTCTTCTGAATAAACCAATACTCTGTTCATTTCATCCTTAAGAGGTTCTCTGTAGGTGGTTATGATAGAGTCAATTGTATGGTCGGGGATAGGGGTGTTTTCTTCATCAAGCAGAATTGCCATTCCTTCCGCTACAATAGTATCGCCTGAATTGCTGCAGGAAGTGACAGCAAAAAAAGATAAAACTATTATTATGAATGTGTTAAGAATTCTTGTTCTCATATGTAGTTTCGGTATAGGCATAAGCACAATATTAACAATTTTCCAGGTAATAAACAACACATTTGTCCCGGGTTTATCCAGTTTATCCGAAACCATAAAAGTAAATTTATTGTGTTAAAAATAAATGGTAAAATTCAGTATATCAGATTATAAAATATTAAAATTTATCATTAAAGAAAAAAGGAATAAGTTTTAATGCTTTGATTAAATGAGTTTTAAAATTTAAAAACTAATCGGACTTAATTTGAATTTTAACATTTTTCAAAGAGCTAAATAGATCGTATATTCTGTTGGATTCAGTCTTTCTTACGGCAAAATCAATACGGCATTGAAGAGCAAACTCATGTGATAATTGATCAAGATCATTTTCTTTTATCACTCTCATTATATCATTCATTTGCTCATATTCAAAATCTATAGTGTAGGTTTCTTTCACAATCTTTTCTATTATTGTGTTGCAGGCAATAGCATCTGCAGCAGCTGCTTTGTATGCATTGATTAATCCCCTTACTCCGAGTTTTATGCCGCCAAAATATCTGATCACCACTATCAGAAGCATCGTAAGGTCGTTTGACAGTATCTGCCCATAAATGGGTTTTCCTGCAGTGCCAGAGGGTTCTCCATCATCGTTGATGCGGTAGGCATCACGTGTAGGACCCAGTGCCCATGCATAACAGTGATGACGGGCATCATGGTAGTGATTTTTTAGTTCTGCCAGTTCTTCTTTGATGTTTTCTTCGCTGCTTACAGGTATTGCATGTGCTATAAATTTACTTCCTTTATCTTTATAAAATCCTTTACTTTTTCTCTTGATGGTGCGGTAAGTATCGTCAAACATCTGATGGAATTTTTATTAGAAAAATATATTACGGGAGGTAGTATTTCACCTTAAATATATTTATATATTATTAATTTATAACTACATAAGTTTATTAAATATCAATAGTTGCTTTCAGGATTTTTTACCCAATACAAGATCTCGTTTCCAATAAATATCTGTTTAAAATCTTTGATGGGAAGGGTAGGGGCCCGCAATCCTTTCTGGAAAAATTTACTTCCCTGAAATATTCGTGCCTCATCCCAAATGCCATGATCAATAAATGTTTTGAGTACTTTATGTCCTCCTTCAACTATAAGCGATTGTATGTGGTTATCCCATAGTTTGGTTAATAGTTCATTTACAAATCCAGGGTCTCTGAAATCAATTTTTATCCAGTGGGTTTTATCTTGCTGATCATTTTTTTTGTGGTTGAAAACAAGTGTCTTTTGTGTATTGTCAAAAAGGTGCAAAGAATGAGACAGGGTGAGGTTTTCATCCAGAACAATTCTAACGGGTTGATTGCCTGTCCAGTCGCGAACATTAAGCCGGGGATTGTCTTTCAGGGCGGTAATCGTTCCCACTATGATTGCTTGTTCTTCGGTTCTCCATTTGTGCACCAGCATCCTTAATTTCTCTGAAGTGATCCATGTAGGTTTGGCGGGGTTTCCCGGCAACCTTTCTATGTCCATAAAAGCATCTGCCGTTTGCGCCCATTTCAGAATGATGTAAGGTCTTTTTTTTTGGTGATAAGTAAAAAATCTTTTATTCAGTCTGATGGATTCATTTCTCAGCACACCCACATCCACCTTTACACCATAGTTACGCAGACGTGCTACACCTTGTCCGGCAACCTCGTCATAAGGATCTATAGTACCAATAACAACTTCGGGTATTTGTTCTGCAATGATCAGATCGGTGCAGGGAGGTGTTTTCCCATGATGGCAGCAAGGTTCAAGACTTACATACAGGGTTGATTTTTTGAGCAGGTCTTTGTTTTTAACTGATCGTATTGCATTTACCTCGGCGTGGGGTTCACCGTATTTATGATGGTATCCTTCGCCTATGACCGTGTTTTGATGTACGATTACGCAACCAACCATAGGGTTAGGAGCAGCTGTTCCTAATCCGCTTTTTGCCAGTTCAAGGCACCGATGCATGAAGTATTCTTTTTCACTCATTATTGAATCTTTTAATGTTGTTCTGAATTTTTTACGGAGAAGTGATCAGGAATCAAAATTACGATTTTCCTTGCAGAAAAAAAGACCGGCAGATGCATTTGCTTCGGCCGGTCTTTTATCTGAGCTTTCAGTTTATGGTTTGTTATCTTCAGGAGTGTGGTGTGTTTATTGATTTGCCTTTCAGATATTCTCGTTGAATATCTCTCAGTATTCTTACGATATCTCTTGAGTCGTCCTCGAGTTCTCTGCAGAGCATTTCCAATTCATTGAACCGTGTTTCCTGTTTTGAAAGCTCCTGTATCCGTTCGATTTTTTTTGATACATCAGTAAAACCCATATAACTGTATCCGGGTTTTATTTTATGCACCATTTGGCGAAGGGTTGCAAAATCTTTATCATAAAGAGCTTCCATTACACCTACAATAATGCGGGGGATATCTTTAAGAAATTTTCCAATCAGATCCAGAGTGCTATCCATGTCGTCGTCAAAAATATCGGAAAGTGCCTTTTTTATCCGCATTTTGGTTTGATCGTCAAGGACATTTTGTTGCTGTTCTTTTTTCTCTTCATTTTCCTGATCAATGGTATCTGTAGATTCAAAAAATTCGGTTTTATGGTGTAAAATTGTATGTACGATCCTTTGATAAATATCTTCCTGCTCTGAGGGTTTGGTAATGAAATTATTCATCCCGGCTTCTTTAACCAACTTACGGGTTTCGTTGGTTACATCAGCTGTAAGGGCTATAATAGGTACTTCATGATCCAATACTTCTGATGTTTGATTTCTGATTAATTTAGTTGCTTCAATACCATTGAGTTGAGGCATGTGCATATCCATCAAAACGACGTCATACTTTTGGGTTTTGAGTTTTTCAACAGCTTCCATACCGTTTTCAGCAATATCTACTTGCGATTGCCATTTTCTAAGCAAGCGCGACATCACAAACTGATTCATTTTATCATCCTCAACCAGCAGAATTTTCATGCCTTTGAGATTTTTGATGCGGGTATCAAGTTTTTCTGTGTCGGGTATAAATGCTTTTTCACTGATCTGATACTCTAGTTCAAACCAAAAAGTTGATCCCATACCCTCCAGACTTTTCAGTCCTATTTCACCCCCTTGTAATTCCACCAGTTTTTTGCATATAGATAATCCTAATCCCGTACCACCAAATTTTCTTGAGGTATTGATATCTGCCTGGGTGAAATTCTGAAATAATTCCGATTGTTTTTCTTCGGGAATGCCAATACCGGTATCAGAAACTGAGAATCTTAATTTTACTTTGTCTTCTTCACTTTTCAGCACTCTGACATTGATGTCAATATGTCCTTTGGAGGTGAATTTTACCGCATTGCTGAGTAGGTTGAGCAATATCTGGCGCAGTCTGGAAGGGTCTCCCACCAAAATCCGGGGCGTGTCTGGAAGAATAGAAACATTGAGTCCGATGTTTTTTTCTTTGGTTTTGAATTCAATGGTTTTACTTGATTCTTTTACAAGTTTATACAGATCAAAATCGGTCTTTTCCAGTTCTACTTTTCCTGCTTCTAATTTGGAAAAATCCAACACATCATTGATTACACTCAATAAATGATCTGAAGAATATTTAATAGAATTCAGATTTTCCAGTTGTTCAGGTGTTAAATTCTCATCTTCCAGCAGCAGCTCTGATAATCCGATGATGGCATTGAGAGGAGTACGGATTTCATGACTGATATTACTAACGAAGAAACTTTTAACCCGGTTGGCTTCTTCGGCAAAGTTTTTTGCTTTTTCTAATTCCTTTTCGGCTTTTCTTCGCTCTGTTATATCAAAAATAATAGCATATTGCATTTTAATTTTCTCATCTTCAATTTTACTTGAGTAAACCGCTACGTCTCTTATGCTACCATCTTTTAACCGGTGCCTGAAATAATTGTGCTCCCTGTTTTCCTTGATGGCTCGTTCTTTTTCTTCTTCTATATTTTGTTTATCTAAAATATTTATGTCGGATATATTCAGTGATAATAGTTCTTCTTTACTATATCCATAATAATTCAAAGCAGATTGGTTGGCATCTTTTATATCACCTGTTTCCGAATCCAGAATAAGCATAACTGCTGAATTGCGTGCAAAAAAGTTTTTATATCTGAATTCACTTTCTCTTAATTTATCTTCTGTAATTTTTCTTTCTGTAATGTCGGTGTGTGTGCCTAAAATTCTGATGGGGGTATTTTTTTTATCATACACAGCTGTAAAGGAGGCAGATACCCATTTAAAGGATTTATCTTTGCAAATAACTCTGTATTCTGTTTTGATATTTGACTGTTTACCTGAACGTATTTCTTCCATCAGGTATTCAAACCTTTCTCTGTCATCGGCATGCAAAAGGGATTTCCACTGTTCAAGCGAATTTTCTATTTCATGATCCTTGAATCCAAGCATGAGTTTCCACTGAGGAGAAAGGTAAAGGGTGTTTTCATTGAGATTAAGATCTGATATACCGTCGTTGGTTGCCAGTACGATCAAACCATATCTTTCTTCTGCTTCAACAACCTGCTTCTCATACAGTTTTTTCTCAGTTATATCTATTGCAGAAGCCAGAATAGCAGGCTTTGTATCGAATGTAATTGAACGTGTAGAAAAGTCAATCCATTTTGTTTCTTTAGTTTTGGTAACGATTTGTAATTCTGTCCTGATATTAAGTTTATCGGATTCAAAGTGAATTTGATCATTTTTCAGGTTTTTAAGACTTTGAGGATGGATTAACTGCCAAATTTCCATCTTCAGCAGTTCTTCACGGCTAAATCCGGTAAGCATCTCCAGCGCTGCATTGACAAATTTCAACTGGTAGTTCTGGAATATCATGGTGGCAGAGGGTGAATTCTCAAGCAATGTTTTAAACCGGTACTCACTTTTCTGGGTGAGTTTTTTAGCCCGGTAGTTTCTCCATAGCATTATAACCAACAACATAAGGCATATCAGTAGCAGAATAACTACGAGGATAAAATTGCCGTAAGGGAATAATGAATCTGATTGCAGAACTGCTGAAATATGCGGTTGCAAAAGCAAATGATGGTCTGATGCAGAGCCTGAAAATGAAGGGATTACAGATGCGGGTAGTGTGGTTTTATTATTCTCTGCTGCAGGCATTAAGGTCTGGTCTGCCTTTGCAGTTGCATTTGTAATCAATTGCATCCCGTTATTTGAGTTCTTTGGCACTTCCAGGGGAGTGAAAGTTACACCCAGTTCAATGAGTGTTTGAAAAAGAATGATCAGAACGAGAGAAAAGATTGTAATGAAAATGATAAAAAATCTTTTCACAGAATTAAATTTATGTACTCCAAATAATAACAGTAAAATTTATTAGTGGAGTGTGTGTTGTCGGATTATTTTTTACTAAACATTGCAAATATAATAAATAAAATTGATTTCAGAGAAGAAAAAATGCTTTATGTAGTATTTTTTTTCTATTTAAGCAAACGAAAATCCTTTTTAACCTGAATTTCAATTCTTTATTTACCTGAAATAATTTCACTCTTTTTTATCCGCTTCTTGGTTTTTATTAAGACTCATTACAAATAAACTGTATTAACTCCACTAATTTGCTTTATTGTTCTTTAAAACAAAAAAATGTATCTGTTAAGTAAAAAGATGGTAGTGTGGTGGTGTTCGATTAAATAAACTCAAGAGAGACTTCTTTCAGAAACTTTTGCTCTAATAATTGTGCAATTTTTTTGGCAACACTTCTTCTTATTTCCAATTCAACCGGCAGATTAGGATCCTGATGGGCAATGTTGATGGCTGTTCCGATGCAAAGTATTATCTCATCACTTTCTAAAAAAAGTTTTATGATCTCATCAGCAGGCCCTTTGCCCAGCGAAGTTCTTTCGTTATATTTTTCGAGAATGCCTGAAACTTTGCTCAATGTGAGGATACCTTCTGTTACAAGATCGATACCCTTCATTTTTGATACGGGAGGTAAATCTGAATCGGTAAATTCCAGGCTATCTTCAATGGGGATTTTTAGCTCCTTGGAAACGATGTCGGCAGTGGTTCCGCCAGATATTATTTTTTTTCCTTCAAAATGGCTGATTTTTTTTACAAGATATGTATCTTTCTCTTTATCGTATGGTGGACCAGAGCATAAAAGCAATTTACGGGGTTCACGCAGATAAACCACTACGGTGCTGATATCATCCTTAGACTGGTACTGATCATTAGAATTGGCTTTATTTACAAGCATAGATGCCAGTTTAGTGGCGGAAATATCAGGATGATCGGTTATTTTTTCCGCAAGAAATTTCACTGTGTTTTCTCTTCCGTATCCAAGAAGGTATTTCCCTTTGCCCAATCCCGACTGGGTAACACCATCAGAGAAAAAAATAATCCGGTCCTCTTTGATTGCGTTAAAAGAACATGCTTCAATCTCTTTTCCCTTGTTACTTCCCGTCTCGAGCATAATAGAGTGCCAGTTGGGGTGGTAAATTTTTTGTCCTCTGAAAATAACAGGTTCAGGATTGTCATAATTGATGATGGTGGTTTGACCATTATCGTTTACATCTACTATAGTAAAGGTAGAGTAACTGATTTTCCTTTCACTGCATACTGGCAGAGTATTCATAATGATTTCAGCTATTTTATGCACATCTTTATGTTCTACCGTAAAGTTTACAGCCATAGTGGCGGTAAGTGTTGCCAGCAGGTTTGCTTTTACTCCATGTCCCATACCATCAGACAATACAATGATGGTGCGGTTTTCCTCCTTTACTTTTTGAGAAAGAAAAGCATCTCCGCATATTCTCTCACCCACATGATTTCGCTGCATATAACCTACATCAGTAAAAAACGATTGGGTGGAGTTATCAGGTGATGGTTCTTTTTTAGTATCTAAATTGGTTTTCAAAAGTGGTAATTTTTAAGATTACTCTTTTTTATTTACTTTTTTATAGGTTTCGATGATTGAATTGAGCATTTTTTCTGTTTTTGATGCCCCTTCTCCTAAAGAGAAGGCAATTTGTTGTACCATTTTCAGATTCTCATCGATCACATCGTTTAATCTGTGAATAATCTCTTCCTGCCTAACTTCGGCCACATACATATCTCTGAATACTGCTCCAACAATTTTATTGGGTTTAAGCGAGAAAACGCTCATATTGAGCAATCCATCGTTAAGTGTTATATCGCGATTGAGTATGTTCTCATCTTTTTGTAAAACGTAATTGAAGAGATTGTAAATGGTAAAAGGTAGCAAAGTTTTCAGGTCTGCACCTATCAAACCCGGAATCACCTCATTGATCATCTCAGCATCTTCACCCAAGATTTTTATAAAAGCATCGTTTGATTCCACAACTTTTAATTTATCGTCAATAATTACAGCTGCCGATGGCAGATTCTGCAATAGTGCTGAAATGGTATCTGATTTTGTTTTTACTTTTTGATAATCTTTTTTTAAGGATATTTCCTGTGTTTGGTATTCTTTGTTTTGTTTCCTTAGTTTTTCGTTGTTTGTTTTCAGCGTTTTTATGTAATCCTGTTTATTTTTAAGAGAATAGGTTATACAGGTTTCAGGTTGTGAAATTCCCTGACTGACGGATATGGCAAAATCTTTACAAGACCGGAATCCACAGGCACCGCATGCTGATTTATCATCAATAGTTCTGCCAACGGATTTAAGTATTTCTTCAATTTTCTCCTGTGGTGGCATCTCCAAACGCTGATCGTCGTTTTTAAAGTCTCTGGAGAGATCCATTTTACCAAATTTACGAAAACTTTTGTCCCATTCTTTTTTGTCAAAGTTTTCAAGTCGTTTTTTTACATAATCTACTACAAGCGATTTGCGAACAAATTTTTTATCGCTCTGTGTCGTGCCCGGGCCCATCAGGCAACCTTCATCATAAAAGAGGTTCAGATGCTTCTTTATGATTTGTGGTCCCTCACTAAATTCTTCAATTGCTTCCAGCATATTGTTTTTTCCCGTAGCGGTAAATACCATCGACCGGAGGGGATTGTCATTGATTCCGGCGGCAGTAAGTATGCCTCGGCTCAGGGGATACAGTGATCCTAAATAACCGATTGGAGGATCAAAATCGCTGTATTCAACATCTGATTCTTTTATATTAAACCTGGAAAAAAGTTCTCTGAGCTCGCCAAAAGTAAGTGCTGCATCTACTTTTGCATTTCCTTTGTGTCGAAGAGCTTCATCTTTAGCAGAAAGGCACGGACCAATAAAAACTACTTTTATATCTGCATTGTAATATTCTCTGACAGCAAGTGCTGTGGCAGTCATAGGATTTATGACCGGACTAAGATTAGGGATAAGCTCCGGAAAAAATTTCTCTACATAAGCAACTACTGTAGGGCAGTTAGATGTTATGTAGTGCTTACCTTTAAAGTTGTTGAACAACTGATCATATTGATGGGCCACCAAATCTGCACCAAAAGCCACCTCATTCACATAATCAAATCCTAATTTACGGATCATCTCCACAAATTTCCTGTAGTCGGTTATATCGGGAAACTCACCACTGATACTGGGATCAACAATGGCAGATACTTTTTTATCAGAAGAAAGCAAATTCAGGGTTTGATCTATTGACCGAACATAATTTACAGCATCAACGGTACACACATGCAAACAACTTCCGCAACCAATACAACGATTATGATTCACTACAGGATAATCGTTTTCAGGATCAATCGTAATGGCTTTTACCGGGCATGTTCTTACACAGGCATGTGAGCAATTGCACTTTTCAAGATCTATCGATATAAGTTTCATACATTATTCAGTCTTTTCTTATGTTTTTCTGTTGTTGCCCTTTTTGACCATTTTGCTTGCTAAAATATTATCCGCATCGCAACCTGGTTCGTAAGGAAGAAGCATAACAGAAATGATTTAATCGATAACCTGGATGTAGATTCTAACAATGATAAAACCACATTGATAGTATGATATCCTTTCAAAGAGTAGCATCATATTTTTACCTGGCAACAGATAGTTATATTATCTTCCTATCTGAGTTTCTCATCCAAGAGTTCAGTTATTTTTTCAGGGTCAACATGAAAAATTTCTTCATCATTCACGATCAAAGCAGGTCCTTTGTCGCATTTTCCAAGACAATGTGCTCCACGGAGTGTGACCCTATCTTCCAGTTCTTTTTCTTTCAGGTAGTTTTGTATACGCTTAAGAGTATATTTATTGCCTCTCGAAAAACAACTGCTTCCCATACAAATGACAATGGTGTTTGAATTTTCTCTCATAAGAGATCGTTTTTTTTAAAAAAAACAGGGTTTAAAACCATCGTAAAAACCATATTTTGTATGCGGTGGTTTCTCAATCCAGTCTGATTTTACTCATTTTCAACAAAAATAATGATAATGTAGCAACTGAAAGGTTAATTTGATAACATCTTGTCGATTTTTTCCTACTTAAGATTTAATCTAAATAACATTAAGGGTTTAAACAAGTGTAAACACATTATAATAAAAGATTTTCACCATTTTTCTTTATATTTGTAGCTAAACAAAAATAAGCAACAAATAATTTTTCCCGGAAAATAAAATCTAACCTGTTTAACAAATTTATATTGTTAATTTTTTATCATCTTAATCATGGATAAAAAACTGGCGGACATATTTAACTTGTTTCCCAACAAACAAAGAGAGGATTTGATACCTTTGCTTCAGAAGATACAGCAAAAGGAAGGTTTTCTCTCTGAAGACATTATTCTGGCGGTAGGAAAATATCTTGATATATCAGTAAATAAAATCTATGGGGTGGCAACGTTTTATGACAACTTTCGCTTTGGTCCGCAGGGAAAATATCATATCAGGGTATGTCATGGAACTGCATGCCATGTTGCTGGTTCGCAAAATCTGCTTACAGAACTCGAAAAACAATTAGGCATCAGAAATGGTGAATCTGATAAATCGGGTATGTTCAGTCTTGAAGTGGTTTCATGTATTGGTGCCTGCGGACTTGCTCCCCTGATAGATGTCAATGGTGAATATTATTCTTATCTGAATCCTCAAAAATTAAAGGATCTGTTAAATTATTTCAGGGAAAATCACAATTCAATTTATGAAGAATAATCATTCCGATTCTGTAAAAAATTTTTTGATCAAAGATATTCTTCTGAATCCTCAACGAGATGGAAATGTTGAGTTTCAAAAGAAACTTTCCTTTATAAGTCGTGAACGACTTGAAAAACCTTTTATTTATGTTGGATATACAAGTTGTTCTATTCCGGCAGGAGCCAAAAAAACATACCAGGCCATTCTCAGCTACCTGGAAGACCATGATCTGGAAATTGAAGTTGTAAAGGGGGGGTGCAATGGGTATTGTAAGGCAGAACCCGTTGTTGATGTCCAATTACCTGGAAAAGCACGCATTTCCTTTAAAAATATTACGCACGATAAAGTTTCTTTGTTTCTCGATGATATACTCAACAATAATGTTCCGGCAGAAATGGTTCTGGGGCAGTTTAAAAACGATATTCATCAAAAATGGGATGGAGTGCCCTACATTGACGAGATACCTTACTATTCTCATCAAAAAAGGATACTCATGGAAAATTGTGGGGTCATTGATCCTGTTTCCGTATCAGAATATATTGCACGGGGAGGGTATCAATCTTTTTCTGACACCATTATGAAATTAACTCCTGCCCAGGTTTGCGATATAGTGGAAGATAGTATACTCCTGGGCAGAGGTGGTGGTGCTTTTAATGCCGGTAAAAAATGGAAAATATCACTAAATACCATCAGCGATCAAAAATATTTTATTTGCAATGCCGTGGAAAGTGATCCGGGAAGTTACATGAATCGTGTGATGATGGAAAGCGATCCACACAAACTGATTGAAGCCATTCTCATTGCTTCTTATGCTATTGGTGCCTCCAAGGCATTTATTTTTACACGAAGCGAGTTTTCAATGTCCATTGAAAGACTCAGAGAGGCTATCAATCAGGCCAAAGAATATGGAATTATCGGGCATAATATATTTGATTCGGGTGTAAATATTGATGTGATAGTGAAAGAGGGAGCCAGGGCATTTGTTTGTGGTGAAGAAACTGCTTTGATCAATAGCATTGAAGGAAAAAGAGCCATGCCTGTTTCAAAACCTCCCTATCCTGCTATACGGGGTCATCTGAATAAACCAACCAGTGTGAACAATGCCGAAACCCTTCTGAGCATACCCCTGATCATGAAAAACGGAAAGGATTGGTTTCGGTCTTTGGGCAACCAAAAAAGCAAAGGAACCAAACTTTTCACCCTGAGTGGTAAAGTAAAAAACTATGGCACCATTGAGGTGGAAATGGGTACTCCTTTTAGCTATATTGTGGAAAAAATTGGTGGAGGAATGCCGGAAAAATCTGAATTTAAAGCCATTATACTCGGTATTAACAGCGGAAGTTATGTTACCCGAAATACACTGGATACCAAAGTAGATTTCGACGATCTGAAAAAAATAGGGTCTGCCCTGGGCAGTGGAGCTTGTGTTGTGGTTGATCAGCATATTTGTATGCTCGATTTGGCCAAATTTTTCACTACATTTTTCAAAAATGAGAGTTGTGGGAAATGTATTCCCTGCAGAGAAGGTACAGCACGCATGCAGGAAATTATAGATTCCGCTACCAGAAAACCTGATGGTGCAAAATCCTTTCAAACACTTGAAAGATTTAAAGGCATTATGCAATTAAAGGGAATGGCTGATGTTATGAAAGAAACCAGCTTATGCTCTTTGGGCAAATCGGCTCCCAATGCTATTTTAAATACACTGGCAAATTTTAAAAATGAATTTGATGCGCATGTGTTTGAAAGAAAATGTCCGGCAGGTGTGTGCAGAGAATTGAGAACCTATTCAATTGACGTTGATCTGTGTACAGGATGCACGGCATGTTTCAAAAAATGCCCTGCAGATGCTATTATTGGGGCACCACGGCAACCCCATTTTGTAGTTCAGGATAAATGTATTGCTTGTAACGCTTGTTTTGAAGCATGCAAGTTCAATGCTGTTATGATTGAATAATCGTTTTTGATTACAATTAGGTTTTAACTCATTGTGGTTGTATGTTTCCGGTAAAAGGTTTTTTATTTTTAAAAAAGTAATGAAAATGCCGGATCAGAAATATTAAAAATGATTGTATTTTTCACAAAATATATTTATGCGCTTTACCATCAATGTAAATAATAGTGAGATAGAAGTAAAAGAAGGTGAGAAACTGCTCACAGCTCTCCGACACAATGGCATAAAAATTCCAACATTGTGCTATATGGAAAATTTTACCCCTGCCGGAGCATGCCGGCTATGCGTGGTGGAGGTGGAAGGAAAAAGAGACCTGATAACTTCATGCTCATATCCGGTAGAAAACAATATGGTTGTAAAAACCAATTCGGCCAGAGTTATTAAAGCACGCAAAGCAATTGTAGAGATGTTGCTTTCCAGCCACCCTGATGATTGTCTGTATTGCGAAAGAAATGGAAATTGCGAGTTGCAGTTTCTTGCCGAAGAAATGAATATTAAAGAACGCAGATACTTTAGCAAGAAAAATATTTTACAACGTGATCATTCCAGTCCAAGTGTATATCGTGACCCGGCAAAATGCATTCTTTGCAACCGGTGCGTCAGGGTTTGCGAAGAGGTGCAACTGGTTACAGCTCTCGAATTTGTTTCCAGAGGAAATAAAACTACCGTTAATTCTGCTTTTAACAAAGGATTGAATGTGTCGAGTTGTATCAACTGTGGTCAGTGTATTATGGTTTGCCCTACCGGAGCCCTGGTGGATATTTCGCATATCGAAAAAGTACAAACAGTACTGGGCAACCCCTCCAAACCTGCTGCTGCATTGATATCTCCTGCTTTTGTAGCCTCAGTTGCCGAACATGTGGGAATCAAAGCTTCTGATGACCCATTGGGGCGAATCGTAGCAGCACTTCGCAAAATGTCTTTTGATTTTGTTTTTGATCTCTCTTTTGGGTATGATATGAATATGCTGCTCGAAGCTCAATTGTTGCAGGATCGCATAAAAAAAGGCAATACTCCTCTTTTTTCTTCCTGTTGTCCTGCATGGATCAAATACGCTGAGGAATTTATACCAGAAATGATTCCTCACATATCAACCGTAAAATCTCCTCAGCAACTTTTGGGAATGGTGCTAAAAAACCAAAAAAATAAAAATTATGACAATGATCTGCTCTATACTGTCTCTTTTATGCCATGCGTAGCCAATAAATTTGAAGCTTCCCGCGAAGAAAATACCAAAAAAGGTAAGTCTGAAATTGATGCCGTTATCACCATAAGAGAATTTCTGAGAATGTTAAGAAGCTTTGGTATTGATCTGAAAAGCATGACGAGTGAAAAACCAGAACCAGATATGTTTCCCAACTCAAAAGCAGGTATGATGACATCCTATTCAGGAGGAAAAGCAGAAGCCATTGCTGTTGCTCTTTACCGTCTTGTTTCGGATAAAAAGGGGAGCGGTTTTAAATTTACCCCCCCAAAAAATCCTATAAGTAGAAAAGAGGTAAAAGTGAAAATCGGAGATAGCGACATAGGGTTTGCCTGGGTAAGTGGCATTAAGGAGGCACAACAATACCTCGATGAGCTTAGAAACGAAAACAGAAAAGATATTCACTACATTGAGGTGATGGCTTGCGAAAATGGTTGTGTTGGTGGTGGCGGTCAACCCATCCACCGGAATAAAAACAAAACTCGAAACAGGAAAAAAATATGTCAGGAACTGGAAAAAAATGCTGCTTTTACTTATGCAGACCTTAATAAGAATCTTTCAACACTGATAACTGAAAATAAAAGCAATAAAGAACTTGATCTGGAAACCCGTTTCCATAAACGCGATTTCATCAAATAATCATATATTTCTCACTGTCCTGTTGGTTGCGCTGATTAAAAAATCCATTGTATATGGAAGACCGAAAGAAAAACCAGTTTATTTATACGATCAAAGACCGGTGCAAGGTTTGCTACACCTGTGTAAGGGAGTGCCCTGCCAAAGCGATCAGAATCATTAACGGGCAGGCGGAGATCATCCCGGAAAGATGTATCTCTTGTGGAAATTGCGTGAAAGTATGCAGCAGAGATGCCAAAATGTTTTCCTTTTCTATTGACAGGGTAAAAAAACTTCTTGTACCTGAAAAGAAAACCGCTGCACTGGTGGCTCCAAGCATAGCAGGTGAGTTTATAGATATTTCCGATTACCGAAAACTTGTGGGAATGATCAAATCGCTGGGATTTGATTACGTGAATGAAGTGGCTTTTGGCGCCGAATTGGTAGCACAGAAATACCGTAAATTGCTACATGAATCTAAAAAACACACCTATATATCTACAAGTTGCCCTGCCATTGTTAGCTACGTAGAAAAACATCATCCTCAGATCATTAAATCGCTGGCCCCTATTGTTTCTCCTATGATTGCCACGGCAAAGGTGCTGAAGAAAATGCATGGCGATTCGCTGCAGATTGTATTTATTGGCCCCTGCATCGCCAAAAAAGTAGAAGCCAATCAAAATCAATTTCATGATCTTATCGATGAGGTCATCTCTTTTGTTGAGCTAAGGAGAATGTTTGCAGAGAATAATATCACAGAAGAAAACACAGGAGCTTTTGAATTCGATGAACCTTTGGCTGGAAAAGGAAGTGTTTTTCCCATCAGCGGTGGCATGTTGCAAACCGTTGATCTGGAAGAAGACTTTCTGAGCGGAGAAGTGGTAGTTGCAGAAGGAAGGCAGGATATTACTGAGGTGCTGCGGGAGTTTGAAGAAGGGTATCTGGAAGCCAAATTGTTTGATCTGCTTTGCTGCAACGGATGTATCAATGGACCAGGTATGAGTAATACCCGGCAATTCTTTCTGAAAAGAAAGAGCATTTCTAATTTTGCCAAAAGGCAAACCGACAGACTGGATAAAGAATCCTGGGTAAAGAACATAAAAAAATATGCTGATCTTGATCTTTCCAGATACTTTATTGCCGATGATCAGAGATATAAATCGCATTTTACTGATGATGAAATACAAAAGGTTAAAAATGATCTCGGAATTATAACCCAGGATGACGAACTAAATTGTACCGTCTGTGGATACGATACTTGTCACGAACATGCAAAAGCAATTTTAAAAGGAGTTGCCGAAACAGAAATGTGCCTGCCTTATACCATTGACAAACTCCATAAATATATTAGCGAACTTGATGTTTCTAATCAAAAACTTGCCTCTACACAAGATGCTCTTAAGCAATCAGAAAAACTTGCCTCCATGGGGCAACTTGCCGCCGGTATTGCACATGAAGTAAACAATCCACTGGGTGTGGTACTTATGTATGCTCATTTGTTGCTCGATGAAGCAAAACCCGACTCCCCTTATTACAGGGACTTGAAACTCATTGTTCAACAGGCAGACCGCTGCAAAAAAATTGTCGGAGGATTGCTTAACTTTGCGCGAAAAAGCAAAGTAAATATTTCTAAGGTGAAAATTGATGATTTAATTAAGGATAGTTTAAGAGCGCTGGTAATTCCGGAAAATATTGAAATGAGTATTAAAATTGATACCAATCATTCTACTCTCAATTGCGACCATGATCAAATGGTGCAGGTATTTGCAAACCTGATAAAAAATGCAGTAGACGCCATGCCCAATGGAGGAAAACTCGGAATTAACGTCCGAGATAGTGATAACAGCAATTATAGTTTGGTATTTGTTATTTCTGATACCGGCACAGGTATCTCTGAAAGCAATCTGAAAAGAATGTTTGAACCCTTCTTTACAACCAAAGAAGATGGTAAAGGCACCGGATTGGGAATGCCCATCATCTATGGCATTGTAAAAATGCATAAAGGAGATATAAAAGTCGAATCGAATGACAATCCGGAGAAGGGAACTACCGGAACAAGCTTTTATGTTTCTTTACCCGAAAACAAAGAAAAGGAAATAACCACTGTGGTGGGTCATTAAAATTTATCTGACGTATGCTCAAAATAGAAAAAAAGAAAATTTTATTGGTCGACGATGATCCTGATTATCTTTTTCAACTTAGCATTGCTCTGGAAGATATGGGGTTTGATGTAATTACAGCTGATACCCAAAAAGAAGCTGAAAATATTTTAGAAAAACTAAAACCAGACCTGGCAATACTTGATCTGATGATGGAAAATCAGGATACCGGTTTTATTCTTTGCCACATGATGAAAAATAAATACCCTGATGTGCCCATTATCATTGCATCGGCCGTTACTTCCGAAACTGGTCTTTTATTCGATGTTGAATCGGAAGAAAATCAACAATGGATCAAAGCAGATCTTTTCCTCGACAAAGGAATCAGAATGGATCAACTTCATAAAGAAATCAATAAATTGCTCAAAATATAAAACATGGGTAAATTAAGTCTTTTGGTCGTAGATGATGAACCGGGTATAAGAAGTGGAATCAAAAGAATACTGGAATCTTTTTCAGTTAGTTATCCTTTTATGGACGAAGACTTTGATTTTGAAGTTGTGGAAGCAGAAACAGGGGAGGAGGGAATCGAACTCCTGGATAATTATTTGTTTGATATTGTTCTGCTTGATAATAAATTACCCGGTATTCAGGGAATAGATGTTCTGGAATATATTAATCAACAATCTATTGACGTTGTCGTTGTTATGATCACTTCCTATGCATCGCTCGATCTGGCTGTTAAAGCAACCAAAAGCGGTGCCTACGACTTTGTACCCAAACCTTTTACTCCCAAAGAACTCAGAAACTGCCTTGAAAATATTTCAAAACAACTTTTCCTGCGCAGAATGACTCAAAAACTGCAGGCTGAAGGAAAACACATCAGATTCCAGTTTTTGTCCGTATTATCTCACGAACTAAAATCGCCCATCAATGCTGTGGAAGGATATCTTAAACTGATGGACAGTAAAAGATATGGAGATAATATAAATAACTATAAGGATATGATTCAGCGATCACTGGCACGTATTCATGATATGAGAAGTCTCATTCTTGATCTGCTGGATTTTACTAAAATTGAATCTGGCAAAAAACAAAGAAATATTAAACCTATTGCACTGTGTGAAATTGCAAACCAGAGCATTGATCTCATTCAACCCCTGTGCATTCAGAAAGATATTGATATTCACCTGAATTGTAACCGACAGGTTCATATCAAAGCAGACAAACAGGAGATAGAGATCATTTTGAATAATCTTTTGTCGAATGCAGTTAAATATAACAAAAATGGAGGGCGTATAGATGTAAATATCAAATATGAGAATAATCAGGTTATTCTGAGTGTTGTAGATACTGGCATTGGTATGCATGAGGAAGATATCGAAAAATTATTTGAGGATTTTGTTAGGATTAAAAGTGAGCAAACCAAAAATATTAGTGGAACGGGTTTAGGACTTTCTATCGTAAAAAAAATTGTTGACCTTTATAATGCTAAAATTATTGTGGACAGCATTCCCGGAGAAGGAAGCACTTTTACTGTAACATTTCCTCAGGAAATTTATGTCTCTGGATCCGTGGAGACTGAAGAGTTATAAGTATTTATTTGACAAATTTGATAAATATGATTTTATCATTTGATGAAACTTCTATACGATATTAAACACACAAAAATAATGATATAATAATCAGTGAAATGGAGATTCCATCATACCAGTTTAATCAAATTATTAGATGATAAAAGAAATTTCGATGCATCAAAAATTTACGTTTTCTATTTTCGAATGAATTGAAAGTTTTTTATCAAACTTAATAATTTTACATCCTTAAGAAAGTTTATTATCTGTAAAATGCCTAACCACCACTTATCATAAAACAACCATGAAAGAAAAAAATGAACAGATACAATATTGTCCTCAAACTTATACTTTAAACAATGAATAACAAAAATATGAAAGATTTGCCCGGGAAAACTATTGAAAGACTTAGTCAATACAGGCGTATTTTATTCAATCACATCGATCAGGGTAAAAAAAATATATATTCTCACGAATTGGCAAAGATCATGAATCTTACCTCTGTGCAGGTCAGGCGCGATCTTATGCTTATCGGATATTCCGGTAGTCAGAGTAAGGGCTATATCGTTAAAGATTTGGTAGAGCTGATAGGACAAATCATTGACAGTGAAAAACCACAACAGGTGGCTATTATTGGTATGGGAAATCTTGGGCGAGCAATTACCAGTTATTTTTCTGGTAAAAGAGAACGGTTATCAATTGTTGCTGCCTTCGATAATGATATCCAAAAAACCAACAGGGTCATCTCGGGTATTCCCTGCTATCATGTAAACCAACTCAAAGAAAAAATTCCCGAGCATAATATTCATATTGCTATCTTAACTGTTGCTCCCGGAGCTACACATGAAGTTGCCAAAGAAGCATGGGAAGCTGGTGTAAAAGGTTTACTAAACTATACATCTGTTCCGCTTAATGTGCCCGAAGGGGTATTCCTTGAAGAATATGACATCATTACTTCTCTCGAAAAATTGGCTTTTTTGGTAAAACAAAAACATGAAGACGAAGTAAAGTGAAATAAGATAAAATAATTATAATTTTTTCTATTCATTATCAGAAAATAATCCTGTTTCCATTTTAATCTGACGCCAAACTGTGTTTAATTCCATCTGAAGCAAGAGTTAGTGAAATGTTAAAGGACAACAATGAAGATGTATCAGGCATTTAAAAATCAAATAAAACCTATGAATGTTTTTTATGATATCTCTGAGGCGGAGGGAAAAGTAAATAACACTGTCGTTACAACCGGTTCGTTTGATGGTGTTCATATTGGCCACAAAATGATTATCAAAAGAATGAAAGAACTGGCCGCAGGCATTCAGGGAGAATCAACACTGGTTACTTTTCATCCACATCCCCGAAAAGTTTTATACCCCGAACAAAAAGACCTGAAACTCATCAATTCCCAAGAAGAAAAAATTGATCTGCTTTCCAAAACAGGTCTGCATAACCTGATCATTATACCTTTTACCCAAAAGTTCTCTAAAACCACATCCATTGAATTTATTGCCGACATTCTGATTAAACAGTTGAATGCTAAAATTATCATCGTTGGAAAAAATCATCATTTTGGACATAACAGATCGGGAGACTATGCCTACCTGCATGATTTGAGTAAAAAACTGAATTTCGGAGTAGAAGAAATTCCACTGAAAGATATTGAAAATGAAACTGTAAGCTCTACCAAAATCAGAAAAGCACTGATGCAGGGAAATATTATGCGAGCCAATGCATATCTGGATCACCAGTATATCATTCATGGAAATTTTTCTAAATCACACAACTTCACCGAAATTCAGAATATGATTTTTTTTACCATAAAAATCAAAGAAGAAGAAAAACTCATACCACCTAATGGAATGTATGCTACAAATATCTTGTTGGAGGGAAAATTTATGAAATCTATGACTATCATCCATGAGCTTGGCCAGAGCAAAAGTGTTGATACGGTTTTACTGTTCGACAAAACAAACCTGAACATGTTAAATGCCACCCTTTACTTTCATAAAAAAATGCGTGGCGAAAAAGCCGTAAGCATTTATGATGAATTTTTTAAAAACGAAATTGCAGAAACCAAAGAGGAAGTTGAAGAGTTGTTGTATTAAACCTGAATGATGACCCAAAAGACAAAGCGAAAGAACAGTGTGAAATAGAAGAAGGCAATCTCATTCTCTGATAAAAAAAAGAGGATATAAATATAGAAAATGAGTATTTATGATAAAAAAACCTCCAATCGAAGTTGTTTTTCTGGGTACAGGCACTTCAACCGGTGTTCCTGTTGTGGCATGCGATTGTGAGGTTTGCAAAAGCGATAATAAAAAAGACCACCGCCTGCGCACTTCGGTACTGGTGAAAGTAAACAAAAAAAATCTGGTGATCGATTGTGGCCCTGATTTCAGATATCAAATGATTAGAGAGCAGGTAGAAGATATTGCTGCCATCATTTTCACTCACGGTCACCGCGATCATATTGCCGGGCTCGATGATGTGAGGGCTTTTAATTATGTTTTGAATAAAAGTGTTGACATATACGCAAGTAAGGAAGTTGTTAATTCTATCCGTAGAGAATTCCCTTATATTTTTACAGAAAAAAGATTCTTTGCTGCCCCCCAACTTGATTTCCATGTTATTAATAATCAAAATTTTACTGTTGGTGATATAGAGATAAAACCTTTAGAAGTTTGGCACCATAAATTAGCTGTTTTAGGTTTTCGTATCGGGAATTTCTCTTATGTAACAGATGCTAATTATATTTCGGAACCAGAAAAAGAAAAATTAAAAGGAACAGATGTTTTGGTTATAAATGCATTAAGAAAATCTAAGCATATCTCTCATTTTTCTCTTGATGAAGCGGTTGAGATTATTCATCAAATCCAACCCCAAAAGGCATACATCACACATATGAGTCACTTTATGGGTTTGCATGATAAAGTTCAGGAAACTTTGCCCGAAAATGTCTTTCTTGCATACGACGGTCTTACCATTTTTTCTCACTAAAATTCCCTTTTGGCGAGAGTTTCTATCCTTCAGCTCACAAAATTTATGTATTTTTGTAATTCAATTACCGAAATACTTCTATTATGATATATTATCCTGAAAGTTACAGCATTAAAGATCGAAGGATGAAACCCTTTATCGACCCGGAGGAAATTGAAGGATTTATTGCCAATACACATCCGGATAAAGAACGGGTAAGGGAAATCATCAAAGCATCTTTAGATAAAAAACGGTTGTCGCTTGAAGAAACCGCTGTGTTGCTCAATGCTGAAGACCCTGAGCTGATTGAGGAGATAAAAGAAGGTGCCAGAACGCTGAAAGAGAAAGTTTATGGCGAACGTATCGTTTTGTTTGCTCCTCTTTATGTGGGTGATTTGTGCACAAATAACTGCCAGTACTGCGGGTTTCGTGTCGAAAACAAACAGATGAAGCGTATTACACTTGGCCACGAGGAACTGATCCGTGAAACTACTGCATTGATTGACCAGGGACACAAAAGACTTATACTCGTTTATGGTGAGCATCCCAAATATTCTGCTGAGTTTATTGCCGAAACTGTTGAGACTGTTTACAGCGTCAAGCATAATCATGGAGAGATCAGACGTGTGAACATCAATGCTGCTCCCTTCGATATTCCCGGTTTTCGCACCATAAAAGATGCAGGTATAGGTACATATCAGATCTTTCAGGAAACATATCATCAACCTACCTATTCGAATGTGCACCTGGGAGGTATTAAACGAAATTATGACTGGAGACTTACCTCCCTTGACAGAGCACAGGAAGCAAGTATCGACGATGTGGGAATTGGAGCTTTGTTTGGTTTATACGATTGGAAATTTGAGGTATTGGGCTTGGTAAGGCATGTAAATCATTTCGAAGCGGTTTATAATGTAGGACCACATACCATCAGCTTTCCACGGGTTCAAAACGCGCTATCGTTAAACATCGATAAGAAAAATCTTGTGTCTGATGAAGATTTTGTAAGATTAGTTTCCATTTTGCGCCTTGCCGTACCTTACACAGGTATGATCCTTACCGCTCGTGAACCAAAACACATTCGCGATCAGGTACTTCGCTTTGGAGTTTCACAGATTGATGGAGGCACCAATCTCGATCTGGGGGGATATTCTAAGGGAAAAAGTACCAATGATCTTACCTCCGGACAGTTTCAGATCAACGACAACCGGTCGCTCAACGAGATCATGGACGAACTGATCAGAACCGGATATATTCCCTCCTTTTGCACAGCATGCTATCGTTTGGGACGAACCGGAGAGCATTTTATGGAGTTTTCTGTACCTGGATTCATCAAACGGTTTTGTTCTCCAAATGCTTTGCTTACACTGGCAGAATATCTCGAAGATTATGCACCTCAGGAAACCAAAACAAAAGGGTACGACCTAATTAATGCCAAAATCCGTGATCTTGAAAATCATCACGATGTGAAAAAATTAAAGGAAAAAATAAAACTTATCAAAGAAGGAAGCAGAGATCTGTATTTTTAAAACAAAATTGTATCGTATGTATTCAACCAGAATTTTAGGAATTATGGTCTATGACCGCATCAAAGAAGCCGGCAGAACACAAAAGGTACTTACACGCTATGCTGATATCATTAAAACCAGACTCGGATTTCATGAATTATCAGAGAATGTATGCAGCAGGTTAGGTACTATTTTAGTCGTTCTTAAAGGAGATAAACATAAATGGGATGCTTTGGAAAAAGAAATTACTGAAATTGGTGGGGTTGAAATACAAAAAATGCAATTTGGGGAGCATAACCATCATACCAATGGATAAAAAGAAATTTAGTATTTTTAATCATATATATTATGGATCAACTTACAATTCTGGGTCTGGTAGTAGAAAATAAAGAACACAAAGCACAAGAATTGCAGAATATATTTACAAAATACGGATGTACCATCAAAACACGGCTGGGCATCAATGAAATTGATTTGCCCGGAAAAGAGAATGCCGGACTTATTATTCTGGAATTGATGGGAGATAAGGAAGAATGTCTCAGACTGGAGAATGATCTGCATGCCCTGGATCAGGTTGTGGTAAGAAAAATGATTTTCTGAAACAACAGGAATTTATTTTTCTCTGGTTTTTATCGCATCTCAATATAATAAAATATCCTTTAAGGATTTTCTTATCAATTTATTTGTTTTTTATGTCTAAAATTGTTCATTTATCGGAGGCTGCTTCTATTGCAATACATGCTATGGTGTTTGTTGCACAGGCAGATACACATGTAAATGTAAATAATATTGCCTCTGAAATTGGGGCTTCCAAAAACCATCTTGCAAAAGTTATGCAGGTGCTTACCAAAAAAAGATTTCTGAAATCCGTAAGAGGCCCCAGTGGCGGGTTTGTACTCAATGTTGACCCCAAAAACATCACTCTGCTTGATATTTATGAAGCTATAGAAGGTACTATAGAGATACCCGAATGCCCTCTCGACAGACATGTATGCCCTTTTAACAAATGTTTGATGGGAGGCATGGTCAGTGATCTTACTGTTCAGTTCAAAAAATATTTTTCTGCCCAAACTTTAGAGAAATTTATCAACGAAAAAAATTAAATATTTTTACGCTTCATTTTTAAACCTTTCATAACTTTTTTCATCCAATAGACCAAGAAACCAATTTTTATTCATTGAATTATTTAAAATTTAAGTTATGAAAGCACAAAAGTATTTAATCTTGATTTTTGCCCTGTTTTTTTCATTACAGATATCCGCACAAAGAAATAACAGAGGTGCACAACAATCTAACTGCATCAATTTACCAGAACTAACACAAGAGCAGGAAAATAAAATAAGTGAATTAAGAGCGGAACGTTTGCAGGAATCTATTGAACACAGAGCAAAGATGGATGAGTTGCGCGCTCAGAAACGCTCCTTGAGTATTGCCGAAAACGCTGATATGAATAAAATCAATGGTATCATTGATCAAATGACTTCACTCAGGGCAGATCATCTGAAAAGCTTAGAGCAACACAGGCAGTCTGTCCGTAAGATACTGACTCCTGAACAACGTGCTGTATTTGATAGCAGACCTTATATGCGGAATCGTTCATCAAATCAAAAAGGGTATAACAGACCCGGCCAACGCATGGGCAGAGGCCCGAATCAGGGAAACTTTGGATATGGAAGATGAAATTGCTGTTATTAAAATAACTAAACCGGGGAAA
>CAYPFV010000025.1:0-28328 GCA_964410015.1 uncultured Bacteroidales bacterium
CACATCCCTTTTAAGGATGGGGTCCTGGGTTCGAACCCCAGCCAAGTCACAAAAACCTGCACTTCCTGCAGGTTTTTTTGTTTCTAAACAGCCCGTCTTTTGTTTTTCTCCCCAATACCTTATCAAATTGTTTATCAACACAATCCACAAAAAAACAGAAGTATTAGCCAAACAAACCCTTAAACAGATTGTTAAATTCATCGTTGAAATTACCGCTTATCAAAAAAAAGCAATACTTATTTCCATCATTTTTCGAATTATGAAAACAATCAACAAATACAGTAAACTGATAACGCAGGATGATAGTTTGCCTGCCGCACAAGCCATGCTTTATGCTATAGGCATGAGCGAAAAAGATCAGAGAAAAGCACAGGTAGGCATTGCAAGCACCGGATTCCAGGGAAATCCATGTAATATGCACCTGAATGATCTGGCAAGTTTGGTAAAAAAACATGTAGATCAACACCCTGAACTTTATGGGCTGATTTTTCACACCATTGGTGTGAGTGACGGAATTACCAATGGTACAGAAGGGATGAAATACTCTCTGCCATCGCGCGAGATCATTGCCGATTCTATAGAAACAGTTGTGAGCGCGCAGTTCTATGATGCGGTGATACCTATTGTGGGGTGCGACAAAAACATGCCTGGCGCCATCATAGCTATGGCCAGGCTCAATCGCCCTGCGATCATGATGTATGGAGGTACAGTAAAAAAAGGGAGTTGGAAAGAACAGGATCTGAATATTGTTTCTGCTTTTGAAGCTTATGGAGAGAGGATGAAAGGCAATATCTCAGATGAAGATTATAAAGGCATTATCCAAAACAGCATACCCGGAGCAGGTGCCTGCGGAGGAATGTATACCGCAAATACCATGGCGGCTTCTATTGAATGTATGGGTCTTAGCTTACCATACTCTTCCTCTAATCCTGCTGTAAGTTGGCAAAAACAAAAGGAACCAGAGATGCTGGCACAATCTATTAAAAATATTCTTGAAAAAGATATCAAACCCCGTGATATCATGACACGCAAGTCTTTCGAAAATGCTATTACTCTCATTATGGCACTTGGTGGATCTACCAACGCAGTGATACATCTGCTGGCTATGGCAAAAGCAGTAAATATTAACCTTACCATTGACGATTTTCAAACCATTAGTAACCGGGTTCCTTTTATTGCCGACCTCAAACCCAGTGGTAAGTACCTGATGGAAGACCTGCATGAAAAAGGAGGAATTCCCTCTGTAATGAAACATTTACTAAAAGAGAATATGATTGATGGCAACTGCCTTTCTGTTACCGGTAAAACTATAGGAGAAAATCTTGAAGCGGTACCCGATCTGGAAAAAGGGCAAAAAATTATTTTCCCTTTTTCAGCGCCTATCAAAAAAACCGGACACATTCAAATCCTTTACGGAAATCTGGCCGAGAAAGGTGCGGTGGCAAAAATTACAGGCAAAGAAGGCGAAATCTTCAGAGGTCCGGCAAGGATTTTCGAAGATGAACATACCGCCACAGAAGGAATCAGATCAATAGTACAGCCCGGCGATGTGATTGTGATACGCAACAATGGTCCTAAAGGAGGTCCCGGCATGCCTGAAATGCTCAAACCTACGGGTGCAGTAATGGGAGCAGGACTGGGCAAAAAAGTAGCCCTGATAACCGATGGTAGATTTTCAGGTGGATCTCATGGATTTGTGGTAGGACATATTACCCCCGAAGCCTATGAGGGAGGCATGATCGGTTTGCTGAAAAACGGAGATATGATAACTATAGACATCACGAAAAACCGCATAGATGTTGAAATAACAGAAGAAGAGACAGAGAAACGAAGGAAGCAATGGAAAAAACCCGAAAAGGAAGCACCTGGCGGTATGCTGAAAAAGTATCGTCAACTTGTTGCATCTGCTTCCGAAGGTTGTATAACGGTGTAAATCAACCAAAACAAGCCAGATATTTCTTGGTGTAATGAATGAATAATTAACCCTGTATTTGCCTCCTTTTAGATCGTTTTGCTATTGATAGGAAGCAATCAACAATTCAATATCCTGGTGTGGAAGATTAAAATGTTCGCCAATGTATTGATTGGTAAGAGTGCCATTGAAAAGATAAACACCCTGCCGGATTCCGTTATCCTTTTGCAGTAGATTTACAATTCCTCCGGATTCACCAATATTGAGCAATACTGGCACAAAAAAATTACTAATGGCATATGATGCAGTATGCGGCACCCTGGAGGCAATATTTGGGATGCAGTAATGTGTAACATCATGTTTTACAAATACCGGTTCATCGTGATTAGTTACGTGTGAAGTTTCCACACAACCCCCTTGATCAATACTTACATCAATAATAATTGACCCGTATTTCATTTGCTGCACCATGGTTTGGTCTACCACAACAGGTGCCCTTCCGCCCGGGGAGTGAATAGCACCAATCACTACATCGGCGGTTTTCAATGCTTTTACAAGTACTTTTGGTTGAATAATACTTGTAAATATTCTTGTATTTAAATTGTTTTGCAGTCTTCGCAGTCTGTAAATAGAATTATCAAATACTTTTACCATAGCACCCAGTCCCATAGCAGCTCTTACAGCAAATTCTCCCACGGTTCCGGCACCAATAATGATCACCTCAGTTGGGGTAATCCCTGAAAATCCTCCAAACATGCGTCCTTTTCCATATTTTTTATCAGATAAATACTCAGCAGCAATCAAAATAGAAGTATTCCCTGCAATTTCGCTCATACTCCTCACCAAAGGGAATGTATTGGTTTTATCCTTGATGAGTTCAAAAGCTACTGCATTGATTTTTTTTGCCATCAAAGATTTGAAATAACCTTGCGACTGCACCGGTAAGGTAATGGTAGAGATAAGTGTTTGCCCCGGATTCATCAGTTTGATTTCTGCTGATGTAAGGGGTGCGATCTTAAGAATAGTGTTGGCTTTAAAAACATCTTTCTTATCGTATACGATCTCTCCACCGGCTTCACTGTATTCCTGATCAGAAAAATGGGCATCAACACCAGCATCTTTTTCTATGAGCACTTTGTGTCCGTTTTGGGTTAAAATATTTACCCCTTCGGGAGCCAGTGGAATTCTTTTTTCCTGCAAACTAGTTTCTCTTGGGATTCCAATAGTCAATGGGTTCTTTCTTTTCCTCACTTCCAGTGTTTCTTCCTGAGGAAGCAATTTGCCCGACGAGCTGAAAAACATATACTCCTGACTTCTTTGATTCATAACTGGTTATTTTATTATGCTTTTTTTATTCTTCACTTTTTAATTGCCGTTTTTTGTCGTATTCATAGATATACAACTTCTGACAATCCCTGGGCAAAAGGTTTTCAATTTTTTCTGGCCATTCTATAAAACAATAGTTGCCACTAAAAAAATACTCTTCATACCCCATATCCAATGCTTCTTCCATTTTATTAATTCTGTAAAAATCGAAATGGTAAACAACAGACCCCTCAAAGGTGTGGTATTCATTTACAATAGAAAAAGTTGGGCTTGTAACCGTATCTGACACACCCAAATAATTGCAAATGCCTTTTATTAGGGTTGTTTTGCCAGAACCCATTTCACCATAAAATGCAAAAACTCTTTTCCTGGGGAAAGTATTAAGTAGTTTTTGGGCAACAAGAGGTATCTGCTTTTCATAAAAGATTTCTGAAATCATACTTTTATTTTGCTTTCAGCACTACAAAGGGCAATAACATCTCCTCAAGTGATATACCGCCGTGTTGAAAACTGTTTTTATAATAGTTAACATAATAATTAAAATTATTGGGATAAGCAAAAAAATGATCTTCTTTGGCAAAAATATAACTGGAGCTCAAATTGGTACGAGGAAGAAATATATCTCTGGGATTTCTGGCTTCAAAAACCTCGCTGGCATTGTACTGTAAATTTCTGCCTGTTTTGTATCTCAGGTTTGTATTTGTATTTTTATCCCCAACCACTTTTGTTGGTGATGAAACTTTGATAGACCCGTGATCAGTGGTTAAGATAATATTGATATTTTTTTCGTGTAAAAATCTAACGATCTCAAATAATGGTGAGTGTGCAAACCAGGATAGCGTCAGCGAACGGTAAGCTGTTTCATCATCGGCCAATTCCTTGATCACCTCCATGTCTGTGCGTGCATGCGAAAGCATATCTACAAAATTGTATATCAAAACATTTAAGTCTTTATTAAGATAATTATTCAGGGTTTCAAGTAGTTTTTTCCCTGCGGTAAGATTTAGTATTTTATGATAATGAAAAGGGATATTAGACCCAATACGTTTCATTTGTTCACTCAGAAGTTCATGTTCATATTGATTGCGGGTGCCTTCATCGCCCTCTCCTATCCAGTATTGAGGAAACCTTTTTTCAATTTCGGAAGGCATCAAACCGGCAAAAAGAGCATTGCGGGAATACTGTGTGGCGGTGGGCAAAATACTATACACAATTTCCTCATTTACAACCCGGTAATAATTCTCAATAGTAGGTTGGATGATCTTCCACTGATCGAAGCGCAAATTATCCACCAGAATCAGAAAATATTTTTCGTTGTTTTTAAGCAAAGGTGCAACCTTTTCACGAAAAACAATATGAGAAAGTATTGGACGATGCTCAGTATTTCCACTCAGCCAATTTCTGTAATTTTCTGTAACAAATTTGTAAAAAACAGTATTTGCTTCAGATTTTTGCATTTTAAGAATCTCTTTCAAACCCTGATCCTGGGTTTTGTCAAGTTCCAACTCCCAATAAATCATTTTCCGGTAAATGTTTTCCCATTCGTCAATATCCGGTTTGTTGCTGATATCTATGCTTAGCTGCTTGAATTCCTGCTGATATCCCATGTTGGTTTTCTCGCTGATCAACTTTTTATTTTCTAAATTTTTTTTTATTGACAGCAAAATCTGATTGGGGTTTACTGGTTTAATCAGGTAATCAGATATGTTGCTACCGATAGCTTCATTCATGATCGATTCTTCTTCGCTTTTTGTGATCATAACTACCGGCAAACCAGGTTGTTTACTCTTAATATCAGACAATGTTTCCAGTCCTGACAATCCTGGCATGTTTTCATCTAAAAAAACAATATCAAAACTATCTGCATATATTTTATCAAGCGCTTCATCGCCGCTTTTAGCCAAGGTAACCTCATATCCTTTTTCTTCCAGGAAAATGATGTGGGGTTTCAAAAGATCAATCTCATCGTCTGCCCATAATATTTTTATACTCATAAGTGAAATCTTTTTTTAAAAATCGTTGACTTATCATCTGTTTTCCAACATCCATTTGCATTCTGGCAATACCTTCTTTGAACTAATAATCTAGTACGAATAATTATCAGTGTTTTCCCTGTCAATCACTCCTTTATTACAATATCAAATAGAAAATATTGGATTTATCAGACCATGAATTGTGTATGACAACAAATATAACGAATATAAACCAATAAACCATCCTGGTGAAACGTATTTTAATGCGTTTTCTGATCAGGCAAAAACAACTGATTAGATTGAATAATAAGCTATTCAAGCAACATGATTTACAATAACGTTAAGTTTAATAGAATTTCGGATTTGCTGTTGTAAAGTCTTTTTTATTACCCATTGTTAAAAAATCAGTTGATTGGATTAAAATTAGTAGTAGGTTTGCATTATTTCATCATATCGAGCAACAAATAAACTCACCAAAACCATATGTAAATGGCAAATAAGCTGAAGATATTCAATGATCCGGTATATGGTTTTATCAATATTCCGTATCCGCTTGTATTCGATATTGTTGAGAACAGGTATTTTCAGCGATTACGCAACATCAAACAACTGGGTCTTACCAGTATGGTTTATCCCGGCGCTAATCACACCCGTTTTCAGCACGCTTTGGGGGCAATGCATCTGATGACACTCTCTATAGATATTTTACGATCCAAGGGAGTCGAAATATCAGAGCAAGAAGCAGAGTCTTCCGTTTTAGCGATCCTGATGCACGATCTGGGTCATGGACCCTTTTCCCATGCACTGGAAAAGGTATTAATCAAAGATGCTGACCATGAGAAACTTAGTTTGCTTTTCATGAAAAAACTTGTGCCTCTTGATCCAGAGAAGATTGAACTTTCCATACGCATTTTCACAGGAGACTATCCTAAAAAATTTCTACACCAACTCGTAAGCGGTCAACTGGATATGGATCGCTTGGATTACCTGATACGCGATAGTTTTTTCTCTGGTGTATCAGAAGGAGTAGTAAGTTACGACCGTATTATCAAGACTCTTAACGTGAGTAATGATATGCTGGTAACCGACCAAAAAGGAATTTATTCACTGGAAAAATTTATCATAGCCCGACGCTTGATGTACTGGCAGGTTTATTTGCATAAAACTGTATTGGCAGCAGAACATTTGCTGATCAATATCATGAAACGCGCAAGGGAGGTTTATCAAATGGACGATAATTTTTTCTGCACTACGTCAATGAAGAAAATTTTCTTCGACAACGGGATTCGGTACAAGAGTTTTGTCGAGAATCCTCATTTACTTGACTACTATGCCGATATAGACGATCAGGATATTTTGACTTCCATAAAAATCTGGATGAAACATCCTGATTACATCCTTTCAGACCTTTGTACACGGCTTATCAACCGGAGATTATTTCATATAGATATACAGAAAGATGCTTTTGAAAAAAAAACCATCGAGGAAATAAGGCATAAAGTATCTGAAAAATTTGATTTGACATATAAAGAAACCCGTTACCATGTTATTTCGGGAATAACACAAAACAATGCTTATGACCCCGGTGTTGGTAACATATGGATTTTGCAAAAAGATGGAACAGTAAAAGACCTCGCAGAAATATCAGATCAATTAAATATCAGAGTTTTATCTAACCCAGTGAAAAAATATTTTCTTTGCTATCCAAAAGAAATTACAAATTTTTAAACCAAAGTATAAAAATATTCCGGCATACACCAACTAAGGTAAGGTTGTATTATAGAAATCACAATTTAATAATCTTTCTTATTATTGCAATCTTGTTGAGTAAAAATGACGTAAAAATTTTTTTTGCATAATAAAAATATAAACAAATGAATAAAATGTGTTTAAATCAACACATATTTTATAATTTAGCAAACATTTTCAGTAGCTGTTTTAACAAACATGTTGTTTTAAAAATTTCAAAACAGAAATAGATCTAATAATGGAATTTAAAGCCCAGCAAATTGCCGCTTTTCTAAAGGGAGAGATTGAAGGCAACCCTGAAGTCACCGTTCATACCATATCCAAAATAGAAGAAGCCGGAAAGGGAAGTTTAACCTTTCTGTCTAATCCGGCTTACGCTCCGTATATTTACAATACGGGGGCTTCTATTGTGTTGGTAAACAAAGATTTCATACCTGAAAAAACACTAAAAACGACACTGATAAGGGTTGAAAACGCATATGAATCACTTGCACAATTATTAAATCTTTACCATCAAAGTCTACCGCAGAAAAAAGGTGTTTCAGAATTGTCGTCCATATCTCAAAGTGCTGTTATTGGAAAAGATATCTATATAGGTGAATTTTCAGTAATAGGTGAAAATGTAAAAATAGGAAACAATGCGAAGATTTATCCTAATTGTTATATAGGCGACAATGTTGAGATTGGAGACGATACGATCATCAATGCAGGTGTTAAAATCTATGCTAATTGCTTCATAGGTAAAAATTGCAATATTCACTCGGGAGCGGTTATCGGTGCCGATGGGTTTGGTTTTGCGCCCCAAAGCGACAACAATTACATGAAAATTGCTCAAATCGGGAATGTAATACTTGAAGACCATGTAGAAATAGGTGCTAATACAACTATAGACCGTGCTACCATGGGATCAACATTAATAAAAAAAGGGGTAAAGCTTGATAATCTTATTCAGGTTGCCCACAATGTTGTGATAGGAGAAAATACAGTAATAGCAGCCCAAACAGGCATTGCCGGCTCGAGCAAAATAGGTAAGAATTGCATGATAGGAGGACAGGTAGGCATAAGTGGGCATATTAATGTGGGCGACGAAGTAAAAATAGCCGCTCAATCCGGGTTGTCTTCCAATGTAAGAAATAAAAAAATAATCATGGGTGCTCCTGCATTTGATCACGACAAATACATTAAAGCATATATTCATTTCCGGAATTTCGAAAAAATCATTCGCCGATTAGAGAAGATTGAAAATTCGATCAAGGAAAAATAAATAAAAATCCTATCTTTGCGGGGTTTTTTTAATACACAGTTGGGCAATAGAATAATGTCCGTCTTTTAATCTGATAATAATTTGATTTACCATGTCATTTTGAGATGGTCAACTATATATGGTTTTATACTTATTGCTGTGTTGCCAAAATATAATCATATGCGTGTTTGTCAATATTAATTATTGGCATTGCCCGGTTCATCCTATAAAAATTTGTAATAAATCCATAAGATACCCCCCCTTTCCTGGAGGGAGTTTAAAGTTTGCTCTAATCACAAGGAAATTTAGTTTAGTGGCGAACACATTGGGTTCAAAATAAATCAAAACATAACAATGATTGAAAAACAAAAAACAATTGCCGGTAATGTAAAAATCTCGGGAGTTGGTTTACATACCGGTCAAAATGTGACTGTAGAATTTAAGCCAGCTGCCGAAAATACAGGAATTCGCTTTTTGCGAACGGATACCGAAGAAAAAGTTTATATTGAAGCAGATGCAGATTATGTAGTTGACACTTCCAGAGGTACTACAATAGAAAAAGAAGGGATAAAAATCATGACTGTTGAGCATGTGCTTGCAGCTATTACAGGAATGGATATTGACAACATAATTATAGAGGTCGATTGCCTGGAGATGCCTATTATGGACGGAAGCAGCAAGTCTTATACCGAATCCATTAAAGAAACAGGAATAAAGGAGCAGGAAATGCCTCGTGAATACTTTGAAGTGAAAGAAACCCTCAGGTTTTATGACGAAAAAAAAGACTGTGAATTCCTTTTGGTTCCATCCGAAAAATATCGTATTTCGTGTATGATTGACTATAGTTCCAAGGTATTAGGATCGCAATATGCCACGCTTGATGATTTGGTTGATTTTCAGGAAGAAATCTCATCTTGCCGAACTTTTGTGTTTTTGCACGAACTCGAATACCTTTTGGAAAAAAACCTTATCAAGGGAGGAGATCTTAGCAATGCCATTGTTTTTGTTGATCGCCCGGTTAAACAGGAAGAGTTAGACAGATTGGCACAACTTTTCAACAAACCATCTGTAGCAGTCAGGACAGAGGGAATACTCAATAATCTGGAGCCTTATTTTGAAAATGAGCCTGCAAGACATAAGCTACTGGATATTATTGGCGACCTCACGTTAGCAGGCAAACGCATCAAAGGACATGTAATTGGCAAAAAACCCGGTCACGCTTCCAATGTAAAATTTGCCAAAGAGATCAAGAAACTGATTAAAAGAAGGATTGCCGAACAGCAGATTCCCCATCATAACCCAGATAAAGAACCAGTATACACTATCAATGATATTAAGAGGATGTTGCCACACAGATATCCTTTTTTACTGGTAGACAAAATCATAGAAATTTCTGAATCGCAAGTGGTAGGTATTAAAAACGTAACCATAAACGAATCTTTCTTTGTGGGTCATTTTCCCAATGAGCCAGTCATGCCGGGAGTTCTTCAGATAGAAGCCATGGCGCAAACAGGTGGTATTTTAATACTATCAACTGTTCCCGACCCGGAAAATTACAGTACTTACTTTTTGAAAATCGATAATGTTAAATTTAAACAAAAAGTAATACCCGGAGACACGCTTATACTAAAGTGCAGCCTTATTTCTCCGGTAAGGAGAGGAATATGCCATATGCGTTGTGTGGGATATGTAGGATCAAAGGTTGTAATGGAATCAGAATTAATGGCACAAATAGTTAAGAAGAAAGAGTAATTAACATATTCACAAGGTAGACTAATTGTATCTATGAGCAAACCCTGTAAAACAGGCAGTAAAAGTCTTGACAGCAATAATCAAATATAAAACAAAAATGAATCAACCCTTAGCATATGTACATCCACAGGCAAAAATAGCGCGAAACGTTGTTATTGAGCCTTTTGTAACCATCCATAAAAATGTTGAGATTGGCGAAGGAACCTGGATTGGATCCAATGTTACAATTATGGAAGGTGCACGTATTGGTAAGAACTGTAAAATTTTTCCTGGTGCTGTGATTTCAGCCATTCCCCAGGACCTGAAATATGCTGGTGAAGAAACCATCGTAGAAGTAGGTAATGATACAACTATAAGAGAGTTTGTAACGATAAACCGTGGAACCAAAGCCAACTATAAAACCGAAATCGGCCAAAACTGTTTGCTCATGGCTTATGTGCATGTAGCACACGACTGTATTGTTGGCAATAATTGTATCCTTGCCAATGCCGCTACTTTGGCCGGGCATATTACTATTCAGGATTATGCTATTGTTGGAGGATTAACAGCTGTTCACCAATTTGTAACCATCGGGCAACATGTTATGATCTCAGGCGGATCATTAGTTAGGAAGGATGTACCACCTTATACCAAAGCAGCAAGAGACCCTCTTTCTTTCGTTGGAGTTAATTCAATAGGATTACGAAGAAGGGGATTTTCAAGCGAAAAAATCAACGAAATACAAGAAATATACAGAATCATTTATTTGAAAAGAATGAATGTTTCTCAATCTGTTGCCATCATTGAAACAGAAATGCCAGCAACACCCGAAAGAGACGAAATCATTTCTTTTATTAACAATTCTGCCAGAGGCATCATGAAAGGATATGCCTTTCAGGAACCCAGATAACTCCCTTATCAAAAAAAAATCAGTTCATTCTGCGTTCTGCTTTTTTTATTTGCAACTGCAAATTTCATGCATAATTGTTGCATTTTTTAAACTTTTAATCCCTTCTGGCTAACTATAAATAGAATAATTGCAATTTTATATAATTTGTAAGATGAGTCCACTCTGAAAAGTAAATTATCCACAGATTACACAGATTTTCACAGATGCTAAATACTGATAATCAGTGGTTTTAAAAACGAAAAATAAACACAGATTTGCCGAAAACTTGTTTTCGGTGTGGACTCTAAGATTAAAAATTAAATCATCATCAGAAAATACTTCATCTTGTTTTTTCCCTGCAAAGGATTGATCAGATTTGGAAAACTCTATCGATATGAAGATAATCCTTGAAAAAGTTGGACAAAAATTCGGTTACAATAAAATTTTTCAAGATATCTACCTTGAGATAAAACCTGGTTCTCATTATGGAGTAATAGGCAATAATGGAAGTGGAAAAACCACCTTGCTAAAAATCATATCCGGGATTCTAACGCCTAGCTACGGAAAGATAAGATGGCAATCGGGAAATACAGAGATCACATCAGATAAAATTTTCCTCTATCTGGGATACGCATCTCCGCACATGGAACTAATTGAAGAGTTTACCCTCAGAGAGGCGCTTGAGTTTCATCAAAAATTCAGGCGTTTTGTGATGAACTATACGGTAAATGATCTTGTGAGAATTTCTGAACTAAAAAAAATACATAACAAACCAATAAGATTATTCTCATCAGGCATGAAACAAAGAGTAAAAATAATCTTATCTGTATTGTGTGAAAACCAACTGATAATACTTGATGAACCTTGCAGTAATTTCGATGAAAAATCAATATCCTGGTATCAAAATATTATCAGAAAATATGCCGGTGATCGTACCATCATAGTAGGCACCAACAACCCAACTTCAGAGGCTTTTTCATGCCAGGACTTTCTTGATTTAAATACTATGAAACCGTAAAAAAACACGAACTATTTATCCACTATTCATGCGGTTTATTCATTTGTCAGTGAGGGATCATTGACCTTACCAAGAAACAATATAGTGTTGGATTGATTCTCCTTAATAAAATAAATAAAAGGACGATCAGCTCTAAATACTTTTATGGGTTCCTGATCTATCGTGGATGTTTTTCTGATCATTGTCACAGCTGTAGATGCTGCGGCTTCGGTTCCTTGTTCATTTACATCAATGTATGCTTCGTGTATCACCTTGTCAATTTTCAAATCGTTTTCCTGAGTCATGCCCGAGAAATCTGCTTTATTAGAAAAAGCCAGGGGCATGCCCATAGCACTGAGAACGTCTTCCAGATCAAATCTGGATCGTGTTTTGAAAGAAGGGAACAAAACCTCCACCTCCTGCAATTCCAGTTTCTCAAGCATCTGCCAGAAATCTTCACCCTGGGTTTGATTCAACAATTGCTTTATACTGCTATTTTCGGAAGGCAAAACAGCCACCATGGAAAAATCTGATCCTTCATATTCCATTTCAAGCACCTGCATTTTCTCATTCTCATAAAAATTCAATACGTCTCTCATATACATAAAGGGTACTTTTACAGAATTTCCGTTTTCAACAAAAAATTTATCTTCACGTGTTGCGCTGCTGTCAAAAGCAATTTTCCATTGCGAAAGAAAATAAATAGCATTGATCAATACCAAACGAGTATCTTCAAGCAGTATCCCAGGAGTAATTAATTCATCGATCAGATCATTGGTTCTTTCTGCAACCCAGTCATTGATCTGATTTCTGATGGTTTCCCGATTTCCATTTTTAAAATCCACCTTATAAAGAGATGATTGATAATACTGCTCAATAAGTTGAAAAAAATCATCTACAAAATGAAAATCCTTTTGTGCCCATAATGAATTGGCAGATTGTAACTGATCATTTTTGTTGCCTGATGCCATAATCTGTTCTTTCCAGGCAGAAAACTCCTGATGAAAAGTTTCATTGTTTTCGTTAAAATACAATGTATTCTGCATTTGCTCCGCAGTTTCCCCTTTTGCTCCCCCATAAGTCATGGCCAGGGCAGTAGAAATACTAAAAGGCGAAAGGATTATGTTTCCACTATTTTGCTGATGCAAAGCTTTGAAAACATCAAAAGCATACATATTATTTTGTAGAGATCTGGGCATTTGTTGAATATTATTAGAGGATTGTGTTGTATGATCAGTTTGTGTTTTGCATGCTACCAGAAACATGAAAAGAACTGTTGAAAACAAAATATATTTTTTCATAGGTCAAAATTTTAAAACTGGATTTATAAAAATATTCAAATTTGATTTAATCAGAGCAAGAAACGAAACTTTGCCTTTTGCTCAAACCCCTGACAAGTAAGAGCATTTTAAAATCCTTTAAACAATGATTGGGCCAAATCACTTCTGATTTTCAAAATCAGGTATGGTAAGTTTCACCAGTGTTCCTTTATTCCTTGCGGATAAAATATCTATTTTTCCATCCATCTGCCTTACAAGTGAACGACAAATGATCAATCCCAAACCAATGCCTTTTTCTTTTTCTGTGCCAATTGTTTTAGGGTGTGGAGTATCTAGTCTGAAAATATTTTCTATTACTTCTTTATCCATACCTACTCCTTCATCTCTCACCTGAAGTTCGGTAATGTTAGATTTTCTTTCAGCGCGAACAAGAATCTTTCCCTTCGGATAAGAATATTTAAGAGCGTTTGAAAATATAATTTTAAAAGCATCTTCAAAGGCATTCTTAGCATTGTTGATACCTGAAACATTTACATTTTGGTAATCAACCACAAGATTTTTTTTATTTATATGCCCGGAAAATTCGGAAATTACTTTTTCAGCAACTTCATTCACATCAATTTTAGTAAAACTTAGTTCATAATTTCCAAGTTCGATGGCATTCCATTGATTGATATTATTGAGAAGAGCAAGAATTTTTTCATTATCATCGAGTAAAATTCCGGACAGATTCTTCAATTCCTTTACATCTACAGGGGTTTTATTTACTTCATCAAAAATAAACCCTGTAACACCTTTTACACCAATAAATAAATCTCTCAGATCATTGGTGAATAAGGAGAAGAATTTTGTTCTTACCAGATTTATGTTTTTAATCTCTTCGCGCATTGTTTTCAGTTCAAGATGTGTCTCCAAACGTGCAATCAATTCTTCAGATTGAAAAGGTTTCAGAATATAATCAACAGCACCTGTTCTGAATCCTTTTACAATATCAGTGGATGAGGTATTGCTCGTTAAAAAAATAACCGGAATATGTTTTAGTTCTCCATCCTTTTTCAACTGATTGCAAACATCATAGCCATTTAAGCCTTCCATAAAAATATCAAGTAATACAAGATCGGGTTTGATCTCTTTCACTGCTTCCAATGCTTTTTCACCCGAGCTTACGCTAAAAAACAGATAGTTCTTTACAAAAAGTAATCTTTCCAGCACATGAACCACTAAAGGATCATCATCAACGATCATGATCTTATATGGATTTTCTGAAATATTTCTCTTACCATTCATGATTGCTTAAATTAATATGAAATTTTATTTTACCGGTCATCATTAAGCCCTACCTCAAATGAAACGTAAATTATAAAAATATATGATTACCAAAGGGCCAGTAAAACAGGTAATTTTCATTGATCTTTAACAAGCATAACAATCAACTAAAATGTATTTTTCTATATAGCGCCAGCAAGAAAACACTTGTTTTTTGAGTCTTTGATAAGAAATCGTCAAAGACAACGCTTTCGAAGTTTCTGAATCTAAGGAGTTTACTTTTCGTAAATGATTGATTCAGAAACGAGAATATCACAGTATTTGGCGTTTTCTTTCAAAGACCAAATAGGTCAGATGGAGCTCGCCAAAACTCCGGTTTTGTATTTTTGCCCATGCCACGAAATCTAATCATCAGCGTGTGTGATAATACTACTGTCATGACCCGTTACATTTTAGATTTTTTTTTGCAACCAAATCAATAGTTAACTAAAACGAAAATAAAACTCAAAACTTTTTTTCAGTAAACAAGAATAAGACAGCAAATAAAAACACAAAATCAAAATTAATCAAATAAAAACATATCTTTACAGTATTATTTTTTTCTCGCAAATTAGTTTCCTTATTTCCCCGCGTGAAAAGTTTGTTGTTCAGGTTATTTTTTTTAAAAAATCAACCCTATAATCTTTGGAAATTAGGTAAAATTACGGTTTAAATGATACCAAAAAATCAGTACATTTGTTATACAAATAGCTTTCATCATACCAGAGATTTAAAGCACAATTTCCAGAAAACCAATTTTAATTACAAAAAAGAAAAGAGTCATGAAATTTTTTATCAGTTTAATTTTCGGACTTGGATTATTATTAATGATACCCTTAGAAGCAGAGAGTCAGTCAAGATCACCAGTTCAGGATCGTCGCCCTTCTGTTCGCCCACCTTCCAGCAGTCGCCCTCCGGGCGGTACACGTAATCCCCTGTTACCATCCCGTCGAACCCAGGCACTGGGAGAATTTGGATGGGAAGTAGGTGGAAATATAGGTACATCACTTTCCTTAACAGAAGTAAGCGGAACCTCTGTTGACCAAAAGCCTTCTTTTCTCAATTCTCAATGGAATGCAACAAGACTCAACCTTGGCGGATTTGGAAGATACAGATTCAATAATCTTTTAGCCGTAAGAGGATCAATTAATTATGGAAGGATGAGTGGTGCCGACTCCCTGGCAACCGGAAGAGAGAGGAATTTTGCTTTTACTAATAATATCTTTGAACTTGGGGTTGTTGGTGAAGTTTATGCTCCAAAATCAAGTCAGGAATTTCCCCTGGATTTTTACGGATTTTTAGGATTCGCCGGATTTTACCACAATCCTAAATTACAGGTACCAGAGCCCATTCCCAACGATTTTACATTTGATTCTTATAGCAATATTCAGGCGGCGATACCCGTGGGTATTGGTATTAACTACATGCTTGCTAATGGAATAAAAGTGGGATACGAAATCGGTTACAGAAAACTTTTCACTGACTATCTGGATGGTTTTACCCGCCCCTATAGTCAGGGAAATGATGCCTATTATTTTACAACAATAATAATCACTTACCCCTTGCAGGGCACTGGATCAAGGGTACGATTTTAGATTTGTTCATCTGTTCATAATTTGATTAATCGGTCAGATGGAGCTCGCTAAAACTCCGGTTTTGTATTTTATCCATGCTGCGAAATCTAATCACCAGCGTGTGTGTCAATAGTATTGTCATGGCTCGGTTCATCTTTCAAATATAAATATATAAGTTTCTTTCTAAAAGAAAACAACAAACCACAGTTGAATAATAAAAGCTGTGGTTTTTTGTTTAATGTATAATACCAAAGCATTTAAAAAAATCAAAATCCATCAATCATGTTTATTAAAATGTAAATAAACAATGAAATCAACAAATATTACTGTGAATTTATGGTTTGTTGAAAATTTTTATGAGGTAAATGAGCACATTCATAGGGTTCTAAGCCAGATAAACGATCTGGAAAAACTAAAATAGAAATTTATTATTTTTAATATGATTTTTTTAATTATATTTACTGCTGCAAAAGAAATTAACTAAAAGAGGTCCAGAATTACTTATCTGATATATTGTAAAATTAAGTAAATTGAGTGGAATTATGATTTTAATGTTGCACTATTCATCAAATATTTTATCGCAGATAAGCATAACCCATTTAGATTTATTTCGTAAACAAAGTTAATCTAATATTGAATTGCTTTATAAATCAAACCAGAAACCATTCAGTCATCCCAAAACCAATATCAGATGTTTAACGCAAAATTTTCACTTTTTTTTCTTGTACTCGTGTTTTGCATTTTCGCATTGCCAGCACAAGCAGCAATAGTTGAGGAAACAAACAACACCAGCAATAGTGAACAAATTGCGAATAGTTTGCTAATCAATCAACAGGTGTTACAACAAGTTCCCGGTCCAAAAAGAAATATTTTTCAACGAATTTTTGGCATCAAAGAAAAAAGTAAAGCCGAAAAATCAAGTTCATCAAAAAAGCATTCTGGCGTGCGTCCTGAGAGATATTCCCCACCCCCATCCAGCAGTTTAACAGCCGATGAATATGGGAGAAAAGATTATAAGGCTCCTGAATCTAACAGTAAAGCTCCTGAAAAACGTACAAGATCAAACGATCACCAGAGAAGCGATATGAGCGCTGTGCAGAATAAACGTAAGGCACCCTTATCAGTTTCACGATATGATCAACATAAAGGATTAAGTGAATGGGAAATGGGCTTCTCATTCGGGACATCACATGCAATCACTGATCTGGGAGCTAATAAAGGGCTAGGACTTTCTGAATTTGTAGATTATCACTCTTCCAATTACAACTTCAACGGAGGCTTATTCACAAGAATAAAAATGAACAATTGGTTTGGGATGAAAATGGGAATTGATTTTCTGAGTTTATCCGGACAAGCACCTGCCAATTTGATCAATGAGAATCCAGACCTTCAGGCTTACAGTTTTACCAATGAAATATTTGAATTTTACGGGCGAACAGAATTTGTTCTTCCAGCTTTAAACAGAAGCCCACTCGATATATGGGGGTTTGTTGGGATTGGATTGTTTTTCAGTGATGCCAGCGTATTTGACCAAAACGATAGCATGCTTGAAATAGACCAGGATTACAGCCAGGTTCAACCCATAATCCCTATCGGAATGGGTATATCTTACAAGATCAACAAAAAAATCAGAATAGGATATGAATTTGGATGGAGAAATACAATTTTCAATTATCTTGATGGACTGGACAGCAGCAGCATAAATACAATAAACACAACGGGCACAAACAGTGGTTACGATCAATACTTTCTGAATAACCTGCAAATAAGTTTTATCTTCTAAATAAAAATACATAAAATACTAAAAGCAATGGAATTTATATAAATCCATTGCTTTTTTTTTGCAAAAATCAGAGAAAGCCAATCGAAAACAGATATTATCATAAAACATTATTGCTTCATACCGCTGAGAGGCTGCGCAAAATTGAAAACATCGTCTTGTGTTATATTTTTATCACAAAGTATAGCCAACCTTTCCACAACATTTCTCAGTTCTCTGACATTACCTGTCCAATGGATGTTTTGCAATGCCTGCAATGCACTTTCGTCAAATTTCCTGGAAGGCATTTTATGTTCATTGGTTATTTGTTCCAGGAAATGATTAGCCAAAACGGGTATATCATCAATTCTTTCATTGAGTGAAGGTACATGTATTAAAATTACACTTAGCCGGTGATAAAGGTCTTCTCTGAAATTGCCTTTATTTATTTCTTGCTGTATATCTTTGTTTGTTGCCGCTACCACTCTTACATCTACATCAATATCTTTTTCGCCACCCACACGCGTAATTTTATTTTCCTGTAAGGCTCTCAAAACTTTAGCCTGTGCAGCAAGACTCATGTCGCCGATCTCATCCAGAAAAAGTGTACCACCATTTGCAATTTCAAAATTTCCTTTTTTCTGCTTAATTGCCGAAGTAAAAGAGCCTTTCTCATGTCCAAACAATTCACTTTCGATTAATTCGGAAGGAATAGCAGCACAATTAACCTCCACAAATGGATTTTGAGACCTATGGCTTAGTTCATGTATCCATCTGGCTACCAACTCTTTTCCCGAACCATTGGGTCCTGTAATGAATATCCGGGCATCGGTAGGAGCTACCTTTTCAATCATTGACTTGATATTATTGAGTGCTTCTGATTGCCCAATCATATCATAGGTTTTACTTACTTTTCTTTTAAGAACTTTGGTTTCCTTTATCAGATGTGTTTTATCTGTGGCATTTCTCAATGTGATAAGCATTCTATTGATGTCTGGTGGTTTTGAAATAAAGTCGTATGCCCCTTTTTTGATAGATTCTACTGCAGTTTCAACGGTACCATGCCCTGTTATCATTACCACCGTATTATCAGGATTATCCTCCATTAGTTTCTCCAAAACTTCCAAACCATCCATACCGGGCATTTTAATATCGCATAAAATCACATCATAACTATTTTTCTTAGCCATTTCAACCCCTGTAAATCCATCTTCGGCCAAGTCTACATTATACTTTTCATATTCAAGTATATCTTTCAATGTGTTTCTTATGCTTTTTTCATCATCAATTACCAGTATCTTTTGCATATTGTAAAAAAATTATTTTGAAAATTAAACAGCTATATTCTGTAACATAATGTCAGCTAAAACACCTTCTTTCAAAGAATAGGAAGAGTAATACATTTGATTAATCCCAAACAGGTTTTTAATATAGTTGATAAACAAAACAGCAAAAACAATTGTATCTACCCTGAAATGAACCAGACCAGGCATATTTCTCCTTTCCGCCTCTGTGCTGTTAATCAATTGGTTATAAACAACTTCAAAATCATAATTACCAAGCAATACGACGGGAGAATCAGAGGGTGATTCTGAATCTTTAAGTTGCATGATCATATCAGAAACAGACTCAAATGATCCACTGCAACCAATGAGGGTGTCAATTTCTATTTCCTTCATTTTTTCTGTTAAGGGTGCCAGAACATCCTGAAAAATCTGAATAAGTTTGGTTTTCTGTTCATTTGTAAGTGGGTTGGCTGGTTTGAGAATTTCAAGCAGTCGGGCAGCACCAAGATCAAAACTTCTTTTCCAAATCACTTTATTGTTTTGGGCAAGAATAAATTCAGTGCTTCCTCCTCCAATATCCATGATCAGGGCCGAGCTGGCAAATTGATTAAGAGCAAGATTTACCCCTTTATAAATATACTGTGCTTCTGTATCACCGTTAATCACCTGTATCATGACACCAGTTTTTTTATAAACAGATTTTACAAAATCAGGACCATTTGTACTGCTGCGAATGGCACTGGTAGCAAAAGCTTTAATCGATTGAACCTCCATATTACGGGCAGTTTTTACAAATCTTTCAAAAACGTCTAAGCCTCTCTGAAAAGGTATTGGTGCAATTTTGCCATTATTCAATCCACCTTCTCCCAGTTTAACACTTTTCTTTTCATTATGCAAAGTATTAAAACCCCCTTTATTTTCATATAATTCAGCAATCAACAAATTAAAAGTATTAGTTCCACAATCAATGATGGCTAACCTCATAAGATTATTATTTTATTTTTAAAAAGTGTTTATTTACAAAGATAAAAAACCTTTAACTGATTTTTATGATGAACCCTCCATGTGTTATGACACACAAGCATAATAATATAATAATCAACAAATTGAATGTTCCACCATACCTCTTCAGTCAGATTATTATATGATGATGAATCATTATGTTTTACTATTAGCAAGTCAAAAGTATGAATCTTTCATTTTACGACTGAATCCATTTCCAAAGATCGCGATAAGAAACCTTCTTACCATACATCAAAATACCCGTCCGGTATATTTTGGCAGCCAACCAGGTAGTAAAAATAAAACCTAAAATCAAAAGTGACATAGATAAAACAATATCAAACCATGGCACTCCAAAAGGTATACGTACCATCATGATTATAGGAGATGTAAAAGGAATAACAGATAACCAGAAAGCCACTGAACCAGAAGGATTGTTTATTACCATCTGTGCCATGATGATAGAAAAAATCATAGGAATTGTAATCGGAAGCATAAATTGCTGTGTATCTGATTCATTATCAACAGCAGAACCTATTGCAGCAAATAAGGCTGCATAAAGCAGATATCCTCCTAAAAAATAAAAAACAAAGGAGAAGATCATTACACCGTAATTGATATTACCGAGATATTCAAATAATTCTTTTAGGTTGGAGTTGGAAGAAAAAGACTGTGCGATATCTGAAGAAAGCTCGTTGTTTGTATTAGCAGGAATTGGATTTGCGGTAAGAGAAAAATATTCAGGTAAGGCAAGTGAGGCAATACTAACCAGAAAGAAAGTAAACACAATCCAGATCAAAAACTGTGTAAGACCAACCATGGCAATACCTGTAATTTTCCCCATCATAAGTTGGAATGGTTTAACCGAAGAAACAACGATTTCAACAATACGGTTTCCTTTTTCTTCCATTACCCCTCTCATAACCTGAGACCCAAAAAGAAAAACAAAGAAATAGATAAGTAAACCACCGAAAACCCCCAGCCCCATGCTCAATTCAGGAAAGTCAGATTGTTGTACACCATCTTCTTTAATTTTAACTGACCGAATGTTAATGCGTGTTTCTGTGGCTCTTAATATCTCAGGATCTATACCAGCATGAGCAAGTTTCATGCTTTTAAACTCATCCTGCAATATTTTTTCCATGTATATTTTAGCATTAAAATTCACAGATTCATTACTAAATATACGAAGTGTTGATGGAGCATGGAATGCAGTTGATGGGATATGCAAGACAGCATCGAAAGCATCGGTATTCATAATCTCAAGAGCCGAATCGATATCAGTTTCTAAACGTGAAAATTCTATATTGTTGGCATTGCGAAACTGTTCATAGAAAAGATTGGTATCATCAACTACTGCCACTTTGTAAATACCCTCAGACATATTGGCAATAAAAGCGGGCACTATGAGCAAGGAAGCCATCAGGATAGGTCCTACAATAGTCATAATCACAAAAGATTTCTTCCTTACTCTTGTAAGATACTCTCTTTGAAGAATTACCAGCGTTTTACTCATCAGTTTGATCTATTTGTTCTATAAATTCAATTATGATTATTGTAAACGTAAAATACGAAAAAGATTAACTTCTCGCATGATTACTCCATTAAAATCCAAGCATCTATTTATCAGATCAAAACAAAAAACAATCCTGAATTTCTCAAAATTAAAAAAGCATTAACCTGGTGGTTAGGCTTCGAAGCTAAAATAACTGTAGCAATTTATCGCCTTTCAAAACAAGAAACGAACTTTTTAAAAGTAAATTTCAGATTGTTACTGATAAATTAATCGGGTGTCTCTATTCCTTCAATAAAAAAAATTCTTTTTATAAATTCACCCATTAAATATAAACCTCTCATCGTTAAATAATTTGAAAATTAAGGCCGGATGAAACTCCATGTTTGTTATTTTGTTTGAAGCAGATTTTTATTCTGCAACTTCTTCTTTCGTTATATCTTCAGGGTACTCCTGTGGATATTTACCTGTAACGGTTTTAATGAAAATATCATTCATATTGGGAAGAATTTCATGGAAAGATAGCACGTGTGCATGTTTGATAATACTTTCCAACAAATCATTTGAATTATACTTTTCAGGCAATCTGACCTGAGCGTCAATAATTCCCTCCTCGTTCATCTTCTCTTTCAGTATTCTGACTTTTCCTGCTGTAATTTGCTCTAAAGACTTCTCATTTTTACCAAAACGAAGGGCAAATATTTTATTGGAATGTTCTTTTTTGATTTTGTTAAGTTGCCCGTCGAGGATTTTTTCTGACTTATGTATCAGAGCAATATGATCGCAAAGTTCTTCTACAGAGCCCATGTTGTGTGTAGAGAAAATAATACTTGTGCCCTGATCTTTGAGTTGAAGAATTTCTTCTTTTAAAAGGTTTACATTAAGGGGGTCGAAACCACTGAAAGGTTCATCAAAGATAAGCAAATCGGGTTTATGAAGAACAGTAATGATAAACTGGAGTTTTTGCTGCATTCCCTTTGAAAGTTCTTCAACTTTTCTGTTCCACCAGGGCATCAGGTCGAATTTTTCAAACCAATACCTGAGCATTTTTCTTGCCTCGTGTGCAGAAACATTTTTTAGTTTTGCCAAATAGAGTGCCTGTTCACCAACTTTCATTTTTTTGTAAAGTCCTCTTTCTTCGGGCAAATATCCTATACTTTTGATATGTCGGTTATGTAGTGGTTGATTATTAAATAAAATGGTACCTTCGTCAGGAGATATAATCTGATTGATAATTCTTATCAATGTGGTTTTCCCGGCACCATTGGGGCCTAGTAAACCAAAAATACCATTTTGTGGAACATTCAGACTTACATTTTTGAGTGCCAGGTGCTGATCATATTTTTTGGTGATATTTTCACCTTGTAGGATGAATTGCATGAAAAATGATGAGATTAAATCATGATAAAAAGCAGTATCACGATGAATTTAAAAGTAAATCATTTGTATTTTCCTTTTTCAAAGAAAAAAGTGAATTTGTCAGTTAAAATAGTCCCTCATTCTTTCAAAGAAGCTTTTTTCACTTTTAACAGGATTTGGAATAAAGCTTTGGGAATCGGCTAATTTTTCAAGGATTTTTTTCTCTTCCTTAGATAAATTCTGAGGTGTCCAAACATTGATATTAACCAGCAAGTCACCTCTTCCGTATGCATTTACCGATGGCAATCCTTTTCCTTTTAAGCGTAGTACCTTACCGGATTGCGTACCAGGATCTATTTTAATCCTTGCTTTGCCTTCTAATGTGGGAACTTCAATAGAGCACCCCAATGCAGCATCGGGAAAGCTGATAAAATGATCATAAAGAAGATTATTTCCATCGCGAATTAGTTTATCGTGTTTCACTTCTTCGATCAATACGATAAGATCACCCGGAATGCCACCCCTTGCAGCAGCATTTCCTTTTCCACTCAACGACATTTGCATGCCTTCGGCAACTCCTGCGGGAATATTTACAGTAATTACTTCAGTATCTTTCACTATACCATTTCCAAAACACTTTTCGCATTTTTCGGTGATGATTTGTCCTTCACCGCCACAGGTAGGACAAGTCGAAGTAGTTTGCATTTGGCCAAGAAATGTGTTGGTAACCTGTGTAACACGCCCACTTCCGTTGCAAGTAGAACACGACCTGAAGGAGTTTCCTTTTTTGGCACCTGTTCCACTACAGGCATCACAAGGAACATATTTTGATACTTTTATTTTTTTCTCAACACCATGAAGAATATCTTCCAGGTTAAGTTTTACTTTCACCCGCAGATTAGATCCTTTGTTCACGCGTCTTCCACCTCTTCCTCCGAATCCTTCGCTGAATCCACCGCCAAATGCACTTCCAAAAATATCACCAAACTGACTGAAGATATCATCCATTGACATACCGCCGCCAAATCCGCCATAACCACCACCGCCATTTCCCATTCCTGCATGGCCAAACCGATCGTAACGACTTTTTTTCTCGGGGTTACTTAAAACCTCATAAGCTTCTGCTGCCTCCTTAAAGTTTTCTTCTGCCTGCTTGTCGCCAGGATTTTTATCCGGATGATATTTAAGTGCTTTTTGCCGGTAGGCTTTTTTTAACTCTTCGATGGTGGCATTTTTCGAAACACCCAAAACATCATAATAATCTCTTTTTGCCATGCTTGATATAAGTTTTTAGTTTGCTACGATAACTTTAGCAAATCGTAAAATTTTGCCATTTAATGTATACCCTTTCTGCACCTGGTCTATAACCTTGCCCTTATCTTCAGGTTTTTGAGCAGGTGTATTGGTAATGGCTTCATGAAAATCGGTATTAAATTCTTCGCCAACAGCAGGAATTTCTTCCAATCCTTTTTGTTTAAGGGTATTTTTTATTTTGGTTTGAATAAGTTTTAATCCCTCCTGTATATTTTCAATGGAAGGGTTATCCTGAGTGGCCTGATATGCTCTTTCCAAATCATCTACTACAGGCAGGATGGCTTCAATAATATCAGCAGAAGCAGTTTTAGTAAGTTCTATTTTTTCTTTTAAATTTCGCTTTCTGAAATTATCAAATTCGGAAAACAATCTCAGATACTTGTCATTAAGATCATTATACTTCTCCTCAAGTGCTTTGATCTGTAGATTTTTTTCATCTACTTCACTTATAGAATCCTTTTCTTCATTCTCATTTTCAGAATCTTCTGCACTATCTTGTGTAACTTCCAAATTTTCAGAATCTTGCACATCATCCTGAGGTTTTTTTTCTACATTTGGATTTTCCTGTTGATCACTGACATTATTTTGTGAATATTTGTCAGGATCGGCCATGTTTTGTGTATTATTTGAATCAGATGTTTTCATACTTTCTTTTGCACTTAAATCTTTTTTTTCAGAATCATTACTTATCATATTGAAAAACAATTATATACATTTTACAATTATTACAATCCGATGCCTAAATGATCAAAGTTTTTGCCATAAATAAAAAAGGGTCAAAATGTCATTCAATCATCAGAATCTTTCTATTTTGGCTCCAATATGGTTTAGTCTTTCATCAATAAACTGGTATCCCCTGTCAATTTGTTCAATGTTGTGTATGGTACTGGTGCCATTAGCGCTCAGAGCAGCAATCAGCAAAGCAACACCTGCCCTTATATCAGGAGATGTCATTTGAAGAGCCCTTAGCGGATATTGTTTATTTAAACCTATAACGGTGGCACGATGCGGATCGCAAAGAATGATCTGTGCGCCCATATCAATAAGTTTATCAACAAAAAACAACCGGCTTTCAAACATTTTCTGGTGGATTAACACACTACCTTTTGCCTGTATGGATGCCACAAGTACCACACTTAAAAGATCAGGTGTAAAACCGGGCCAAGGTGCATCACTAATGGTAAGTATACTTCCGTCTATAAAAGTCTCTACCACCTGTTCTTGCTGTGGTTGCACAATAATGTCATCATTATCAACAATAAGATGAATGCCCAGTTTCTTAAATACAGAAGGAATGACTCCAAGCTCAGGATAACAAACATTTTTAATCTTGATCTTGCTACCGGTAACGGCGGCCAAAGCAATAAAACTACCAATTTCTATCATATCAGGCAAAAGTGTATGATCACAACCCTTTAGTTCTTCTACCCCTTCAATGGTAAGAAGATTTGATCCTACCCCTTTTATTAATGCACCCATTTTAATCAACATTTTGCACAGCTGTTGTATATAGGGTTCGCAGGCTGCATTATAGATAGTGGTTGTGCCCTGGGCAAGTACTGCTGTCATAATAATATTTGCTGTGCCGGTAACGGATGCTTCATCCATAAGAATATAAGTACCCCTGAGTGATTCTGCAGAGATGGAATAAAAACTCTTTTCCATATCATAGTGAAATCGGGCACCTAGTTTTTCCATTCCAAGAAAATGAGTATCAAGTCTTCGTCTGCCAATTTTATCTCCCCCTGGTTTTGGAACAAATGCTTTATTAAATCTTGCTAAAAGGGGTCCGGCAGTCATAACTGAACCTCTTAAACGTGAAGATCTTTCCTGAAATTGTTTCGAATGAAGGTAATCAAGGTTTATGTCATCTGCCTGGAAAGTGAATACCCCCTGGGATAGTTGAGAAACTTTTACACCCATTTCTATCAATAAAGCAATGAGATTATTTACATCAACAATATCGGGCAAATTGCGAAGGATTACTTCTTGTTTGGTAAGCAAACATGCACAAATAACCTGTAGCGCTTCATTTTTTGCACCTTGCGGGATAATTTCCCCTTTTAGTTTATGTCCACCTTCAATAACAAAGGAACCCATGAGATTTGAATTATTTAAAAAAATGATTTATGCGCCTGACGATTCAGGCATCAAGGTTAAAAAATCCTTGCTGATCAGTATTTGTTACGAAGATAAAAAAACAACCTGCAACTTCTAAAGTATAAACAGAAATTACCACCAAATAATTACAAAAGCAAAACCGCTGTTCTCTGAACCATGGAAAAGGTTAAATATTTATTAGATTTTTATTTTTGTGGTGCATTCGCAAACATGCTCGGTTCATCATATAAAAATTTGACTTAAGCGGCATGATGGAACCTCCAATTCGCTAATTATCTGATCATTGGTGTTTTTTTGTAATCACACATCGAGATTTTATTACAGCAAACTATTTCTATCGAATATAGTATTGCATAAATTCCTTAATAAAAAACCTTTTAAGGTTTGAGGGATAATACACAGGTGCCTGAGGACTTTATGCATTACATTGAATTTCATTTTTTACATTATGTTTAGATTGAAAATGTAACTTGTATTATCTGTTTTAAGAAAGATACTGATTTTCAATACAGTAAAACATCAAAAGTAAGCAAACAATTCTTATCCTTGATTTTAGGAGAAAACTTTATTAAAGTTTAATCAAAACAACACCTCAATTACATTTACAAAAGCTAGCGGCATAAAATATTCTGGAAACAAGGATAAAAAATGAAACATCCATAATTAAGGGATTAAACACTCACGAGGATGATTAAATTGGATGTTCCAATTGACCAATAAAAAACAAATTATAAACAGATGAACCAGGGCATGACAAAGTTTTTGACACACACGCGGATGATTAGATTTCGTGGCCTGGACAAAATTACAAAACCAGACTTTGGGCGAGCTCCTTTTGGCCTACTTAATCAAATTATAAACAGATGCAACTTTAAAAAAAAAGAGGATTATTTCCTTGATCTTTTTCTTGGATTTTGTTTACGGGAAGATTTTTTAGACTGTGAAGCTTTCTTTTTCATACCAATGGTAGTTTTTTCTTTATTCAAAATATCATAGGTATTGGCAAGTTTCATGTTATCTTTCATACTAAGTCTTCCTCTGGAAAGGAAATGCAGGTGTCTAGCAATTTCTTCATCGGTAACCGTATCCCTGTTCCATGAAAGATAGGATTTTTTGAGATGGTTAGCGATCATTTTTATAAGGTTATCGCGCTTTTCGCTATCGGGGTACTCGCAGGCTTTCTCTATCATTCTTTCAATATGTTTTCCGTAATGCCTGAAAGTAATATTGTTGGTAGTGTACTTCAACTTTTCAGGTTTTTTTTTAAGTGTTTCGGCAGAAGGAATTGGATAGGGTGAATCAACATCAAGTTGAAAATCAGATATTATAAAAAGATGATCCCAAAGTTTATGTTTAAAATCATTGACATCTCTCAGGTGAGGGTTTAATTGTCCCATTACCTGAATAATGGCACGTGAGAGGCGGTTTCTTTTTTCGCGGTCATCAATATTTTTTGTATACTCAATCATTTTTTGAATATTTCTTCCATATTCTGAAATATTCATTTTCGACCGTTCCGAATTGTACTCCATAAGAATTAAATTAAATTTGATTTTTAATTTGCCGATACAAAAGGCTTAGTAAACTACAATACCTAAGACTCCAAAAATAATTTTCTAATTATTTATGCATTTCTGAGAAACTGAAATGTTATGTTGTGTCAGGATTTCAGGAAAGATATTAATCGCTTACCCGATTGTCTTTGTTGTTCTAAAAAGATTGATCAGGGCAATGAAACAGGATTAAGGCATTCTTTTTAATTTTTAAATTCATTTTCACAAAACACGTTTTGGCATAAATATATGTAATAATTATGAGATTAGCAGGAAAAACAAGTTCATAAAGACCACAAAACGTTTCAGAAAATATTCAAGAGGAGCGAAAGCTTGTTGAAGATGCAAATGTATAAAAAAAACAAATGATATTCATTAAAAACTTTTATCTGTTTATAATTTTCAATATTTAGATTACGAGGTGCTTATGTTTTTTAATGAG
>CAYPFV010000026.1:0-27578 GCA_964410015.1 uncultured Bacteroidales bacterium
TAAACAGATGAAACCTCCATGATTGGCTTAAAACACACACGAGCATGATTATTGGGGTAATGACAAAGCGCGTAGCGCTGACATTATGGTAGAAACTTAATGCTACCAGTGAATCCAAAGGCGCGTAGCGCTGACATTATTGGGTTCTCATTAAAGTCATATTCATCTCATTGTCATTGTGTTATAAATTATAAACAGATGAATAATCCAGTTTTTTTGTCTTGCAATAGTATCTGCTAATGTGTCTGAGATGCGGAAAAAAACTTTTGTAATTGAATATGAATCATAAAGCACTTGCCCTGTTTATAGTTACATCGGATATACAGTGAGAAACAGGAGAAATATCCTTGATTTATTCAATGGTTGTATTAACCTGCAAATAGCAAATTTATATTTAAAAATAAAAAATGTTTTTGAGGTATTGTAACTTCTTCTTATGAGAGGATTAAGGAATGAGAAAAAGATTTGTTGTATAATACAGTGCATCTTAAATAAATTAAATAATATTTTGAAAAAAGACAAATTATTACTAAAATTGCACCCAATAACACAATTAATTAATTTATACATTTATTCATTAAAAAAAAATATTATGAAGAAAAATTTTACTTTTCTGATTTTAATGGTATTATCCATTGGTTTTATGAATGAGGGAGTATATGCTTCCGGAAAAAATTTAGAACCTATTGAAACGGTTATAGATAAAACCATAGCTAGTGACAATTTGCCCGATATTATCAACGATGGAGCTGCTACCAGAGGAGCTGGTATGAATAGTGATTACGTATTTGTTGCTTCCCGGCAGGGAGGAGGTGATTTTGTTTATTACTGGGAGATTAACAATCCTGATAATGATCCCAAAACACTTGATATGACAGATGTTACAGGTGGATATTTTACACTTTCAGATCTTACAGTTGTCGATGATAACATTTTTGTATCGAATATGGTCATCAGCGGAGAATTTAAGGTATATCAATGGGATGGTGTTAACAGTCAGCCATCGGTATTAATCAATTACGATTCTCCGGTAAGATTAGGTGATGCCATAAGTGTTGTTGGTGATCCCGACGATTTTGCCACGCTGGTTGTCTCCGGATATGGCGTATCTGAATATTATGTATGGGAGATTGAAAACGGTGCTTTGGTTAATGAAGATCCACAAGTGATACCACTGGAGGCATTGAATGAAAATACAAACTTTTCAAGGATTACTGAGGTGCCATTACAGGGAGATGACCCAGAGCGCTATCTGGTTAGCGGACCAGCATTTGGACCTTTTCTGATTGATGACGAAACCATTTTTACTGAAGGGGTGGATGCCGATTTCTTTCCCGGATGGGCTATGTATGCGCATATTTTTTACTACCAGGATGTTAGATACATGGCCTACATGCATGTAAAAGGAAATCCTGAGGATGAACAAAATACTTTATACATCCTGGACCTGAGTGATGGTGCTACTGTAGATGAGGCATTTGTAAACCTTTCTGAAGCAACTTTCCAGGATAAGGTTGTTCACTCGGTAGATATTGGAACTATTCCTAACCTTAATGCGAGCGTTTCAGTCGATATCGCACATGATATCCATGGCAATCTGATGATTATGGGTTTTGCTGCCGGAAACGGTTTTGTAGTTGAGAAGATCGGTGATGAAACTTCGGATTTTTATACTCTGCCTTTTACCGAAAACTTTGATGGAACCGGAGAATCTACTCCCGAAGACTGGATACCTGAAGACTGGATGAATGTGGATGCTGACGGAGATACAGAAGTTTGGCTATGGGATAGTTTTGAAGACACGGAAAATGATATTTATGAAACTTACATGACATCCTATTCTTATACAGATGAAACAGGAGCATTAACGCCCGATAACTGGCTGATAACACCACAAATATATCTTGAACCTTCAGCTGCCGACGAATATGTAAACTTACTTTTTCATATTACCACCATGGCCGATACTCCCGAATACAGATTAGAAACATACCAGGTGCTTATTTCTGAAACTGATACCGATCCTGAAAGTTTTTCTGTGCTTTGGGAGGAAACATTCTCGGAAGAAGATGAAAACCGGGTCTGGAAACAGCGAAATATAGACCTTTCCGATTATGAAGGTAAAGCTGTTTACCTGGCATTCAGGCACTACGATTCAACAGATTTGTATGGTATCGCTATTGAAAAAGTTGAAATTTCTACGGTTTCGGATTCTCCTGAACCAGATGTTGCCGACTTAACCCTCAACGTACAAATGTTGGTATGGGAAGAACTTGGTTTGTTTGACCCCGAAAATGACTTTGTTGATGTAGCTGGCGATTTTAATAACTGGGGCGAAGACGAGTTGGTTCTTTCATCACTCGAAGATGAGGAATTAACATATACCATTACCATACCCGATCTTTATGTTGATTCAGTTTATGAATTTAAATTCCGTATCAATGGATCCTGGGATGACGAAACAGCAGAGTTTCCTGAAGGGGGACCTAACCGTTCTGTAACGATCACAGATGGTGAAAACGAATACACTTACTGGTATAATGATGATCAACCATCCTCAGTTGCAGATTTAGACCAGTTATCCCTGAGTGTATTTCCAAATCCTGCTACAAGATATTTTACATTAACCGCCGAAAGTAAAATCAAACAACTAATCGTCAGGGATCTTACCGGAAGAGAAGTACTTAAAAAGCATGTGGATGATTTTGAGGTACTCGTTTCTACCCAATCGCTTCAAAATGGTATTTACCTTGTTGATATTTACTCCGAACATGGAATATCTGTGGAAAAAATACAGGTGGTGAAATAGTGTCAAAAAAATTGATACCATCTTATATTTTTATCCAAAGAAAAGGTTCGACAACAGGATTATTTCCCGTTTCAAGGTGGATTCAACTTTTATGCTTCTGCTTTTAAATCATCTATTTCAATAGAAATAATCCATTAATTGACAATATTCTATAAAGATTGAACTCATAAAAAACACCGGGTCGTGATATCATCCGGTGTTTTCTTATTGATTAATTTTCAACATTACTGGCATTCTTTTCACTATATTTACAACGGGTAAGCAATAAATTATTACCTTTCAACTTCATTTTTCAGTGCTTTTTTCTTTCTAAATATGCAAAAAATTATTACCCTACTAGTTTTTTTTTCATTGATTATGTGTCATGGTTTGCTGATGTCTCAAATTCAGCATGATTCAGTTGCAACAGAAATTAATAAAGAGAAGACGGTTAAAAATACAGGAGAGATTGAAAGAGTTATGGTACACTTGAAAAATGTACCTCAGGGCAATAGGAGTTTTCCCGGGTCAAATGGCATCGTTGAGATTAGTAGAGGACGTTTTGAGCAAAAGGCACAAACCCTTGATGCCATGGCCAGTTTTTACCATATACCCGGAAAATCCGGGTATACGATAACCGGATGGAACAAAAGTAACAGCAATGCATTTGATCGCGCACATGAACTTTGGGGTATATGGAAAGATATTGAAATATCAGCAGATCACAACGAGTTTATTTTTACCCGTAATATGCCTTATATTTACGATGTTGATATATCTTATTTTCGGGAAAACATATCCAATCCATCCATTCAGGTAAATGATACTTTAACCTTTTCTGTTAAAACCAATAATCCTTCCGGAGAGCAATTCAAATCGAAAGTGGTTCTGCGTTTGCGCAACTTTGATTCCGGGAAAACTTATCAATTAGAAAAAAAACTCGTCATAAAACCTCATGCATACAGGCAGGAGGTTGTTTTTAAGTTTATTGCACCTGAAGCAGGAGAATATCATTCTGCCCCGGGTATTTTTATTCAAGAAAGAATCCATGAATGGACTGATTGCTGGAGTTGGTCAGAAAACCCCCTCTTTTTTGTTATGAGCGAGCATAGAGTGATAGAATTTGCTGGATATAAATGGGATGTGAAAGCCGGGTTTGGAAATCCCGGCGGAAACTTCTGGTCGGGTGATTCGTCAGATATATGGGTAGACGAAAAAGGAAGATTGCATCTTACCCTCTCTGCTAAAGATGACAGATGGTATGCAACTGAAGTTATTTCAAGAGATTATTTCGGGTACGGAACCTATACCTTTTACATAGATGCCGATCTCGGTCTATTTGATTCTCATGTGGTAGCAGGGATATTTCTATACCTCAATGAAGAAAATGAGATTGACATTGAATTCAGCCGGTGGGGCGATGACGACAATTATCAATTTGGAAATTATGTGGTACAACCAGCCGAGCTGCCGGGTAACCAGTTTCGTTTTCCGATCATGACCAATGGGTCTTTTACTACTCATCAAATCACATGGATGCCAGGGCAAATTCAGTTTATCTCATGGCACGGACATTATCCGGAACCTCTAGAGGATAGAATTATCGCTCAATGGCAATATTCTGGTGATAATGTTCCTGTAAATAACGGACTACGCCTGTTTTTTAACCTTTGGTTGTTCAGGGGAATTGCACCCAGCAAACCCGGCAAAGAAAAGTTGGTAATAACGGATATGAATTATAAACCTGCAAGTCTCATTGATCTTAATGGAACAGATGATCAGAGCGAACAAAATCAGGATGTGGACCGGAAACCGTAAAAAGTAGTATAACCTACCTCAAATCAGAAATAGAACTGTTTTCTGAACTTATTAAAAGGGGCATTGTTTTTCAGAAGTTAAATTTTATTTTTTCTTATGGTTCCTTCTTGTGTCTGAGAGTCTGATCTATCGTTTTTAATTATTATAAAAGCACTTAAGTATTTATTGAACTATAAAATTTAAATTATTAATTTATGAAATCTGATCTCGAGATCGCTTACGAATCATCATTGAAACCCATTGAAGAAATTGCTGCCAAATTGGGTGTTCAAAAAGCAGATCTGCATTTGTGTGGAAAATATATTGCAAAACTTCCTGTAAAACTTATAGATAACCAGAAAATAAAGAATAAAAAACTGGTATTGGTCACCGCCATTACTCCCACACCCTCTGGCGAAGGGAAAACAACCACCAGTATTGCCCTAACGGAGGGATTGAACAAAATAGGGATTAAAACCAGTGTTGTATTGCGTGAACCCTCTTTAGGACCTGTGTTTGGAATCAAAGGAGGCGCCACCGGTGGTGGATATTCTCAGGTTTTACCAATGGAAGATATTAACCTGCATTTTACCGGCGATATGTCAGCAGTAGAAAAAGCACATAATTTACTTTCTGCACTGGTCGACAATCATTTGCAAAGTAGAAACAACACCCTAAACCTGGATCCGCGTAAAATTACATGGAAACGTGTTATGGATATGAACGACAGGTCTTTAAGGGAGATTATCATAGGTTTGGGAGGACCCAGGCAAGGTTTGCCCAGGCAAACAGGGTTTGATATCACCGCCGCTTCCGAAGTCATGGCTGCTCTTTGTCTTGCCGAAGACCTGGAGGATCTTAAAAATAAATTTGCAAATATACTGGTTGGTTTTACTTTCGATGATCAACCTGTTTATGCCAGTGATTTTAATGCCCATGGCGCTATGGCTGCACTGATGAAATATGCTGTGATGCCTAATTTGGTGCAAACTATTGAAGGAAACCCTGCTGTTATCCATGGAGGACCGTTTGCCAATATTGCCCAGGGAACAAACTCGCTGATCGCTACCAAAATGGGTTTGACCTTTTCTGATTATGTTGTTACAGAAGCAGGTTTTGCCTCTGATCTTGGCGCCGAAAAGTTTTTTAACATCAAAAGCCAATATGGGCAACTTACTCCCAATGCCGCTGTTTTGGTCGCTACAGTAAGAGCCCTGAAATACCATGGTGTTGCAAAAGCAAATTACCTTAAAAAACCCGACCTGAACACATTGGAAAAGGGATTACCTAACCTCCATAAGCATATCGAAAATATAAGACATTTTGGTATTGAACCTATCATCGCTATTAATAAGTTCGAATCAGATTCAGAACAGGAACTGAAATTTTTGATGCAAGCCTGTGAACAGGCCGGAGTAAAATCTGCTATTTGCGAAGGATGGGAAAAAGGAGGCAGTGGCGCTCTGGAATTAGCTAAACTGGTAAAGCAGGCATCGGATAATTGTAAAACTTGTTTTAAACCACTTTATGACTTTAACTGGGATATAGAAAAAAAACTCCATACCATTGCTACCAAACTTTATGGTGCCGACCATGTTGAATATACCGTAAAGGCAAAAGAGCAGATGGTTATGTTCGAGAAAACCGGATGGGATAAACTTCCGGTGTGTGTGGCTAAAACACAAAAGTCACTGTCAGATGATCCGAAAAAAATCGGTCGTCCAAGGGGGTTTACCATCAAAATAAGAGAGTTCGAAGTGGCATCAGGAGCCGGGTTTCTGATCCCAATTGCAGGTACTATGATGAGAATGCCTGGATTACCTTCTCTGCCTTCTGCCGAAAAAATTAATATTGATATTGAAGGCAATATTTCGGGTCTTTTTTAGGAAACAGGAAATTTCTTAATTTTACATCCATCATGCGTGTAAAAAGAGAATAGGGTTTTTATACTATTCGTACATTCAAGCCTGTTTGGCTTTCCAATTGAAAATTCCTGTACCTTGAAAATTTTTCTTCTGGTAGGTTTTACGTTTGTTTGTTTTTTTCAGATTTATGCCCGGTCTGATAATCCCTCAAGAAGGTTTACCATCGATGCTTCTCAAAAAGTTCATCAACTCGATTCGTTGAGTATTGTTGAGGAAACTTTTTCTGTGTCTTTGCCGGATAATAAACCTTTGCCAAAACCTTTTTACAGTCTTGATCCCTGGAAGGCCTTGCTTACTCTCAATCTTCCACCTGACTTTCCTCATGAGCAGATCATTGTAAACTATGAAGTTTGGCCCCTTAATTTTTCTCAACCCCTTTTTCTCAAAGATTCTTCAACAATCAATATGCCCGGACCAGGCGAACCACTTATCCTATCCGGGATGCAAAATGAAAGGGATAATACCGGCGATTTCGATTTTGAGGGTATCAACAGTTCAGGAAGTATCGTTAGGGGGTTAACGCTGGGAAACAGGCAGGATGCAGCCTTAAACTCTGCCATGAATCTCCAGTTGAACGGAAAACTTAGTGAGGATTTTTCATTACTTGCTGTAGTATCTGATCAGAATGTACCATTTCAACCCGATGGAACTACTCAGCAAATCCAGGAATTCGATAAAGTATTCATACAGGTGTTTAATGAAAATATTGATCTTATTGCCGGGGATTTTGATATTGAAAAAACCAAAGGACAATTTTTGAATATTAATAAAAGAGTTAGAGGTGCCAAAGTAGGTTTTCAATGGTCACCATCCGATTCTCTGGATAATGGGCAGAAAAATTATTTAAATTCCACAGCGGCTGCTATATCCAGAGGAAAGTATTCACGTTATGCTTTTACCGGAATGGAAGGTAATCAAGGACCTTACAGACTAAGAGGGGTTGAAAATGAAACGTTTATAATTATAATCTCAGGGTCTGAAAGGGTTTTTCTGGATGGACGTATTCTGGAAAGGGGAGTGGAAAAAGATTATACGATCGATTATAACACGGCTGAGATTACCTTTACCCCTCAAAACATTATCAATCAATACAGTCGGATTGTTGTAGAATTTGAATACACCGAAAGAAATTATGTGAGGTCTGTGATTTTCTCTGAAAACCAATGGGAAAATGAGAAAGTGTCTTTTTTTATGAATTTTTTTTCTGAACAGGATCATCCTGATCAATCATTATTTCGGGAACTATCCGAAAATGAAAAAGATATCATGGCTATGGCCGGAGACAGCCTTGACCAGGCTGTGACTTGGAATGTTGACAGCACGGGTTTTCAAAATGACCGTATCATGTATCAAATTACTGATACATTGGGATATGACAGTGTTTTTGTGTATTCAAAGAATCCTGATAAAGCACTTTATCAACCTCGTTTTTCTTACGTGGGAGAGGGAAACGGTAATTATGTGCAAATACGCTCTGATGCCAACGGACAGGTCTATCAGTGGGTAGAACCAGTTAATAATAACCCCGGCGGAGCATATGAACCAGTTGTTTTGCTTTCTACTCCTAAAAGAAAACAGTTGCTTGCCGTGGGGGCGGAGTATCAGTTTACTCCCAAAACCTTCATCGAGTTTGAGTATGCTTTATCACGAAACGATCTCAATCTTTTTTCGGAACTACACAATAATGACAATACCGGACACGCTCTAAAATTTAGCACTAAAGACATACGAGGAAAACAGGATGACAAATCCTGGAATCTTGTTTCTGAATTATTTTACGAATTCAGAGATAAAAATTTTGAAACACCCGAAAGGTATAGACCCGTTGAATTTGAAAGAGACTGGAATGTGGAAGACCAACTTATGAATTATCATGAACATTTACCTGGATTTGCTTTGGGTCTGGAAAAAAAAGTATTGACCAAAACTAATTACACTTTCACTTCTTTGATTAGACCCAATACATATACAGGTATGATGCACCAACTCTCGTCCTTTATTTCTAATCCTAAAACCTTGTTGAATTACCAGGGAAGTTTGTTGCAAACCACAGGTTATAAAGAATCAACTTTTTACCGGCATGATGCATCCCTGACCCGAAATATCTGGTTTTTTAAAGCCGGTATCAGAAGTCAGTGGGAGAACAATAAAACATTCATTCCAGACTCTTCACTGCTGGCAAAAAATAGCCAATGGTTTTATGAAAATGAGTTATTTGTAACCAACCCCGATACATCTGCTGTTCAGTACAAGTTCTTTTATCGTACACGAACCGATTACCTGCCAGATAAGGATGTTTTTCAAAAAAATAATCAATCTATGGATTATGGATTAAATTTTCAATATATCCCTAATACAGTTCATCAATGGAAAGCAGATTTAATCTTTCGTACCCTCAATCCCAATGTCCGGCAAACTTCTGTCCATAACAGCAGTACCGCAATTAACACCCGGATTGATTATAAAACTCGTATCAGGCAGGGAGTAATCCAATCAGGTTTGTTTTACGAATCCAGTGGCAGTATGGAACGCCGGATGGAATTCAGATATGTTGAGGTTCCTGCCGGACAAGGGCTTTATGTATGGAATGATTATAATGATAATAATATTCAGGAACTGGATGAATTCGAAATCTCTCCATTTCCTGAAGAAGCTGGTTTTATAAGGATTTTTATACCCGGAAATGAGTTTATTCCTACTTACCGAAGCACTGTTAATCATTCTGTAGTCATCAATCCGGCTATTATCTGGAAAGAGAAAAAAGGATGGAAGAAAATTGCCGGAAGGTTTTATAACCGGTTGAATTACAGAATTGAAAAAAAAACACAGTCGGTGGCCAATGCCGAAAGCATGAACCCTTTTATTGTTGATCCCAATGACACATCATTGTTGGCCCTGAATAGTGATATTCGAAACTCAGTAATGTTTAACAGAACTAATGCTATATACTCCTTAGAATATACAATTCACCAAAATCGTTCAAAAAATCTGATGAGCAATGGTTTTGAGTTTAGAGAGCGTTTTACAAATATTTGGCGGGGCAGGGTGAAATTAAACCGTTTCGTCGGTTTTGATTTTGATGTTCAGTATGGCGATAAATCGAGCGAATCAGAGTTTTTTTTACAACGTAATTATGATTTAGATTTTCAGAATTATCAGGCAGGTGTGACTTATCAAATGAACCGTAATGTCAGATTTAACCTCGAAGTGGGTTATAATCAACAAAAAAACAGCAGCGAAAAAGGTGGACAGAAAGCAGATATTTGGAATACTCAACTCCAAAGTCGTCTTGGGTTTCCGGGTCAGGGAAGAATGGAGGTGCGCTACCGCATATCACAAATACATTTTCCTTTTGACCCAAATACACCAGTAGCATTTGAGATGCTCCAGGCGCTAAAAAATGGAATCAATCATTTGTGGCATTTTAACTGGCAACATAATATTAATCAATATTTGCAGTTGAATATAAATTATAATGGCAGAAAACCTCCGGATGTATCTGCTATACATACAGGTACTGTTTCCCTGAGAGCTTTATTCTGACAGGGCGCTGTTCTGTTTTGATCTGCGATCATGTTGTTTTAAAACAAATTTTGAAAGGATACAGGATTGTGAAATGTATTTTTCTTAACTTCGCATTCAAATTTAAATTATTGTTCTAAGTTTTTGCAAATCAATAAATTTTATCATGAACCGGTTCTCTTACAACCAAATCAACAACATTTTGGGGTGGTTGATGTTTCTTACCGCCGCCACCGTTTTTATGCTAACCCTCGAGCCCACCGCCAGTTTTTGGGATGCAGGCGAACGACTTTCCGCTTCTTTTAAACTGCAAATTGCTCATCCACCAGGGGCGCCACTTTATCAGATGCTGGCCCGCATGTTTTCATTACTCGCTTTGGGCGATCTATCTCGGGTTGCTTTCTGGATCAATGCCATGTCGGCAACCGCTGGTGGACTAACTGTAATGTTTCTTTTCTGGACCATTACAAGACTGGCGCATAGATTGTTGAATGCAGTACCCCAAACTGGCAGCGCTAAAACATGGAGTGCCTGGGGAGCAGGTATTGTAGGAGGATTAACCCTTACTTTCAGTGATTCTTTCTGGTTTACAGCCGTGGAAGCAGAAGTATATGTTACCTCTCTTTTTCTTACCTCTTTTGTTTTTTGGTCTATCCTCAAATGGGAAGCTTCTGAAAAAGAACCTGATTCTCTTAAATGGCTTGTCCTTATTGCATTTATCATAGGTTTATCAATAGGGGTTCACATGCTGAACCTTCTGGCGATTCCTGCCATCGTATTTGTTTATTATTTCAAAAAGTTTAAACCCACACGCAAAGGAATCATCATTACCGGAATTATTTCGGTTGCTGTTCTGGGATTCATACAAAATATTTTTATTCCGGGTGTTGTAACGCTCGATTGGTGGTTTGAGAAGTTTTTTGTAAATACCATAGGATTACCTTTTCATAGCGGAACAATCGTTTATTTTCTCTTTCTGATTGCTGTTATTACATTTTCTCTTTATTATACACACAAAAAGAATAAAGTTTTACTGAATACTATCGTGTTGGCATTTACTTTTATCCTGATAGGATATACTTCTTTTCTAATGCTGGTTATCAGGAGTAATGCACATGTACCTATCAATGAAAATGCACCTAAAAATGCACTCGCGCTTAAAGCATACCTCGGGCGTGAGCAATATGGCACATGGCCTCTCCTGCATGGTCCTTACTATAATGCACCACTTGAGTCTGTTGAAGATGGAAAACCCGTATGGAGAAGAGACAATGAAGAAGGAAAATATGTAATCACCGATGATCGTGCCGGAACAGTTCCTGTTTACGATCCAAGATTTACAACCATATTTCCGCGCATGCACAGTAGCCAGGAAAATCATATAAGGGCTTATGAAAACTGGGGAAGGGTTCAGGGAGTGCCCGTTAGAGTGCAGGAACGTGATGGATCTACCAGAACCATCAATAAACCTACCTTCAGCGAGAATCTTAGGTTTTTCTTTTCCTATCAGCTTGGACATATGTATCTCAGATACTTCATGTGGAATTTCTCAGGCAGGCAAAACGATATCCAGGGGCATGGCGAACCCACCAGAGGAAACTGGATGACAGGTATTAAACCGCTGGATCAGATTTTCCTTGGACCACAGCATAATTTACCGGAAAGTATTACTTCCAACCCAGGACATCACTATTATTACATGCTACCTTTTCTATTGGGTGTAATCGGATTGATCTTCCAGTCCAAACGAAGACCCGATGATGCCCTGGTGGTGGGCTTATTGTTTTTTATGACAGGTATTGCCATTATTATTTATCTGAATCAAACACCCTTTCAACCACGGGAGCGCGATTATTCATACATAGGATCATTTTACGCCTTCTCGATATGGGTCGGTTTGGGTGTATTGGCAATTGCTGATGCCCTGCAGAAAAAACTCAAAGGGAAAACTTCTGCCATTGTTGCAAGCCTGCTTTCCCTTTTACTGGTTCCCTCTCTGATGGCAAAAGAAAACTGGGAATCTCATGACAGGTCGGGCAGATATACCACAAGGGATGTTGCCGTAAATTACCTTGAATCATGCGCTCCCAATGCCATTATTTTTACCATGGGCGACAACGACACTTTCCCGCTTTGGTATGCCCAGGAAGTAGAAGGTATACGGACTGATATAAAAATTGTAAACCTGAGCCTTTTGAATACCGACTGGTATATTGATGGAATGATGAGACGAAAAACCTATGAAGCTGATCCCATGCCTTTTACTATGGAACACAAACAATACCGTGATGGTACCCGCGATTTTCTTTATGTAATGGAGGATCCTCGTTTAGAAGACCGATACGTTGATTTAAAGAGAATCATTAGTTTTATTTCCAATGATGCCAATCAAAGAACCATAGCCGGCTCTCGTCAAAACTTTTTCCCAACTGCCAGATTTAGCCTACCTGTAGATTCTGCTAAAGTCGTGCAAAATGGTACGGTTGCACCCGAAGATGCACACCTGATTGCAGATGAGGTTCGTTGGGAAATACCCGATATGGGGCTGCAGAAAAATTCCCTTATGTTGCTCGATTTTCTGGCTACCAACAACTGGGAAAGACCTGTTTATTTTGCCATTACAACCGGCGCCGATGCTTATATCGGACTGGAAGATTATTTCCAACTTGAAGGAATGGCTTACCGGTTAGTACCCATCAAATCTGATGCAGAGCAGGGAGAAACCGGACGTATCAACACCAGAATCCTTTATGATAACATCATGAATAAATTTCAGTGGGGCAATATGAACGATCCTGATGTTTATCTCAATGAAGATAATATCAGACTTACTGTAAACTTCCGGAATATTTTCCAGCGATTGGCAAATGCACTTATTGATGAAGGTAAAACTGAACAGGCCATTGAGGTTCTTGATAAAGCCATGGAAGTGATGCCTGAGTATAATGTGCCTTATAACTATTTTACCCTGTTAATTGCTGAAGCTTACTATGATGCAGGTGAATTCGACAAAGCAAATCAGATATTTGAGCGGATGATTGATTGGGAAGAACAAAATTTGACATATTATTTTTCCTTTAAAAATCGCAGAGCACAAATGGTGGAAAGTAATAAGCAGGAATCTCTGGCGATAATTCAGCGCATAAGTAATGTAACTTCTGTTAATGAACAGGATGAATTGGCCGAAAAATCGAATGAGGTGTTTGATTATTATTATAATTTGTATATGCAGGATAGCAATTTTAATTGATGCCTGCATTATACCTCCCGGTGCTCTTTGATTCTTTTTAAAACAATATTTGTCAGTAGCAAACTATTATATATCAGTTAGTACAGGTCAAGTTTCTGCTTTTTGATGTTGAGGTTTAAGAATTTCACTATATTCAATACCAGATTGTTGGTAAAAGAAAATGACTGTTTTTAAAACAACGATAATGCTGAAACCGGAGATTACAGACGGACACTAATTACTATTGAAAAAAATAATTTGTTATCAACAACCTGCATCTAATATCCTAAAGTTCAGAACATTTTTTGTAATCGAATATTTTTTTTATTAATTTTGTACATGCTTTTAAGTATTCTACCGTAATCAGGGGACTTTCGTCCCCTGTTTTGTTAGATAAAATGGATTTTTGATGTAAAAACCATTTTATAATCCTTTTATGATGTTGTTTGTATGATTGATAAAAATTTTATATCTGAATTGGTTGATGAGTTTTTGAAGAATCATCCGGATCTTTTTTTGGTTGAACTGAAGCTTTCCGCTTCCGGTAAGATTGCTGTTTTTCTTGATGGTGATCAAGGCGTTCCGGTCAGCAAATGTGTTGATTTAAGCAGGTTTATCGAAAACAAACTCGACCGCGAACAAGAGGATTTTGAACTTGAAGTTTCTTCGGTTGGTGTATCAAAACCCTTAATAATGCCCAGGCAATTTATCAAAAATACTGGTCGGGAAATTGAATTTACAACCTCAACCGGAGAAAAAATAAAAGCAACCCTGCTTGAAGCTGATCAGCAAGGTATTGTGGTTGAAAAAGAAATAAAGAAAAAAAAGAAAACTTCATCCGAAAAAACTCTTGAACAAACCATTGAGAAATTTAACTATCAGGATATAGAAAATGCAGTCATTCAGGTGTCTTTCAAAAAAGAAAAACAGAAAAAGAAAAAATAATATTTCAATAATTTAATTGCGTAAATAAATGGAAAATATAAGATTGGTTGAATCTTTCTCCGAATTTAAGGAGTTTAAAAATATTGACCGTACAACAATGATGTTGATACTTGAAGATGTATTTCGAAGTATGCTACTGAAAAAATATGGATCAGCCGATAATTTTGATATTATTGTAAATATAGATAAGGGCGATCTGGAGGTATTCCGCAACCGTGTTATCGTTGAAGACGGTGAAGTAGAAGACCCAAACGCTGAGATAGAATACTCCGAAGCCATAAAGATTGAACCCGATTTTGAAATTGGTGAAGAGGTTTCCGAACCCGTTAGAATGATTGATTTTGGCAGAAGAGAAATTCTCTCTATCCGACAAAATCTTGCTTCCAAAATTCTCGAGCTGGAAAAAGACAGTGTATTTAAAAAGTACAAAGAGAGAATCGGCGAATTGATTACAGCAGAGGTTTACCAGGTTTGGAAAAAAGAATTATTAGCACTTGACGATGAAGGTATTGAACTTATTTTACCCAAATCAGAGCAAATCCCATCTGATTTTTTTCGTAAAGGTGATACGGTAAGAGCAGTGGTAGAAAGGGTTGAAATAAAAAATAACAATCCTCTGATTATTCTTTCCAGAACTTCAGGAGTTTTCCTGGAGAGACTCTTTGAGCAGGAAGTACCAGAGGTACATGATGGCTTGATCACAATCAGAAATGTGGTAAGGGCGCCGGGCGAAAGGGCAAAAGTAGCTGTGGAATCTTACGATGATCGCATTGATCCCGTTGGGGCTTGTGTGGGTATGAAAGGATCCAGAATCCATGGCATCGTTCGCGAACTCAGAAATGAAAATATTGATGTGATTAACTTTACAACCAATCCAAATCTTTATATCAGCAGAGCTCTTAGCCCTGCCAAAATATCAAGTATTACCATTGATGAAAACACCAAAAGAGCAGAAGTTTTTCTTAAACCCGATCAGGTATCTATGGCCATTGGTAAAGGTGGGTTTAATATAAAACTTGCCGGAGGACTTACAGGATATGAAATTGATGTATACAGAGATACCGACCAGGATACCGAAGATGTCGATATCCAGGAATTCTCAGATGAAATTGAACAATGGATCATTGACCAGTTTAAAGAAGTAGGACTGGATACAGCAAAAAGTATCCTTAATGTTTCGCTTTCAGAATTGGTTAAGAGAGTTGATCTGGAAGAGGAAACAATTAAGGAAGTATTAAGCATATTAAAAGCAGAATTTGAATAAAATACCTAACTTTGCACACATTTTTTACAGGTTTGTAAATTTATTCGTAAACCAAAATTTGATTATGACTGAGGGCACCAAAGTATTAAGAATTAGTAAACTGGCAAAAGAATTTAATATTGGCAGGCAAACCATTGTCGATTTCCTGGCCAAGAAAGGTATTGCCGTAGATCCAAATCCTAATACTAAAATCTCGCCCGAAGCCTATGAAATTCTTGCCAAAGAATTTCAAAAAGAAAAAAACCTGAGAGAAGAAGTAAGGAAATCTGGATTAAGCTTCTCTAAAAGAGACAATGCCGCCACTGAACCGGAAGAAAAGAAAAAGCTGAAAGAAACCAAAGATGAGAAAACCCCGGAAAAAGAAGAACACGAAGAAGAAGAAAGAGACCTCTTTATAAAGGATTTGAAATCTTCCCTGAGTGAAAAATTAGAACCAGATGTGTCTAAAGCGGAAAAAGAAAAATCTACCAAAGGCCCAAAAATACTTGGTAAACTATCTGAAGATCAATTATCTGGAAAAAAGAAAGCAGCTGAAAAAAAATCAAACCAACCTTCTTTTGTTCCTGAAAGAAAAACAGATATTCCAATACCCGGCAATACCGAAGAGTTGGAACAGGATACTGTTCAAAAGAGTGAGAAAAAGAAGGATCAGATGCCCGAAAAACCAGAAAAACTAACTCAGCAAACAGAAGAAAAACCAGAAGAAAAACCGGACGAGAAACCGGAAGTGAAACCTTCTGAAATGCAACCAGACCAGGAACAAAAGGTGGAAAGTAAAGAAACACAAACTCCTGAAAAAACTGATAAAGAACCCTCAAAGACATCAGAAAAAAAGGATGAAACAATCGCTGAAACTGATAAACCATTTCCAAAGGAACAGGAAAAAATAGCGGAGGAAACCAAACCTCCTGTAAAAGAACCTGAATCTCTCCAAAAAGAAGAATCGGATATCAGTAAACCTGTAGTAGAAAAAAAACAGCAAGAGGAAAAAACCGGAAAAACTGCAGATGGAAAGGACAATAGTGAGGAAAAACCCGAAAAACAAAAACAACCTCCAATAGAAGAAAAACAAATACCTGCCGGGCAAACTTCACAAAAGCATGAAACTCTAAAAACTGAATCAGGAAAAGAACAGCCTAGTGTCAGAAAAGATGAATCTTCTGATAAGAAATTCATCAAAACAGAGGTGAAAAAACTGGAAGGCGTCACTATTCTGGGTAAAATTGATTTACCCGCCGCCAAAGACAAAACAAAAAAACAACCTGTTGCTTCTTCTTCTGATACAGACAAAACAAAAAGAAGAAAAAGAAAACGCATCAGGAAAGACAAACCACAGGATCAGCAAAAAACCGATGCTGCTTCAAGACAAAAAAAAGAGGCACAAAAAAGTACCGATAAAAAGGATCAGAAAAAACAACAACAGCAAAAATCTGATAAACATCAGGCGCAGCAACAGCAAAGCCAAAAGAAAAATTTAAGAAAAGAAGCTCCTGCAAAACAGGAAGTTAGTGATGAGGAAATTTCGAGGCAAATACGCGAAACTCTCGCCTCCCTCAGTGGTACAGGAAAATCCAAAGGTGCAAAGCACCGCCGTTTAAAAAGAGATGCACAGGAAAGACAACGATTAAAAGAAGCAGAGCAGGCAGAAACAAATCTGAAAAAAATACAGGTAACCGAATTTGTTTCGGCCAACGAACTGGCAAGCCTTATGGATGTCCAGGTAACAGAAGTAATCTCTACCTGCATGAATCTGGGACTTTTTGTATCCATAAATCAACGACTTGATGCCGAAACTATCACCATCGTGGCAGATGAATTCGGCTTTGAAGTAGATTTTATCAGTGTTGATGAACAGGAACTAATAGAGGAGGATGTTGATGATCCCGCTGATTTGCAGGAAAGAGCACCCATTGTTACCGTAATGGGGCATGTTGACCATGGAAAAACTTCTTTGCTCGACCACATCAGACATGCCAATGTAATTGCAGGTGAAGCAGGTGGTATTACACAGCACATTGGTGCCTATTCAGTACAGCAGGAGAACGGCAAAATGATTACATTCCTGGATACTCCCGGTCACGAGGCTTTTACTGCCATGAGGGCTCGTGGGGCGCGTGTTACCGATGTAGTAATTGTTGTGGTAGCTGCCGACGATAATGTGATGCCACAAACCGTGGAAGCCATCAATCATGCTCAGGCAGCAGGGGTTCCTATTGTAATTGCGATCAACAAAATTGATAAACCTACTGCCAATGTAGAGCGCGTTAAACAAGAACTCGCTAATATCAATATCCTGGTTGAAGATTGGGGCGGTAAATATCAGTCGCAGGAAATTTCCGCAAAAAATGGAGTTAATATTGATCTGCTCCTTGAAAAAGTTTTACTCGAATCTGAGCTGCTGGACCTGAAAGCAAACCCCAAAAAACCTGCCTCAGGTACGGTTATCGAATCTTCTCTCGATAAAGGAAGAGGGTATCTGGCTACCATTCTAGTGCAAAATGGGCGGTTGAAAATGGGAGATATTGTGGTTGCCGGAAATACTCACGGCCGTGTTAAAGCTATGTTTAATGAACGTAACCAAAGAATAACCGAAGCCGGACCCAGCACACCTGCTTTGTTGCTCGGTTTGGATGGAGCTCCCCAGGCAGGAGACAACTTTAATGTGGTCAAAGATGAACAGGAAGCTAAAGCAATTACTTCAAAAAGACAACAACTCATCAGAGAACAAGGACTGCGAACTCAAAAACATATTACACTCGATGAAATAGGACGCAGAATCGCTATCGGTGATTTTAAAGAACTCAATATCATTATTAAAGGTGATGTGGATGGATCTGTTGAAGCTCTGGCAGACTCAATGCTTAAACTTTCAACTGAAGAGGTGCAGGTAAATATTATTCATAAAGCTGTAGGTTCAATCACCGAAGGAGATGTGCTGCTTGCATCCGCTTCCAATGCAATTATTGTAGGTTTTCAGGTAAGACCTTCACTTGCTGCCCGAAAACTTGCAGAAAATGAAGAAATTGATATCAGACTTTATTCCGTAATTTATAATGCCATCAATGAGATCAAATCTGCTATTGAGGGTATGCTTTCTCCCGAAATTGAAGAGAAAATTGTTGCCAATCTCGAAGTAAGAGAAGTTTTTAAAATCTCTAAAGTAGGTACTGTTGCCGGATGTATTGTTCTTGACGGCAAAATTAACCGCAATTCCAATATCCGGGTCATCAGGGACGGAATTGTGGTTTACACCGGATATCTCGGATCACTAAAGCGATTCAAAGAAGATGTAAAAGAAGTTTCCTCCGGATATGAATGCGGACTAAACGTTGATCGTTTTAACGACATTAAGAAAGGCGATATTATAGAAGCTTTTGAAACCATTGAAGTAGCACGTAAACTGGATTAATTTTTTTTAAGATATGGTACAGGTTCATGTTAAAATTAATAATACCCTTGATTTTATTGAAAAAGATGAAATAAAAATCTTTCAAAATGAAATTGATCTCCATAGAAAGAATATCTATGAAAAAACAGGTGAAGGAAATGATTTTCTGGGATGGGTTGATTTGCCTTCCGGAATCAATGAATTTACCATCAGGGAAATTGAAGAGGATGAGCAAAAAATAAGATCCAATTCAAAAGTAGTTGTTGTAATTGGAATAGGGGGATCGTACCTGGGAGCACGCGCTATAATCGATGCTCTCAGCAGCAACTTTGCCAACTGCAGTTTTCATGACAACTCTCTTCCACTTGTTGTCTATGCCGGGCAAAATATAGGCGAAGATTATTTACACCAACTCATGAATTTTCTTGATAGTAAAGATTATTCAATTATTGTGATCTCTAAATCAGGCACTACCACCGAACCCGCCATTGCTTTCCGCTTGCTTCGTAAACATATAGAAAAAAAATACGGAGAAAAAGAAGCCGCCGGACGAATTTATGCCATCACCGATCAAAAAAAAGGTGCCCTTCGAACACTAGCCAACGAAAAATCTTACAAGACTTACGTAATTCCTGATGATGTGGGAGGCAGGTATTCTGTTTTAACACCTGTAGGATTACTCCCAATTGCAGTAGCTGGTTTTAATATCAGAAACTTTATAGAAGGAGCCAGGAAAATGCAAGTACACCTGAAAAAAGAGAATAATATTTTTGCAAATCAGGCTGCCCTTTATGCTGTTGTTCGAAATATGCTTTACCAAAAAGGAAAAACCACCGAAATACTTGCAGCATATACCCCCAATCTTATGTATTTCTCTGAATGGTGGAAACAACTTTTTGGAGAAAGCGAAGGGAAAGATGGAAAAGGTATATTTCCCGCAGCAGTAAATCTTACAACCGATTTACATTCTATGGGACAATACATTCAACAGGGTTTAAGAAATATTTTTGAAACCGTTATCAGGGTTGATAAAACTTTTCATCATGTTACAATTCCTGAAGACCCCCAAAATCTCGATGGGTTAAATTATTTGAAGGGTAAAAAGATTCATGATGTAAATAAAATGGCTGAAACAGGAACCATACTCGCTCATGTTGATGGGGGGGTGCCAAACATTGAACTGATGGTTCCTGTTATTGATGAAAATATACTAGGGCAATTGGTTTATTTCTTTGAAATGTCTTGTGCTATCAGTGGATATATTTTAAAGGTCAATCCATTCAATCAGCCCGGAGTGGAAGATTATAAGAAAAATATGTTTGCACTGCTCGAAAAACCTGGTTACGAAAAACAAACAGAGGAAATTAAAAAAAGAATCACACATACGCCTCTTTAGCAATAACAATCGAAATGGGATGCTGAGTTTAAAAAAACTTGAGTAACTCATCAGGTAGTTACAGGTATGTAATTAGTCTTTGTAAGAAAACGCCAAATACTGCGTTATTCTCGTTTTTAAACCGAGCCATGACAATATTATTGACACATACGCGGATGATTATAATTTCGCAACACGGAGAAAATTACAAAACCGTAGTTTTGGCGAGCTCCCCCGTAAGAGAAGAACGGGGCATGCATCTGACCGAATGATTCAAATTATAAACAGATGAACCAGTCATGTACGCTAAGTAAACTCCTTATATTCAAAAACTTAGAAAGTATTGTCTTTGACGATTTCTTATCAAAGACACAAAAAATAAGTGTTTTCTTGCTGTCACTAATTAGATTTATGATTGCCTCGTTTATGTTCTAAAAATTTTAAGATGTTTTTCCAGTTGGAGCACATCGATAGAAAAATGGTGCATGGTTTTTTTGCAAATATGCCGATATTATTTAAAAACTTTTTATTTTTATAAATTTAAAATCAAAAAGTAAACAAGTTATAATAAATCCTGGCGCAGATTAACCTATTGGTTGGGAGGTTCTTAATATTTCTTTTCATGATTAAGATTCTTGTTGTTGAAGATAATTATGGGATTGCTGAATTGATTCAGGAAAGACTCGTAACGGACGGATATGATGTTTCCGCTGTTCATTCAGGCAAAGATGCTTTAAAAATTCTCGGAGAGTGTGTTTTCGATTTGGTCATTCTGGATTATTCCCTGCCCGATATGGATGGTAAAGAAATTGTTACCCGGGTGAAAGAAAACATTGGAAATTTTCCACCTTATATTGTTTCTACCGGCAGAGGAGATGAACAACTGGCTGTTGATTTTATGAAGATGGGTGCCTATGATTATCTTGTAAAAGACCAAAACCTGATTGCCAAATTGCCAGATATCATCTCTAAGTTATTATATTTCACAAAGAGAGAAAAAGCCCTTCAACGAGCAGAAAAAAGACTGGCTAAAGCAGTTTTTGAAACCGAAGAAACTGAAAGAAAGATTCTGGCCGAACAACTCCACGAAAACATTGGCCCTCTCATTTCCACCATAAAAATGTATATGGGCAGGATTAAACGCCTGGAGGGATTCGACTCTGATCAAAAGCAAATGGTGCAGTATTGCGATAATCTTGTTGATGATGCTGTTAACAGGATCAGAGATATGGCTAATGATCTTATGCCCAATGTTCTGTATGACTTTGGACTGAACAGGGCGTTGCTGTCTGTCATCAAAATAATTCAGCAGGAAAATAATATTCTGATTCACCTTCAGGTAATACCTGATAATCTCCAACTTTCCAAACTGGCTAATATTATTATCTACAGGGGAATTGTATCGCTGATTAAGGGGACGGTAAATTTTACAGATGCCAGTAAAATCAAAATCAATATTCGCTTATTATCTCACCGTGTTAAAATTGACTTTATGGCCAATAGCACTGTTAATTTGAAAAATAACCACGAATACTCTCACGAATTTGATATTTTACAAAAAAAAATCAAAGACCGTATTGAATCACTTGAAGGCTCTTATTCTTTTTCGCAAAAAGAAAAAAATGGGGTTAGAGTAGCCATTGATTTGCCAGAGAATATCTGAAAGTATAATGCTTTTTAACCGAAGCTTTGCTAAAATAACTGTTTGCTCATTCATTAGAGAACCACATATCTGGTAGTTTTTTTTCCGGAAATGAAAGGATAAAACGAAAACACCTGCTAATCAATCACTTACGTGATTGAAGAAAATAAAGAGGGGTATTTCATCCAACCTGTTTAAAACAAATTATTTAAGAATAAACCGAACCATGACAATACCATTGTCAAACGAATGGATGATTATTGTTTTTCAGCACTGTAAAAAAACAAATACCCGGATTGTTACCGAATCCCATTTTACTTGTTTGAAAAATTTACAATCAGATAAAATATTTGCCTGATTTTTTTGTAAAACTAAAGTCAAAATCTATCCTCTTTCTTACTGCATTCGTTTACACTCTTTGAAAAATACGCATAATTACGGTTATTTTCTCCAAAGAATTAATCTATCTTTCCACTCTTTTCAAATCTCTTTAAGGTATGAGTGGCGATACCTTTTTGTGTGCTATTATTTTTTTTTTATTTTTCTAAGTGATTAACTGACAAGAAAATATGAGTTGGAAAAACCAGGAGGATTTTTTCAGTGAGACCAGAAAGGTTGAATTTACTACCTTGCTGTTGAATTTGATCGTAGTGCTCATTATTATTGTTAATGTACTGGAAAAACACTCATTTACAATTATTATTTCCACAATCTTTTTATTGGTTCTTAACCTTGGTTTTTACTTTTTTAAACTACAAAAAAATGTGAAAGGGTGGGTTGATTTTATGCTTTCTTTGCTTGCTTTGGGTATGTTGATCGTTTTTTATACAGGAGGAGAAGATAAAGCAGGTATATTCTGGACCTTTCTTTTTCCCATAATTGCCATTGAACTAAAAGGATACAGAAAAGCGCTTAAATTCATTCTTTTCTTTATGGGCAGTCTTTTGGTGCTATATGCAATCTCTTTTGCTTCTTTTAGTTCCAATCATTATTCTCTGGTTTTTTTTCTTTTCTTTTTTCTTGTACTTTTTTCTGTTTCTGCTTTTTCCTATGCTTACGATCGTCGTAAATATAATGTTGAGGAAGATGTAAGATACAGTAAAGAAAAACTTGAAACATTATACGATCATTTGCCCCTGGGTGTAGTTATGATCGATAAAAAAATGAAAATATTAGAGGCAAATGCAAGAATGAAGGAGTGGTTTCCTGATTTAAAGAAGGATGAAAAGCATTATTGCTACCAGGTGTTAAATCCTGATAAAACCGGGAGGGTCTGCTATAAATGTCCTGTGAAAAGTTCTCTTTCTGATGGGAAAGTACATGTTTATGAAAAACGGAAATTAACCAGTGAGGGTGAAAAATTTAACAGAATAATATCCAAACCCCTTAGGAATCAGAAAGGAAATATATATGCTGTATTAGAAACACTCGAAGATATTACCAGTCAGAAGCAATATGAAAAAAAACTCAGAGAAAGAGAGGAACAGATCAGATCTCTTACCGACCATTCTCAGGCGGGTATATATATGTACCGGGACAACCACTTCATTATGGTCAACCCTGCTACCTGTCATATTACAGGATATTCCAGGGAAGAACTATTTCTTATGAGTAATCTGGACTTTGTGCATCCTGAAGAAAGACAAAAAATCACTGATATTGCCACGAAGCGATTAAGGGGAGAAAATGTTTCTGCCAGTTATGAACTGAGAATAATTACCAAATCAGGCGAAACCCGATGGATACAACATTCGGTTTCGCTGATAAACCACGATGGTAAACCCACCAGCATCGGTACCATTTTCGACATCACCGACAGAAAAAGAGCTGAATCCAACCTTGAGTTTAATTACAGATTTCAACAACTGGTGGCAAACATCTCACAGAATTTTATTACGGCCACACCTGCTAATATTGATGAAAAGATAAATATAGCACTTCGGCAATGTGGAGAGATTTTACAGACCGATCGTACTTTCTTTTTCCAGTTTTCTGACGACGCCTCTATGATGTCTAAAACCTACGAATGGTGTGCACCTGGCATTATACCTGTGAAAGATATTGTGCAAAACTATCCGGTGGAAGAAGTACCCTGGATTGCTAAAGTAATCAAAAACAGAGAGTTTTTTTATGTTCCTGATGCAGATGGTCTTTCAGAGGAATATCAAAAAGAAAAACATGAGTTAAAAAAACAGATGATTAAATCTGTTTTTGTGATCCCTGTGGTAAACAATGAGCGTTTGTTAGGTTATTTTGGTTATCATGCAGTAAAAGAAAAACGTACTGTAAATGAAAACCAGATATCTCTTCTTCAAATTATAGCCAATATTCTGGGCGATGCCATGATGACTATTGAGACCGATAAAGAAATTAAGGATATTAATGACCGTTATTATAAGCTTGCTTATCAGAACCGTACCATTACCTGGGAAGTTGATAAAAATGGTTTATACACCTTTATTAGTCCGGTAGTTAAGCATGTTTTAGGATACCAGCCAGAAGAGATTATTGGCAAAATGCACTTTTATGATCTGTTTCCTGAGAATCTTAAAAATGAGTATATTGGCAGAATTAATGCGGTGATTCAACGGAAAGAAAACTTTGAGCAGTTCCACAACCCGGTTGTTTCCAAAAATGGTGATATTATTTGGGTGGAAACCAATTCTCTTCCTGTTTTTAATGAAAAGGGCGAAATGATTGGCATTACCGGATCAGACACGGATATTACACAACGGAAAAAAGCAGAGGAATCATTAAGGCAAAGCGAAGAAAAGTACAGACTAATTACCGAAAATGCTACCGATGTTATCTGGATACTTAATCTGAGAAAAAACAAATATACTTATATCAGTCCTTCTGTTTATCAATTGCGTGGACTTACAGTTCAGGAAGCTTTGAACGAAAAGTTTGAAGACTCTTTAACCCCTGATTCGTTGGAAACCCTAAAAAGAAAAACCAAAGAATCAGTTGAAAAGTTCTTGAACAATCATCATCGTAACAGGCAAACACAAATTATCCAAATACAGCAACCCTGCAAAGATGGTAAAATTATCTGGGTAGAGGTATCCACTCAACTTCAGCTAAACACAAAGGGTGAAATTGAAGTTTTAGGCGTTAGCAGAAATATTGATAAACGGAAAAAAATGGAGGAATCCGTAAAGTATCAGTCTGAGATGCGTAAATTAATTTCCGATATTTCCTCTCTTTTTATCTCTTACAATGAAAAGAATTTTATCCAAAATATGCACATAGCAATTGCTCAGGCAACTGAATTTTTTGAGGCAGACAGATGTCATTTCTTCCGGTTCAGAAAAAAGCAAAACACCTACTATGTTGCCTTTGAATATATGAAAAATGGTTTGGATGCAGTTACACCGGCAATGCAGTCTTTTCAATCGTCTGACTATAAATGGTGGTTTGAATCTCTCAAAAATCAAAAGTATGTAGAAGTTTATGATGTGATGAAACTTCCTGATACTGCACAAAATGAGCGTGTTATGTTTTTAAAGCAGGGCATAAAATCATTAATTTCATTACCTCTTTTAATCAATCAAAACCTATCTGGATTTATTATTTTTGATACTGTTTCTTATGAAAAGAAATGGAATGCTGAACAAATAGCAGGTTTAAGAATTGTAGCCAATATATTATCTGATGCCATAGAAAAAAACCGGGCAGAGAAACAACTACGCCAGTCAGAAATTGAAAATAAAAAAACCGCAGCCCGTTTTCAGGAATTTATTTTTGCTTCTAATACAGGGGCATGGGAGTATAATATGGAAACGGGTTGTCTGTGGTGCAGCGAATTGTATTTCTCTATGCTTGGCAGAAACATTAACGAATTTGATTTTGATGGACAACCCAACGCACTTGCCATATGGAAAGAACTTATTCACCCCGGGGATTTTTTAAATGCTGTTAAGAATTTTCAAAACTACCAAAGCAATCCTTCCGGTATTTATGAACAAATATTCAGAATGATGCATAAAAACGGAAGTCCCAGATGGATTCTGTCAAGGGGCAGAGTATTGCAGGATGAAAAGGGAAATTATACCTCATTTGTTGTAGGTACACATATTGATATTACCGATCAGAAACACTATGAGCAAACCATTATTTCCAAAAACAAAGAACTGGAAAGTTATTTATATGTTACCTCACATGATCTGAGGTCTCCACTGGTAAATATTCACGGATTTGGCAAAAGGGTTCAAAAACAAATGGATAAGATCATAAATTTAGTAGAGCAAAATCCGGTGAGTGAAAACCAAAAAAAGGAATTGATTACAATAGCCGCTGAGCAAATTCCCAACAGTCTTTCTTTTATTTTTACCAATGTGCAAAAAATGGACAACCTGATCAAAGGACTGTTGACCATTTCCCGAACCGGTAGGGTGAAAATGAAACCACAACTGCTAGATATGAATGCACTCATGAAAAAAGTAGTAAGATCATTTGCCTATCAAACCGACGAAATTGGAGCCATAATCCGGGTAGAAGACCTGCCCCAATGCTTTGGAGATGAGAATCTGCTCAACCAACTATTCTCTAATCTGATTGATAATGCCATTAAATTCCGGGATCCGCAAAAAAAACTGAACGTTCATATCAGCGGCAGAAATGTGAATGGTATGATAGTTTATGCTGTTAAAGATAATGGATTGGGTGTGAGCGAAAAAAACAAACCAAAAATATGGGATGTCTTTTTCAGGGTTGATCCTCACTCGCAAACACATGGCGATGGTATTGGGTTGAATCTGGTTACCAGGATTGTCGAAAAACATCATGGATCGGTTTCCATGGATTCTGAAAAGGGACAGGGAAGCACGTTTTGGGTCAAACTTTCTGTAAATCCTTTCGATGAAGAGTAATCAAATCCTTTCATTGAAAAAACAAATGTTTTATCATAAAACCTAAAATCAGGCAAATGATTGATTATAAACAAAGAATAGTTATTATGGATTCTGAAAAAGAAATTACCATCATTGTTTCTGAAGATGACCCCGGACATGCAGAACTTATCAAAGAGGCGCTCAAAGATTCAGGCATTCAGAACGACATACTGCACTTCCCTGATGGGCAGGCTACTTGGGAATATTTGCAGGAACAATCAAACAGAGACCCCGAAAACTCAAAACATGCCCTGTTGGTTTTGCTGGATATCAATATGCCACGAATGAATGGGATGGAAGTGTTGAGAAACATAAAACAACATTCCAAACTGAAAAGTGTTCCTGTGATTATGCTTACTACCACCGACGATCCCAGAGAAATTGAGCAATGCTATGAACTGGGATGTAATGTTTATATCACAAAACCTGTTGATTACGATAGTTTTTCTGATACATTGAAAAGACTGGGGTTGTTCATGCAGATTATTAAACTTTAATACCTATTCAAATCCTTGCACAACTCAATGTATTCTACATAATAGCATAACAATGATTTACTGGATAAATGAAAGGATGATAATACATGCTAAGGGCGAGACATGTACCGGAATGAAAGATTTTACACGCATTATTCTATCAGCCATTATCCGTAAAGTCAATGCATAAGTGATCTGATACTAACTGTGGTAAAATTATAAACAGATGAACCGAGCCATGACAAAAATTTTGACACACACGCACATGATTATAATGCGCGGCATGTAAAGCATGCAGTCAGACTGTTAGCGAGCTCCATCTGACCGAATTAATC
>CAYPFV010000027.1:0-26430 GCA_964410015.1 uncultured Bacteroidales bacterium
AGATGGAGCTCGCCAAAAAACCAGTTTTGTAATTTTCTCCGTGTTACGAAATTATAATCATCCGCGTGTGTGTCAAAATTTTTGTCATGGCTCGGTTCATCTGTGTTTTTTTCGGTTTTTTATATGTTTTAAGAAAATGGAAAACGATCTGGTTTATTTTTCTTATTCTTTGTAAAAATGCATTGATTTTGAGAACGGAATTTTCAAAAATGGCAAAAGGTTGCTATTTAGTGCATTATGAAGATTTTCTGTGAAACTATTCAAATGCAATTTGCAATTCATGCTATAAAGTTTTTCAATTTTAAAACTATAATTTAGAGGCATGGCATTTTTTACATTATTGATTTTTGACAAGCATACCTTGAATTCTTTCCTTTTTGCCATCCACATTTTCAGAATCCAGTTTTAATATTTCAGCAATTAAAGGGTACAGATCCACCACTTCTATGGGTGTATGCCGATGGTTATTTAAAAAAGCGGGACCCATAGCATAGAAGATTGTATGCATATCTTTCCACTGGTTGTCCCATCCGTGAGCACCTCCAATAGTTCTGCCGGGAGGCAAACCTTCCCATCCTATGCTCCAGGTTGTATCTGCCAGGATAATCAGATCGTCTATCCTGGGATTGTTGCCATATTGAAGTCTTTCAGGAATTTCTTCTTTTTTGAAAACTTTTATATGATCCAGTTTCCTTAGCTTATTGATTACGGAATCCTCCATACCACTTTTGGGTTGAACGCTATACATGGGATTCCCGCCATGAATTCTTTCAAACCACTCTTGGGGTGTATGCGAATGCAGGTTTATGTATCTGTCCGAACTGGTTTCACCCATGCCGTGGTCAGAAGTTATGATTAGGTTTATATCTTTATATTCAGGTAATTGTTGTAAATTTTGTATTAATATACCTACGAGAGAATCTAATTTCATCACCATTTGATCCAACTCAATACTTTCAGGACCAGTATAATGTCCTTGCCTGTCGGGTTCGTCAAAATAAAAAGTAATCAGTTGTGGCCTTTTGTTCTCAGGTAATTTCATCCAGTTTATTACAGAGTCGATACGGGCATGGAAAGGTATATCGGCATTGTATTTTTCCCAATATGTGGGTTGAATACCTTTTACGGGTGCTTCTGATCCCACCCAGAACAAAGAAGCTGTTTTCATATCTTGTTTTTCGGCTGTCACCCAAATGGGTTCTCCAAAATAAAAATCGCCGTTTTCAACGGATTGCCTGTCGCTGATCTGAAAATTCGCATCGAGATTCGGACAATAAAAGTTATTGTTTACAATCCCATGATTATCGGCATATAGGCCGGTTGCCATAGCATAGTGATTAGGAAAAGTTTTGGTGGGAAAAACAGGTTTTACGTATTCAGAAGTTACACCCTGTTTTGCGATCCAGTCAAGGTTTGGTGTTTCAACACGAGAAGCATAATCCCAACGAAATCCATCCATGGATAGCATAATTACATATTGCTTGTTCTCTAATGAATTTTTTGAGGATTTACATCCAGCGCTACCGATGAAAATCAAAACAACCAGATAGAGCGCTATTTTTTTAAGAATTTTGTTCAAGGTTATCATTTTTTGAATAAAGTTTAAAATTATTTCAGAGGTTTTCAAAAAGATGTTTTTGTCTTTAATACAACAAATATTGATTTGAATTTGACAATATTATTGTTTCTTTAAATTTATATTGTATTCGTTTGCTACAGATTCATATCCACGTTGCAGATATTACAGATAAAAGTACTACGAAAGTAATGAAATTCATGAAAATTCTTTGCAATGAATGTAATGTTATAAAAATATGTATGACATGAAAATTTGTTTTTAAAATTAAACCAATGCATTATAGTTGGTAACAAAAGTGTAGCATGGTCTGTAGTTTCAAAAATATTTTTTCTAAATAATTAGAAAAGATTAAATATATTTGCATTTTGTAAATTGAAATTTTATTTGCATGTACTTAAAACACTCCATTTTTATTCTGATTTGTCTTTTTTTATTGACTTTTCTATCTAAAACCCAGGGACAAAATACCGTTGATAACAATGGTAATACTCCAGAAGAATTGAGCGAATCTGGAACAAAAACTACAGGTGAAATTTTGGAGTTGATTGAAATGGGAGATTATTTCAAAGACCGGGATTTGGAAGATGCACTGCATTTTTACGAGCAGGCTGTAGAAATTTCGTCAAAAGAATTGCGAAAACCAGGCACTAATCCCAAAGAAAGCATGTATGGTACCTCTTATATCAGATCGATCAGAAAGATCGGAGAACTTTATCATCATTGGGGAGAATATAAGGAGGCATACAAGAAATATGAACTTTTGGTTGACTGGTTGAAAAATAATGATGATCAAACTTTTCTGGATGAACTGTATCTGCATCTGGCAAATTTAAAATATCATATGGCCGATTATAATTCTTCTCTGGAAAATTATAAATTGGCAGAGGAATTTAGCAGATCAACAAACAATACAGATTTAATCGCAAGGTCACTTCAGGGAATTGGCAGCATTTATTATCTTTTGGGAGATTATACTTCCAGCATGAAGTATTTGCAGCGCGCCTACAAGTTAGCAGATAGTTTAAATTATGAAAATATCAGAATTAATTCTCTTTTTACTATGGGAAACCTGAATGTAGATTTGGAGAATTATGCTGATGCCGAGGAAAATTATCTTACCTGTATTGAGTTTTATAAGGAAAATGATGAGCTTGTTAATTTGGCGAATGCATATTTGAGTTTAGGTTCCTTGTATTATGAAACAGGAGATTATGAAAGGGCAGAGAAGGAGTATCTGAATTCAAAAGAAACTGCTGCTCAACTGCGTGATAACAATTTGGTTGCTTCTGCTCTGGGTAATTTAGGTATGGTAGCATTTGAGATGGGTAAGCCCGATACAGCAGAGAATTATTACAGGCAGGCACTTGAAATTGCCAGAAACAGGAACGACAAGGAGTCTGAAATGTATATTTTGCGTAATATTGCGAGTTTGAGATTTAAATCGGGGAAACTGGAAAAAGCTAAAACAATTGCTTTCCAAAGTCTTGACATTTCTCATGAAATTGATCACCTTAACGGGCAAATATGGAATTATAAACTATTGGCAGATATTTATGAAAAAACAGGAAATGCATCACGTGCTCTCATTTATTTTAAAAATTTCAAACTTTTAAGCGATTCTTTGATGAATCAGGAAACACATGCTACTGTTTCGGAAATGAATATTGCTTTTGATACTGAAAATAAAGAAAAACAAATAAGGATACAGGAACTTCAGATAGAACAGAAGCAGGCAGAAATAGACCGCAAAAACCTGATATTAAGGTTTTTTTCTGTAATCTTTGCACTGGTAATCCTCCTGGGATTGATCTTTTTCTACTTTGCCAGGATAAGAAGAAAAAACCAACGCGAACTTTACCGGCAGGAAGGACTCATCAATGATCTGCAATACAAAATTTCAGGTCAGGCAAATCAGATTGAGCAACAGAATAGCAAAATAAATGAATTAGAGGCAACGATCTCAGATTTAGAGCAAAATGTAGAATCGCGTATGTTGTTGTTGCAAAATGCACAAAAACATATGATCGATAATGGTGAGAATTTTAATTCATTATTTAAAAATAATGGGTACTGCTTTGAGTGGAACAAAAATCCGGATAATGATACTTTATTTTTCCTGAGAAGAAAAGGACGGGATATTTATCTTTGTTTGTTGCACAACACATTTGAGGATGTTTTTGTCGCACAAATAATCAATACAATGGTATTGATGCAGTTAGAAAAATATTTTGAAATGGCCACTATACCGCCCTTGCAAGGTATTTTGGCACAGATCAGAAAAAGTGTTACAGAATGGAACCCAACCTCAAAATCTGTTTCTGATCAAAAATTAGATACCTTGATAATGAAAATACAAGAAGAGAAAATCGTATTTCCAGCACGTCATATTCCTTTGCATATAGCAATTTCCCGTCCTTCAAAAATTGCTTTTGACCAGAATCATATCGTCGAATACCATGAACTGCAATCGGTAAAAAAAGGTTTCTCGAACCACAAAAATGAAAAGGAAAAAGAAGATCAGTTTGAAACTACCGAACTTACTTTAAAATCGAAAGATCGTATTTTTTTGATTTTGGCATGCAAGAACAAGGAGGGTCAAAACCAATCGGATTGCTTGCTATATAAGGAGATTGTAAGGTTAATTGATGAAAATCAGATTGTGGAACTAAAACGGCAGAAAATGCTGTTGGAGGAGGGTATAAAGGAATTTGAAGTTCACCAGCATCCCATAAATAATCATGTAACGGTAATTGGTATGCAAATCTGAAAAAATTACTTATGTAATCGGGTTATATTTTAAAAATTTTTCGTGCAGAATTGCTTGTCATTAAAAGAAACCGAGCCTCTTTAACGATGAAGGGAGTGTAGTGATGGAAAAATATTCTTCTTTACTCCCGTTCATTGTAAAAACATCAAATTGTTTGAGTTAGTGAATTTAATTTCATGTTTTTTTTCCTCCAATAGATGAGTCCACTCTGAAAAATAAATTATCCACAGATTACACAGATTTACACAGATGCTAAATACTGATAATCAATGTGTTTAAAAAGTGAAAATGAACACAGATTTGCCGAAATCAAGTTTTCGGAGTGGACTCAATAGATGTAGGTGTCTGATCAGTGCCAGTATATTGAAACAGATCAAAAAGTGAATGATATTACCACTCGACAATCCCCATTCTATGAAGATTTTCAGTTTTGGATGGATTGTTTCGGAAACCAAAAATCAATTTGATATTTATAGCATTACCAGATAATTGGGTACTTTCAGGAAGTTGTGCCTGATGGTTTAGCCATGAAAAACCTGTTGAAAGATTGAGATAAGTTCTGTTTACAAAAAAGATATGGTATTGCAAACCCAAACGAAATTCGGGTGATAAAAATGTAATTCTTTCAGGTTCTTGTAAAGTATTTTCCACCAGATCGATCAAATCTAAACCTCCACCGGCAAAAAATCCTATATGATGGTTTTGTTTTTTAAAAACGTCAACAGATAAATCTGTATTCAGTGAACCGCCCTGATAATTTCGGGTAGCAGAGAGGGTGTCTTTCACGACAATAAAAACCTCCTTAGGCGTTTTTCCAAATCGGAATTCAAAAGAAGATTGCAGAGCGACTCTCCCTTTTTTTCCACCAAGCGTAAGTCCAAGTGTTGGATGTGTTCCAAGGGCTGATATATCTCCTGTTGGAAACCAGGTTCCTGCATGTATAGCTACAATCCATTCGGGTTTTTGCAAAAGATCCTGAACCCTTTTTTTGTATGATTGTCCCAGCATTGTTTCGGAGGCAAATCCTTTTTTTAACTTTTCAAAAAACATCTCTGCATTGCCTGCATATAGTTCTAAAATCAAATTTGTAATGCTGTCATATTTTTTATTGTCATTTAAAAGACGTTTTGCCATCAAGTTTGTCTGAATATCGAGTTTTGAAGTGAGGGGAACATAACCGAATACTTCGGGGTAATAATCGAAATAATCCTGAAGGTTTTGCAGGTCTTGATTATTGATCAGATCGTTTCTGATTTTGAAATTCAATGCCTGGTTAAGAAGTTCATCTCCATTTTGAAGTTTCCATGATCCATTTCTTATTTGGTTTAATGTTCGAACCCTGTAGACGGGTTCTGTAAGTCCGCATTGTTGTTCCCATAAAAAAAGAATACCTTCTAAAGCTTCCATTTCATTGTTTTCTATTGCTTCAGCTATCTGATTGGCAAAAGATTCAGAATTTTCCTTACAATCGGCAGATTGACTGATTGCAGGAAACGGGAAGAATAATATCCACAGCAGGAGAATATGATTTTTTATATGACCAAACCGGTGAAGGTGCATTTTTTAGGTTTTTGTTTTACACAGACCAGAAGTGGCTACAAAGTAAACGAAAAAAAACAAATATATTTTCTGATCTCATTGAAGAATCAGAAGCTTTTATCATATACTTTAAAGCTATGCCAGATCAAAATTAATAAAATGCTTTTCCTGCGTTAGAAAAATTTAATGCAATCATTTCCGGGTTTGTGTAAAACAAACAAGCACGGGAATGTTTATTATCTTTGCAGTCTGAAAATTATACATCATGCTGGGTCTACGGAATAATAGCTTAGGTTTTTTATCGTAATATTTTTTCTAAACCACATTGTTTTTCTTACATGGTATACAATAAAAGCGGAAATACTTTCATTCAAAGCCTGGAAATTACCATTCCTCATACAAATAACAAATGATGATAATTTTCAAAATTGGAGATATATGTTGAGGTGAAAAATAATATTTGTTTAATCATTTTGTTTTATGAAGCGTTTCATTTTTATATTTTTCGTTTTTTTTTGGGGTTGTTCTTTTTTGCCCTCTTTACAGAGAAGTAATCTGATAGCCGTTTTTCACCTGATAGAAAATGGAAGTTATAAGGAGGCTAAGGAAGTAATAGAAGAGATGTTAAGCGATAAAGAGTCGATGCAATGGCCGCGTACCTGGTATGCGCGTGGTGTATTAGCACATGAGGCATATGTTGATGGAGTGAAGAAAAATGATAAAAAGAAATATGAGCTTTATCCTGATCAGTTGCAAGTAGCTTATAAATCTTTCGAAAGAGCGATGAGACTTGATAAGACAGGTCGACTTTCGCATCAGGTAGCACCTCGTTATGTATATATCGCTAATGAGTTTAAGAAAAAGGGTGAGCAACAATTTAAGAATAAGAATTTTGAGGAAGCATTTCAATTCTTTCAATCGGCTATTACCGTTTCACAAAGCGAAATTCTGGAAGTTAAAACAGACACCAACTTGATTTATAATACAGCTCTTGCGGCATATGAAAGCAATCAATTAGACCAGGCAACGGATTATTTGATGCTTTTAAACGATCATGATTTTTCGCCCAATGTTTCTCATTTGTTATTTGATGTGTATATGGAAACAGGTGATACACTCGAAGCAGAACAGGTGCTGATCAATGGTATAGAAAAATATAAAGAGAGTGAAGACCTTGTGTTGTTACTTGCTGATAATCTTTACAACAGAAATCAATGGGAAAGAGCTATACAAATACTGGATACTGCGGCTCAAGAGCAGCCCGACAGAGATATTTTTCCCTTTACCAAGGGCTTAATCTTTCAAAAAAATGAACAATACGATAAGGCAATAGATGCTTATGAGCAGGCACATGAATTATCACCTGATGATCTTCAGATTCATGTAAATATTGCGACCTGTTTTTATAATATTGGTGTTGAAATTGATGAATATGCAAGGACCATAAATCTTAACAGACGTGTGCTTGAGGAGAAAGCCAAAGCCGACCAGGCATTTGAGAATTCACTGAAATGGTTGGATAAGGTTTATGAAAAAAAACCTGAAGACCAGGATTTGCTCAAGAGAATTTACCAGATTTATAAGTATTTGGATGAGGATGAAAAGGTTTCGGTGCTTGAACAAAAAATCAACTAAAAGTTTTACAATTTAAAGGATAATGTAAGACCTAAATACTGTTTAAATTGCAGTTTTGGAGATTTTTTCTCAGTTCCATCGGGCAATATTACAGGATTTTCATTTTCATCAAGCACGGGGAATTTAATATCGTCATCATAGATCATATGCAGGTTTAGGCGAATCATAAAAAACCAGCTGATCTGCTTTTCCATCCCAATTTCCCAATCAACATCAACATTCTCAGGTTTTTCAAGATAATTGGAGAACAAGCGAATATTGTTAGATATGTTTAAATCTTCCAGAATACTAACTGTAGAGTTGATGACCAATTGTCCTCCCATTTCCTGACGTGCACGTTTATCAGCATCAATACCATGGGCTGTTTGTTCTATATTGGTTGTATCGAGTGCAAAAGTATTTTTGTAAGAAAGGGGGGAAAGGTTTAGTTTGGTTTTTTTAAATGGCTCGTATTCAACTCCAGTACCAATAATGATGGTAGCGGGATTTAGAAATCTGGAAATAACCACCGAATCGTTTGGGAAATTGTATCCTCTGGCAACCTGGGTTTTCATGTAAAACACTGAGCTAAAGTCCATTTTAGGTTTTAATTCTTTGTTGAATTTGGAATTGAATTCCAGCATATCTGTATTGCTCCTGAATCCATGCTCCTCGGTAATAATGGTTCCATACCGAAGTCTTCCATTGTTACTCCATTGGGTTTTAGCTGCTTTATTATTGTATTCTGCTTTTGCTTGAATATCCAGTGTACTAGAGAGTGAGTTTTCGCCCCCTTTAGACCAATTGGAGAGATAGGTTTGATTTAGTATAAAAGCACTGGAAAAAGCATAATTCCAATATATGGGTATTTCTTCAAGTGGTTTCAGATTTAGCAAACTGGTTTTTGGTTGTCGCGAAGTAATGGGGAAATCCTGTGCCATTTTTTTGCGCATACGCTCCACATTAACATTTTCTTCTAAGGTAAGTGAGACATCAAATTTTGATGGATTACCGATCCATAAGGTAATAGAATCATTGTTATTATTCTTTACCCAGTATCTGTAAACCTCATCTTTTTCTGATGATAGCCAAAAAGGCATGCGTTGTCCTCTCACATCGGTAATGTTTACCAAAACTGAGTCACGATTATATGTATAGTTTAGAAGGGTTCCTATTGCCTGCTTCAAAGAATCTGGCATATTTTGATGGGGCACTATAAAAAATGGAGAGGGTTGTTTGGCTACATTGGCAGGTATTCTTTCTGTGATGACAATATGTGAAGAATCTCTGAAAAAAATAGCCGTTTTGTTGCTTCCAGGTGGGACAAAAGGGGGGATGATCTGCTGATTGAGAAACTGGTGAAGGGTGAGTTTGTGTGATTTAAGGTATGTAGTATCAATGAATGTTTCTATGATCGTGTCCTGGGTTAGTTTTATGGAATCGAGAATTTCCCTGACAAGGGGCACCGTATCCATTCCCTCAAGAGCAGCAGTGTCAATGGCATTTATTAAAATGGTCTTTTCCTGGAAAAAAGGTTCCTTTGCCAAAGGTATGGTATCGGCAATAAAAGTGCTGTCGTTGAGCCATCTTACAGGTACTGTATCATAGCGGGTTAAAGTACTTGTTTCGATCTGAATGGAATCGTATTCAAACTTTATCAGGCGCGACCTGATGCTGTCAAAGGGTTCCTCATATTGATAAAGCAAATGAGAAAGAGAGCGTTGCAAAGTGTCATTTCCTTCGATCCATAAACTGTCATTGTCCATTAGTTGCATAAGATAATCAGAAGCCTCTTCAGGAGTAAACAAAATGGGTTGCAATATAATGGAATCTGATTCGCTTTCCGGATCAACAACTACTTCCTTTACTACCAGTGTATCGTGTTGAAGATTGGGTAAGGTATCCAGGACAACAGAAGGGTTATTGTCGGGTTCCTCTATTGGTTCGTTGCCAGATTGAGCTATAACGGATGGTAAATGCAGGGAGAATAATACCAGAAAAAAGACTAATGGATGCATGAGGTTTTATTATGTGGATTAAAAATGATCCCGAAATTATAAAAAAAAACCGTATTCTGGTTTTTTACGGCAGGATAAATAAACTGTAGAAGTTGGCTATCACATCAAAACTCTGGTTAATTATTGGTATGTAAAAAAATAACCCCTTGTATTCAAGAGGCTATTGTTGTGCCCAGAACAGGACTCGAACCTGCACGTTGTTGCCAACACTAGTCCCTGAAACTAGCGCGTCTACCAATTTCGCCATCTGGGCAGATTTTTTATGATTGCAGTTGAAAAACAAATGGTGCCCAGGACAAGACTCGAACTTGCACGAGCTAACGCTCACTACCCCCTCAAAGTAGCGTGTCTACCAATTTCACCACCTGGGCATTTGTTATTTACAAAATGAAAAGACCTCTTTATTATGCTTTTTTTTTAGTGTGGCAAAGGTATAAAAACTTTCCAATCCAATCATAGTTTTTTTTGTGTAATTTTACTTACGATGGCACTTTTAAATATACGAATCATGGATCAGCAAATTCAGGAATCAGTTTTATCGAAACAGGTAATTGAAATGATTACTGTGGCACATGAATTTTGTGTTTTTTTTGAGCAGGTTGAAAAATATGAAGCCCAACAGATCATGGAGTTTTTCAGTAAGATCGCACCTCTGTTGTATCTGAAGGGTAGTGTCCTACCTGCTGATATCCCCGCAGAACCTGAGTTCATGGAGCGTTTTGTAACCGAGGAACAATGGGAAACGGTTTTTAAAGAACTGAGAGAGAAATTCGGCAGCGATGACGTGTATTATATTCACGACCATAATTTTGACAGCACAGAGGCTAGTTTATCTGACAATATAGCAGATATTTATCAAGACATGAAAGATTTTATGATGCTCTACCAGAAGGCACCTTTGCAAAGCAAAGCATGTGCTGTGGCGGAATTGAGACAACTGTTTGAAAGTCATTGGGGTAAGAGAATTCTGCAATCAATGATGCGTATTCATGAACTGGTTTTTAAAGATAGCATTGATCCGGATTTGCTTGAGGATGATGATCTGATAACTTAAAACTGAGCCGTTGTACCGGGAATTTCTCACCACCATTTCCCAATTTTCATAAATGTAAATACTACAGCTGGTAATAAAACTAGTGGTTGTATTTTTTTAAAACTGCCACATTCCAGTCGTATCTAGATTGTACTGCCTGATTTTTTCGATTCGGAGTATACCATTTCATCGAAAAATAATTTGTTTTAAACAGGTTTGATGAAACCTTCATGTTTGTTTTTGTTGTTTGTGTTGGTGTTTGTGTTCGGTCCGCAAACATATTAGGTTTATCTGTTTGTGATTTTCAGTTTGATTGTACTGGTGCTAACTTTTTTAATTTATTGCGAATCTGATTATTTCGGTGCAGCGTAGTTTGTTAATAGTTGCAATACTTTTTTTATCATATAACAATTTGATTAATGCGACATGATGGAACCTTCATTTTGCTGATTATTATACCCTTGTGTTTGTGTGTAATAATCACATGGATGTTTCCTGTTTATTCAGGTACCATTTCCTGTTTCTTTCTGGTGGGTTGCAGCATTTGAAAAGACTGGTTATCTATCGTTTTCTCAGGTATCAAATTCCTAATCAGAGGGAAAATCTCATAATGGATAAGTTGCTTTATTTTTTGTATCAGCAGTCTACTTCTTTGTGTCACTTATATTTGTGTAACATAACATAAGGTTATTGTGGTATCCTTCCAGATGAATTCATTGTTTATGTCGGGCAGATTAAATAAATGGTAAATATTTATGGCATTTTCTTCAATGTTTTTGATTTTTTACGGTTGTCTTTTAATGCATCAAGTTAACGTTGATTGCTGTTTTATTAAGCATAATTAAAAAGATTTTATTTGCTGAATACACAAGATTACCTATCGGGTCTGAATACCTGTAATAAAAAACCCGCAAGTACCATCACGGTAGTTGCGGGTGTACAAACCAGAAACCAAAAACCAAATTGTTATGATATGTTATTTTTTCATTATTATGCTATTTGTCTATTGCTAACATTATTATTGTTAAACAAATGGTTTCTGGTTTTTTTGCTGACTGAAATGAGATGGATTTTTTATTCAATCAACATTACAAAGGAACCTAAATCTGTGTTTGTAAAAAACAGTGATACATGTATTTTTTTATGAGTAGAAAACACTGGTATTTTTATGCTTTTCTTCGTGGGTGATTTGTGTAATACTGTTATATGTTATGGGTGGGGATACTATTTTATTATTAGGGGCACCCTTTGTTGCAAAATCTGTCTGATAACATAGTTTTTTTACGAAAAAACCGGATACCTTGGGAAGGCATCCGGTTGAAAGGAATTGTTTTGAGGTTATTGAAGATGGATTAATTAAAAGGATATGGAAATGGATTAAAAGTGCGAAGAGTAGGAAAGGATTCAATAACCATCATAAGAAACAATTCGGGTAAAGCTGGTCATGGGACGTTTTTTATTTTACTTGAATTTTTTGGGTATAATTTTCATGTCCGTAAAATACGACAGTATAAATTCCTTTAGAAAGCCTATCAATATTAATGTTATTGATGGTCATGGCAAAGGCAGTACCTGAATAAACAATTTTTCCTGTAATGTCGAAAATCTTGAAATCAACATCTTTTTCTCCGGATGTAGCTATGTTTATGTTACCTGACCCTGTTGGGTTGGGATAGATTCTGAAGGGTTCATTATCAGTGGGTGTATTATTTGAAACGGCGATGATATCAGAATATTCATAAGAACCATCAAAATCGGTTTGTTTTAATCTGTAATAGGTTGTTCCTCTTAAAGGATTCTTGTCGATAGCTTCATAATGCGTGGTAGAGCTTGTTGTTCCTGCACCGTTTACTTTTAACAATTCTGAAAAGTGAATGCCGTTGGCACTCTTTTCAAGGGTGAAAAAGTGATTGTTGATCTCAGATGCGGTGATCCAATCGATATAAACTACCCGGTCTTTTATTTTTGCCTGGAAGGAGATTAAGTTCACAGGTAAATGAATTTCTGCACTTCCTGCTGTTATGCTGTGTAGGGTGTTTATGTTTTTGGTTGTAAGTGTATTTTCTTTTTCGTTAAATTCTGAGTTGGCATACATCCATTCCGAACGATCTTTATTGGATTCGAAAAGGATAAAGTTAGAATCATGATCATAAAGATTGATTTCACCCATCGAATAATGGAAAATAATGGAAGCATCAAGATTTTGATTATTAGCAGGTTTTATGTCAAACCATCTTAATATGCTTTGAGATTTATCAGTACCAGCGATTTGGTTGTGACCTCTTTTGATGAGTGTTTGGCCGAGGTTTTTGCTTGTTTCAATTTCTATTCCCAGTCCTGCTATATTGCCTTTGGGAGCGTTTAGATCGCGGTAGGTTTGAATATAACCTTCTTCACCAAATATTCTTGATGTTTTTGTTTCCTGATCTTTTTCGAGCAAAGATGCCTGTTCGCCCAGGGTGAGCACAAACCCATTAAGGTCGAGCAATCCATTTTTCATTTCCAATGTTCCATTTACATTTGCGTCTGCTGTCAGTTTTACATAAACATGATTGTTAACGGTAAGGTTGTTAAAGTTTATAGCGGATATTTGCTGTATATTTTTTCCGCTCAATGTGATAACTCCATCACCTGAAATGGTTCCGTTTCCTTTAAGATTTCCCTTAACCTGCAGTTTGCTTTCTGTTGCAATTCTTAATTCTGCTCCGGTTTGAATTTCCACATCCTGGATGAAGAATTCTGTATTTTCTGGTATTATTACTTTTGTTCCATGAGGGATTGTAACGCTGGCGAAATCGTGTGGTATTTTGTGGTGTTTCCAATTGGCGGGGTCATCCCAGTTTTGTCCTTCATTGCCGGTAAAAATGAAATTCACTGTTTGTATTTGTTCTTCTGTTCTTAGGGTAGGGTAGGAATTACTTTCTTCCCATTGCCAGGTAAAATGGAAATCCCAGTTGAGAAAAGAAGATGGTCTTTGCATTTGATCATTATTCAGGGGGGTGCCCGCATCACTTTGATAAATACCGGTGGTTTCCATATCCCAATAAGAATCCACCACCACTCCGGCATTTCTCCCCGTTCCATTGTTTCCAGTGAGTCCACCAGTTAAATTGCATTCCGATGTTTCCATTGCAGTAGCAGTGTAAGAGTCGATGATCAAACCTTTATAATCATTTGACCCTGTAAGTCCGCCAATTTTCGAACCTTCTTCAATACTTAAAGAACCTAATGCGTAAGAATTGGCGATCAAACCTTTTTGGTTAGAGCCTACCAATCCACCAAATTTCTGTTTACCTTCTGCATAATCTGACTGCAAAGAAACTTCTACATTTGCCCAAGAATTGTATATGCCTGGTCTGTATGCTTCTGCAGCCAATGCATTTTCCATGAAGCTGTTATTGGCACCAACCAAGCCACCCACTGCTTCATCACCTCTCACAATGCCGCTGTTTACAGATGTGTTTTTAATTTTTGTGTTATGGTTACCTTTTATTTGCCCTACTAATGCACCGGTAGCAAATCCACCTATAACAGTAACATTTTCCAGAACAATATTTTCTATGACTGTTTTTTGCGACCCTTTTGCACCCACATAACCGAATAATCCTACATAAGATTCTCCCTGCCTTGTTATACGCAAATTTGATATAGAATATCCTTTACCATTGTAGTGTCCTGTAAAGGGATTTTCTATGGTTCCGATTGGTTCCCATCCAAGACCCACCTGAAAATCTGTAAGACTGATATCCTTATTTTGGATGAAATGAGCTTCGGGATAATATCTCACCTGATTCAGTTCTTGCGCGTTTGAAACTACGAAAGGATTTTCAGCTGTTCCTTCTCCCTGGCTAAATGAGTCGTTATTGCCAGCGCTTGTAAGTATTGCAAAAAATAAAAAGACGATGATAATGGTTAATTTTTTCATGTGTAAGACTTTTAAAGTGTTCACATGTAGTGTGCATTTTGATGATATTTTGGTTTTTGGAATAAATTGAAATGCACAGTTCATGATTTTTTCTGGTTTTTTCTGTTGATGATCTTTAGTACAAAGTTGCATACATTTGAAAACATTCAAAACAGTGCAACTACTTGAAAATCAATTTATTTAGTGGTAGAAAAAACCTGAAATAAAACAGGTGTTTTTACCTGTTTTTGTCAGTATTATGTTATATTGTTTAAAAAAAAACTTATCATAAATATGGTGTTTCTGGATTAAAGAAGTGAAACGGGAACACTTTGCATATGAAGACTTGACTGAGTTTCTAATTATACACTATTCCTTTATTTAATTTGATCTGTATTTAGATAATTATTTCTTTTGTTTTATAACTCGTTTTTTCTTCGTTTATAATTTTCAGTTTGTTGATTAAGTGCTGATTCTCCTTTTAATGAGAACCTTGTAATGTCAACGTTATGCATCTTTGGATTGACTGATGACTTTGGTTTATACCATAATGTTCGTGCTATTCGCTTTGTCAATATTTGCATAGATTTTTCATTAGACCCATAATCATGGTCATGTGTATTAGTATTAATCATGGATGCTTCATTTGCATATAATTGGATTAAATAGGTCAGATTGAACTCACCAAAATACTGGTTTTGTATTTTTTACTGTGTTGCCTAGTTATAATCATCCACGTGTTTATCAATAGTATTGTCATGGTTCGGTTCATCATATAATTAATAATTGGATTACAGCGGTATAATAGAATCTTCATTTTGCTGATTATTATATCATTGTGTTTGTGTGAAATTAAACATGGAGATTTCATCCGTAAATAATTTGTTTTAAATAGTTCGGAGTGAACCAGATGTTTGCTATTTTGATTGTTGTTAGTGCTTGATTATCTAATGTGTTCGTTTTATTCAAGTTTGCTGTGTTTTGTTTAAATAGGATAATAAGTTGATATTTGCTTTCTTCGTTATAGGTTTTATAGAATTTCACCAAAGGTTATCACGAATTTTGCCAAAAGGATTAATCAACTGTTTATGTGTTTATTATAAGAAATTGCTGGTTGATTTATTAATATTTACCATTCGATTTATCATATTCAGTCTTCGATATCGAATATTGAAAAATTTTATCTGAAGATTCTGATTTTCGGATACTTTTTTTTGTTAGAAAATAATCTGATATTGAAACATTTCAAGAAGAATGCATACTATATGAATATTTTGTTATTGTTTGAAAAAAGGTTTGAAAAATATGGAACTGATCTGACCTGAAGCAGAGAGAGAAATTTTGTAATCTTTTACTGGTTTTTTTATACTTATGTTTATGATAGACAGGTTTTTGAGAGAATTTATGATGAAAAGTTAAAATAGGATAATGTGATAAAAATTTAGGAGTGTTTTTCGTATATTGCTTTATTTATTTTTAAAATTATTGGTTATGCGTTGTTTTTACATATTGGTGTTGATAATGGCATCGTTATCTGCTTCTTTTGTAGAGGAAAAAGATTCGCTGATAAAAAAATACCAGGATTATCTTTCAAAATTTGAACAGCAAAAGATTTTTGTTCATACCGACAAGGCCAGTTATTTTGCCGGTGATGTAATTTGGGCTAAGGTTTATGTTGTATCTGCCACCACACATAAGTTGGATACACTGGAGAGTACGGTATATTTGGACCTTATTCACTGGAGTGGAGAGGTAGTATCAAAAAGAATACTAAAATTAGAGGAAGGTGTTGCAAGTGTTGATTTTAACTTATCCGATTCAATATCGGATGGCAATTATATTTTACGTGCCTACACACAGCATATGCTAAATTTTGATGAGGATTTTATTTTTGAAATGCCTGTTTATGTGCACAACCCCACTCAGGGGGAGATGATAACCCGGCGTGAGGTTAAAGAGAATAAAAGTTTTAATAAGTCTCTTAAGAAACTCAGAGAAAGTTATGATTTTGAAATATTTACAGAAGGAGGTACAGCAGTAGCAGGTATTTCTAATCTTTTTGCTTTCAGGGCAAAAAATGAGCTGGGTGAAGGTATTCCGGTAGAAGGTTGGGTCATTAGTAATAAAACAGACTCTGTTCTGTCTTTTTCATCTGCAATGGAAGGTATTGGTACATTTTCATTTCGTCCTCGCCCAGGACGCTCCTATCAGGTGCACTATAAAATGGCTGATGATAAATACCGGAAAACTGATTTATCATCCATAAAGTCACAGGGGGTATCTTTGAGAGTTTTTGAAAGTAAGAATCATTTCGAGATCAGTATTCGCCGTATATTTCCTGATGGTTTTCCTTCTTCACTTCGAAACATTCAGTTGGTTGTGCACACTCACGGACAGATTATCAAGCATGTTAAACTCAATGAAAACCAGCATCCTTATTTAACTCAGATCAAAAAGGAGGAAATGGGAAGAGGTGTATCGGTAGCTACGGTTTTTGACAGTGATTACAATGTTGTTGCAGAGAGACTTTTCTTTAATTATGAACCCTCTGAAGATTTAGCTCAGTTTACAGCTCATAAAGTTCATAATGATAGTCTTGAAGTAACATTTAGCTTTCCTGATCAAGTTGATGCTGCTGGTTCATGGTCATTGTCGGTTTTGGGAGCACGCAACCGTGAAGTTTTTGATCCAACCACCAATATTGCTTATCATCTTTTTCTGGATTCTGAATTTGGAAGTGCTTTACCTGCTGGATTTTATGATCCTGAAAAGGAAAAGAAATACCTGGATATGCTAATGCTCACCCATAAATGGGAAAGATTTGACTGGAAAGATGTTTTTGCAGATGAATACCCGGAGAAAAAGTTTCCCAGGGAAAATGGTTACAGGGTTTATGGTGAATTGGAAGAATCATCTGAAACAAGAGAAACGGGTAGTTTGAGTTTTGAGGTGAGTTTTCAGATAGAAGACCAGACCCCAGTGTTGAGCACCAAAACCAAAGAGGGAGGTAAATTTCATTTTTCAGAAATTGAGCAGGAGGGTACCTTCGAAGCGGAGCTTTCGCTTTATGCCTTGAAGCAAACCAGTAAAGCATCTTCTATTCATTTGTTTCCTCCTCTGATTGAGACTGATAATTATAGTCTTGATCATCGGTTTGAATCTCTAAATATATTAAAACGGAAACGACTTTTTGGGGGTGATTATCATTCATGGAGAGCCCCTTCGGGAGTTGCCCAAATTAAAGATGATCTGGAGTACCATTACGGAGATGCAGATCAGATTATTTATTTGAAACAAAATGACGAAAGATTCCGGTCTATGCGAGATGTGCTGGTAAGTAAAGCACCTGGCGTTAGTGTAAGTGGTTCGGTAATTCTTATAAGGGGTGTGAGTAGTATTAATATGAGTAATGCCCCTTATTTACTTGTTGATGGACAGGAATACTCAAGCGCCCAGTTTCTTGCACTTTCTCCTTTTGATGTTTCTCATATTGAAATTTTTAAGGGTAGTAGTTCTTCAATATTTGGGGTAAGAGGTACAAATGGTGTAATTGTGGCACATACCCGCCGTAGCACGCTTCCACAATCTCTTGTTTTCGAGTATGTAATGGATGGTTATTATCAACCCCGGGATTTTCAACCAACGCTCATATCTGATTTACTGAATAATTATCCGGATCAATTTATTCAAACGCTTTACTGGAATCCGGAGGTTTTTTCAGATAATGTATTTCAGGGCAAATCAATCCGTTTTCCACTTTATGAGGATCTTAATTATGTGAAATTTAAATTGCAAGGTGTTAATGACAATGGTGAGGTGGTTCATAATGAAGAAGTATTTGATCTATAGGTTTGTTTTCTATGTTTTTTGATAGAAAAACTTTCAATTGCTTTATTTCTTCTGATTAGTCTTTGCAAGAAAACGCCAAATACTGCGTTATTCTCGATTTTGAACCGAGCCATGCCAATACTATTGACCCACACGCGGATGATTATAATTCGCAGCACGGGCAAAAACACAAACCCGGAGTTTAGGCGAGCTCCATCTGACCGATTTAATCAAATTATGAACAGATGAATCAGTCATTTACAAAAAGTAAACTCCTTAGATTCAAAAACTTCGAAAGCCTTTTCTTTGACGATTTCTTATCAAAAAAACAAAAAACAAGTGTTTTCTTGCTGGCAATCATTAAGGTAAGTTATCTTTTTCATTTTTCTGTTTCTTTTGTAAGGCAATTGTCGTTTTTTAATTATTCACATGTTGGTTAAATTATTTTGCTGCTAACAATTGGTAAACATTCGCATATTTATACTTTTTGTTTCCCAAGCAGCAATTTTTTGTCAGATTAAAGGTAATTAATAATTGCTGTAATCTTTATCGGGTGAGATACAAGATACCCTAGCCGATAACCCTTAATAAGAAACTTTGCATTATACCCAAGTAACAAAAACATCCAGGTTAAAATATTATTTACTGCATGTAAAACATTCTTATCTGTATCAGATATTGAAATGTCGTAATTAAATGTATTTCAGATTTACTGAAACTGAAGTGATTAATGTTTTGAGCACGCTGATAACGCTTAAGTTTGAAAAAAACATAATGCATAATATCAGGTACTATTGATTTTTGTGTTTGATTGACAGACACGAAGAGAAATCTTTTAAAATGTTAAAAATAATTTTGGTGGTATATAAAACAAAATAAAATTGTATTTTCGTAGAAAAATTACGAAAAATAAGTTTAGATAATCAAATAATAATGATTAAAAATATCAGGATTTCTAATTTTTACTCTATAAAAAACGAAATTATTTTGAGTTTTGAGCCTTCAGCAGACAAACAATACCGATCGCATTACTGTGTTCAGGTAGCAAAAGGTATAGAATTGCTAAAGTTAGGAGTTATTTATGGAGCCAATGCATCAGGAAAAACCAACATAATTAAAACACTTGATTTTCTCAGAAACTTTCTCTTATTGCCCCGTGAAAGTAAAACAGAATCAACAGGATTTATACCTTTTTCAGGAACAGACGATTCAAAGCAATTACCTGGAAAAATAGAAATGACCTTTTACCTTGATCAAATCAAATACGTTTACTTTTTGTTGCTTAACCAAAATATTGTTTTGGAGGAATACCTGAACTTTTACCCTGGGAAACAACCGGCTATGTTGTTTCAAAGAAGTTATTCAGAAGATGAGAAAACTACCAAAATCAGGTTTGGTAATAATCTGGGGTTTAGTACAAAGATTAAAACATTTATAGAAGGTTCTACATTAAACAATAGTTCAGTAATTGCTACTTTATCAAAAGCAAATGTTCCAGATAATCCAATTGACAGGATTTATCGCTGGTTTGAATCGGGTTTTCACACAACGATTTATCCGGAGACTGAACTTTTTTCCAAAAGTAGTTCGCGTGTTATATCTGATCCTGATTATCGCGAGTTCGCCCTTTCTGTAATGCAAAAGGGGGATTTAGACATACAGGGCATTGAGGTTTTAGAGAAGGAGGTTGACCTCCACCCTGGAATGCGGGAAAATTCTATTACAGGTGGTCTGACACTAGAGGAATATGCTGCTATTTATCAAAGACCGTCCGTAAGAAAGAAAGAGGTTGTTTTTAGTCATCAGATCGATGGAAAGAGTCAATACCTTCCTTTGGAGCTTGAATCGAAAGGGACTATTCGATTGTTTGGTTTAAGTGTTCCTTTGAAAAATGTACTGCAGCCTGGTTCTTTTTTAATGATTGATGAATTGGAAAACTCACTGCACAATGATCTTGTTATCCATTTTCTGAAAATGTTTTTACTCAATTCAACCTGTTCACAATTATTGGTTACAACACACAATATCAATATTTTAAATGAAGATTTACTTCGCCGGGATACGATATGGTTTACAGAAAAGGATGAAAAAGGTCAAACAGAATTGTATTCATTGCTTGATTTCAGGTTACACAAAAATATCAATCCTTTTCATGCTTACAGAACGGGTAAATTAGGGGCTAAACCTCTTACGGGTGATCCATTACTTAAACCTTAAATCTATGGCAAGAAAAGGAAAGAAAAGGAATTTGAAATTTTCAGTTGCCATAATTGGAGAAGGTTTTACAGAGTGGTATTACTTTTTAAACATGCGTAAAACACAAAGATTTGGATTTGAAGTAAAACCCAGTATGCCTAAACATTCTGATTTTAGAACTATTATTGCGACTGCCCGAAGATTCAGAAATGAAGGCTATGATCTTGTTTTTTGTGTGTTTGACATGGACCTTATATTATCCAATTCATCCTTAAAAAATTTGTATTTGAAAGAAAAATCGTTTCATAAGATCAATTCAGGAATATACTTTATAGAATCTATGCCGTGTTTTGAATTGTGGTTTTTACTTCATTTTATGGAGAAATTTTCGGGAAAGATTTTTAAATCTTTTAAAGAGTTAAAACCAGAACTGATTAAATATATCCAGGACTATCAAAAATCAGAACAATTTTTCAGAAATGCAGGATTTTATCATTATCTTGAAAATTATGGCAGCGTAGAATTGGCTAAAAAGAATGCTGAAAAATTATTATTTGAAAAACAAAAACAGGATAATGAGTTTTTTAATTATACTTTAATGCATCAATTATTGCAACATTTAGAAAAGATGAGGTGAACAATACCAGGATGAAACATCTATGATATATAACACACAAAAACAATAATATAACAATCAGTAATATGGAGGTTCCATCATACTTGTTTAATGTAATTATTGTATGATGTTTTTTTTTGACATATTCCAGAATATTATTTTGAATAGGTGGATTTGTTTGAAAAATTTTTTTGGTGAGTTTTTATCGTTAAAAATAGTTCTGCTGTTTTGGTTTTATTTCGTGGCACTTTAAGGTCATTTATTTCCGATTGGTTTAGTTATTATTTCTGCAAAGAGAAAAGAAAGTTCATAGTATCTATATTATCCGCATAGTCTGATGGTCCGGGTATTTGTGTTTTACCGGGTTCCACTATGGGTACTTCTTCTGTTAGATTTTTAAGAGTAGTAGATATACATTGTAATTGATTTTTCAATTGTGTAATTTGTTTTTTTAATAGTGATATGTCTTCATAGTATTCGTAATGAATCACACTCAAAGGCGAAGAAGGGGAGGGGTTTTTTGTGAGCAGAGCAAATCCGTTATCCCAATGTGGTATTTTGTTTACGATCATGATGGCTTTTTGGTAATCGTAATTGTTCATGTATTTGTTATGGCGCTTTAATTTCTCGTAGTGTTGCCAGTTATCGGTGAGTTTGCCAATATTAAAGTTTTTTGGGACAAATATTTTTGAAACATTTCTGCACCCCAAACCAAAATATTGAAACACATCATGAGCGAGTAATTCTATTGATGTATTCGTTTCATTACCATTTAAAACAGCTATACTGCTTCTGTTTTTTCTGATAATATGTGGGTACTTTCGAAAATAATATTCGAAATACCTGGATGTGTTGTTGCTACCCGTAGCAATTACAGCATCAAAGTCTGAGATTGTTTGGTTTGTCATAACCACATTATCAGCGAATTCGGGTTCAATTTCAATAATCATTTCGGTAATTATGACCGGCAGGCGAGCATCCTGACTTGATAGTTTTCCAAGCAACCGGTTTCCTGAGATCAGAACACATAGCATATCGTGAAAACCTACCAATGGAATATTGCCTGCCATTATTACTGCTACGGTTTTGGGTTTAGTACACTGAAAACTGGTTTGTGGATAATCAGATATCCACTGATATATTTTTTCTTTTTTGAGCATTTGGGCAATTCCTTGTAATGCATCAACTACATTCTCTTCGACAAACCATGGGTTTTTGATTGCCGATTGCTTTATCTCCTTCCAAAGTTTTTTTTGGGATTGGGATAGATTTTTGGTGTCATCTGAGTTTAAGACGGTTTGAATATTAAGTCCCAGTTTAATAAAAGCATCTGATCGTTGTATTAATGATTCAGTCATGTAAATTTAATTTGTTTTGGTACTGATAATTTTTAAAGATGAATCTTAATTTAAAAGTTGCTATTTTAGTAAGTGGCAGATTCTGTTTATTAATGGCACTTTTTTTTATGATGGTCTGCAAATATACCAAGATAAGTATAAAAGAGGGTATAAAAAAATGGCAGATTCTTTTAAAGGTCTGCCATTTTTATTTGTTTGGAATTTGGTATGATATTTTTTTTGATTAAAAATCTTCAAAATCCATCATATAGTCATCATTTTCGCTTCCTCTATCTCGTTTTTCTTTTTTTCTGTCATATTCATTTATTCTGTATGTAAATCCAATATTGATAATTCTGCTAATCCGCCAACGATCCATATCCATTGTAAAAGATTCACCATAATTATGCATTCTGAATTTCAGGGTGTTAAAGATATCGTTCACGTTAAGTGAAACTGTTCCTTTGTTTGCCCATACATTTTTCCTGATACCTGCATTGGCAGCATACATTTCATCCATTTCTCCTTGCAGCATGATGATCGGAGATCGATAAAAACCTGTAATTTGCATATTCCATCCTTTACCAATATTCATATTGCTTACAAAGCGTGCAGACCATGAATAGTTATCATTTTCCTGTTCCATTTGAGCATCTGATCCCTGAATAATATTTCTGAAATAGCTGAATGTTCCATTCATGGTCCACCAATCAGAAACTTTTTGAGTAAGGATAAGTTCTGTCCCATAGGATATTCCCTGGTTAAGGTTTTCGTAGGTTGTAATGGTAACATCTCGTCCATCAATGTTTTGCACATCTCTGAACCGTGTAATCATTCCATTGGTATTTCTGTAAAAGATGCTTGGATTTATTGTGGTTTGGTTCCAGAACTTTGTGTATCCTATTTCATAGGAGTTGATTAATTCAGGGTCTAGTTCGGGGTTTCCCTGCAAAACATCATATTCGCTGTTGTAGCGTTGAAAAGGATTGAGGTTGCGATTATGAGGGCGATTGATTCTTCGACTATAGCTGATCTGCAATGCCTGGTTGTTTTCAAAATTCCTTCTAATATGTGCTGTAGGGAAAAGGTTGAGATAATTTTTTGAGAAATATTTTGCTTCATTGATCAGATCCCCATCAATAAAAGACTGTTCGGCGCGTAAACCTGCCTGAATACTGTAATTGCCTAATAGTGTAGAATATTGTGCATAGGCAGCGTAAATTTGTTCATTAAAAATAAAATGGTTTGATCGTTTGCTGTTGGGTTCCCAGTTGTCTGATACAAAGTTTTCAAAAAGAAAATCTGAATCCATTTCTCTGATCTGTACTCTGTATCCTGTTTCTATTTTGCTTTTGTCGTTCAAGGGGTGTATATAATCCAATTGGGTTGAAACCGACCAGTTTTCTCCAATCATATTTGATCTTTCCAGGTTTTCCAATCCATTGGGGTTAGCGAAATTATTTTCGTAAAATTGCTGTAAAAAGTCCTCGTTTCTGTCTATGTTACGGTTGGCGAATACAACGTCGGCAATAAGTTCCCTGTTTTTCTGATCATAGGTACGTCTGAAATTCATTTGGGTATTGAAAGAATTGTGGAACATGTCGTTGTAATTATCCATAATAAAAAGGCTATTGGGGTCGATAAGGTCTTGATATAGGATGTATTCGGTGATGTTATCAAAATTTCGGTTCCAATTGCTGTAAGTACCGGAAAGTGTGAGGGTATTTTTTTCATTGAACATGTAATCAACACCTGCCTGAATATTATGAGCGTTCATATTAAATTCTCCATTGAGTTCCTGATCCATAAAATTTTCGTTTTCCAAACCCGGGTTTGTTGCCCTGAAGCTGTTTCCGAACCACTCATTATTCATCAATCTTGCGCTATAGTTTGTAAAAAAATTCCATTTTTTTATTTGGTAGTTAACATTTACCGAACCGTTGTATCCCAAGTTGCTGTTGGCGTTAAGAGAAATCATACCATTATATCCTGGTTTTTTTTGCTTTTTGAGCACTACATTAATAATTCCAGATGTTCCTTCGGGATTATATTTTGCGGAAGGATTGGTAATCACTTCTACTTTTTCGATCAATTCTGCCGGTATCTGTTCAAGTGCTTCGGATCCTGAGAGGCCGGTAAGTGTAGAAGGACGTCCATCTATAAGAATAGTTACATTTCCGCTGCCTCTCAGACTAATATTTCCATCAAAATCAACCGCCACACTGGGTATATTTTCTATGAGTTCCAGTCCGGTTCCTCCAATGGAAGTAAGTTCCTGTCCGACATTGATTACACGCCTGTCAAGACCAGTTTCCATGAGTGTTCGTGCTGCTTCCACCGTAACTTCATCCAACATCTTCGCCATTGGTTCAACTTCTATAATACCCATATCAACTGTATTTTCACGGAAAGTAATTCGGATATTATTAAAATTCTGAGAGGGGTATCCAACAAAATTTACAGTTATAAAGAAAAGCCCGGGAGGAAGTTCTTCCATGGTAAATTTTCCATCTTCATTGGTAATTGCTCCTGATACCATGGTTGAATCGCTTTTAGCATTCAGTACAACGCTGGCGAACATGAGCGGTTCTCCTGATTGCTTGTCTATAAAAGTACCGGTAATGGTTCCAATTTTCGGGCGTTCACTAATAGGTATATTCGGCTTTCTATTTCCTTGCCCCTGTGGATGTTGTGCTGATAGTTGCACAGAAAATATCATAGTGTAAAAAACTACAATAAAGTAAAATCTTTTTTTGGTGTTCATATGTTTATTTAATTCCTGGGTTAAAAATAATTTCCTGATGTTTTACCTCTGGCGAAAAGCAATAATTTATAAATCAGCTTTGAATAATTTTGAATCAACTAGATTTCACACAACAAAAAATTTTATATTGGACGCAAGGTGTTTTTATAGGTTTAAGATGTTTTTTTGTATTTAGGTTTTTTTGTGAAAAAATAAAAAAATACCCCGTATCACCTTGATACGGGGTCTCTCTTCATGAAATTATTGAAGGTTTTGTTTTGTAAAGGCGAAAATAATGATTTTTTTTAATTAATTATTGTCAAAATTAACGCCAGTTACTCCTGATCATTTAATACTCTTAATATATTCCAGGCTTTGTGGCACTCTCGAGATCACATCAACACTTTCATCTTCTATGTAATAATGTTCGATGTTTGTTGATTGCGCTGCAAGAAGTACACCTGGGATATCTATCTGACCAGTGCCTAACACTACATCGTTTTCCCTGGGTGTACTGCCTGAGAAGTCACCTTTCACTCCTTTTTTGAGGTCTTTCAGGTGCATAAGTCTGAATCTTTGCGGATACTTTTTTAATAATTCTACCGGATCAGCACCCGGATGCTGAACCCAAAGGATATCCAATTCAAAACTTACCCAATCAGGATTAGTATTTTCTACGATATAATCGAACAGTGTTGCGTCTTGAAAAGGTCTAAACTCGTACCCATGATTATGATAACAAAAGAAAAGACCGTTTTCATGTAATATTTTTCCTGCCTTATTAAAATCTTCCACTGCTTTGCGGGCGTGATCGATGGTAAAATCCCCGTCGTGAGGAATCCATGCAATACGCACATAATCGGCACCTAATATAAGAGCATCTTCTGCTACTTTTTGTGTGTCATTTACCAGTGCATCATAACTGACACCATATGATGTACATTTCATTTCTCTTTCGTCCAAAAGCTCTCTTAAGCTTTGCGGTGTTTCACCAAAAAGACCTGAAAATTCCATATTGGTTATGCCCATTTCTTTTATCATGTCGAGTGTACCTGGGACATCTTCCGATAGTTGGTTTCTGAATGTCCATGAAACTACACCAGGATCTGGTACCAGGGGTTTTTGTTCTTTACATCCGTGAAATAAAACTGTGGATGAGGATATGACTATCCAGAAAAGAAGTAGAAAATAATTGCTTGTTGTTTTCATCTGTTTATAATTTGATTAATTCGGTCAGATGGAGCTCGCTAACAGTC
>CAYPFV010000028.1:0-25400 GCA_964410015.1 uncultured Bacteroidales bacterium
TTCTTACGGGTACTCTTATGCAAAACGGAAGATGGATGAATCTGACCAGTGCTGCTTTTACCGATTATATCAATGATGCCATAGATGCAGGTAAAGATTATGTAACTTTGGTTGCCAAAGCTTTAGATGAAACTCCTGGTGAAAGGGGATGGCTGTCGGGCAGAGAATGGAATGCCAGTTATCTGAACCTGAATTATGAACCAGAAGTCGCTTTGCCTGCATTCTCACCCAATCCGGGAGAATATATCAGCGAGGTAGAGGTAAGCATTGCCACTTCTACTGCCAATGCAACCATTTATTATACGCTTGATAATACTACTCCTGACGATGAAAACGGTATTTTATACGAAGGACCAATCACCCTTGAGGCAGTTGATCAGATTGAAAACTTCAATGTACAGGCTATTGCCTATGCACCCGATCTGAACCCAAGTGGAGTTGTAAACGCTGCCTATACCATTGCACCTGTTGGAGTTCCTGAATTTACACCTACTCCTGATGTTTCTTACCAGGAAAGTGTGTTGGTTACTATTTCTGCTGAACCTGAGGGTGCTACGATCAGATATTCTGACGATGGAAGTGAACCTACCACTTTGTACAGCGAACCTATTCTGCTTACCGAGGAAACTACCCTGAGAGCGCAGGCATATAATGATGATTTCTCTTTCTCCACAGAAGTGGTTGAAGCAACCTATGATGTTGTAGAAACTGAACCTGCTCCTGGTGTGGGCCCCGCTGGCGTTGGATTTGCTGATCTTTCCAGAGAAAACCAACCCGCTATCGGACTTTGGTTGCGCGCGCACGACCTGGATGTTGCCGATGGTGAAAAAGTAACTTTATGGGAAGACCAGTCTGGAAATGAAAACCATGCTGCCAACGACGAATCTCTTGTCGGCGAATCTATTACCAACACAGGTGAAACCTGGAAAGAAGCACCTCTTTTTACTGCCAACGGATTGAATGACTGGCCTACGGTACATTTCGGAAGTCAATTAGGTGGAGATAACCCCGATGTGAAAAACCTTGTTGTTCCTGATAACGATAATTTGGATGGTAGTGCTGGACTTTCTGTTTTCCTTGTATTGAAGCGTAACCAGATGTATGATGATTTTGCCGCCATATTCCAGAAAAGGGATGTTCGCAATCAACCCGCACAATCGTCTTATGTGCTGGAGATGGATGGTGGTGCCAATCCCAATAAAATGCAGTTTGTTATAGCAAGAGATATATTCCTTAAAAGCCAGGATGAGTTCAATGATCAGGACTTTTACATCGTGAATACTGCTATGAACAGCAAGCATCAACTTGCAAGTTTCATGACCAATGGTGAACTGAAAAGCAGTGCCCTGTATCAGAAAGTCATTCAGAATACACATGCACCTGTTATCATTGGTGGTTTCCAACCTGTTGATATTGCCGAAGCCGTGCTATTCAACTCTGATGTAAACAATGCTCAAACCATTTTGGTAGAAAACTATCTTGCTGCCAAATACAATCTTTCTCTTACTAACGGCAGACTTTATGACAATGAAACCTATATTTACGATATTCTTGGTGTAGGTACTGCATTAGATATTGCCGGTGAAGAAAATGAACATCACAACTTTAGTGCCGGTGGAGGCTTGCAGATTTTTACAACAGGTTTGGATAATGATGGTGATTTTGTCATTGCCGGTCATAATGGCGCTGACATTAACGATGATAACTCAGAACAAGCCTGGATGAGATTCTGGAATGTGGAAACTGCCGGCAACGGAGGTGATGTAAGTCTGAGATTCGATTTTGATACCGAAGGTGTTACCAACGATCCAAACACCGACTACAACTTGTGGTATAAAACTGATGAAACCTCCGACTGGACTAACATGGATATTACTCCTGTTCTTAATGAAAGAGTGCTTTCATTTGACGTTGAAGATATACAGGATGGTATCTATGCACTGGGTGTTTCGCGCCCGGGTCCGGTCAATACGCCCGAAGAACTTACTGTTGAAAATGAGGGATTCAGGATTTATCCTAATCCTGCTCAGGATCAATTGATGATTGATATGGAGAATAACTTCAATGGCAGAATAGAGATACGCATACTTGATATGTACGGAAGAGTGATCGCATTGGAAACCATACAAAAAGATGATTCCCAAATGCTGCATTCACTCGATTTGAATGGACTTAAAACCGGAACCTACTTTGTTGAAGTGAAAGATGCTTCACAACGTTCAATGAAACTGTTTATGGTGAACTAAAACAGTGGTTTTGTTTAGTTATTAGTTGGGAAAAGACTGCTCCGCGGAGCAGTCTTTTTTTTTATTTTACTGTTTTCTCTGTTTGTAATTACAGTTTGATGATTATGATAAACTTATGATTTTTATGAGAACCCGATAATGTCAGCGCTACGCGCCTAAATGTTCAATGATGATATTGGATTCCTAACATAATGTCAGCGTTACGCGCTTTGTCAATAGTTGCATTATCTTTTTCATTAGTCCAAAAATCAGCCTCGTGTGTGTCAATATTTTTGTCAAGGCTTGGTTCAACATACCGACATGGATTGGTTCAACCTGGTCATATTGAAAACACCGGATTCAAAAGTCAAAAATTTTTAAAATATTAGCAAAAAGAGATTAATTTTACCAGCAAAAAAATGTAGATTATGGGCAAAGCGAATCAATTGAAATATTTCTGGTTTTTAACCGGGATTATCTTTTTGCAATTCTCTGGTGTTTTTGCATCAACAGAAACCACTAAAACGGATACCACCAAAACAGAAACCATTAAAACAGGATGGACTTTTGGCGCTTTACCTGCCATTGCTTATAATTCAGATGAAGGATTTCGTTATGGAGCGCTGGCAAATTTTTACTTTTATGGCGACGGTACTACCTATCCCGATTATTTGCATTCATTATATTTTGAGTGGTCGAGAACTACCAAGGGAAACGGGTTGAATAATTTTTTTTACGACTCGGAATATCTGATACCCAATACGCGCACCACTTTCGATTTGATGTACCTTACGGAGCAGGCACTCGATTTTTATGGGTTTAATGGTTACGAAGCACCATATAACCTTGCATTTGAAGACCCTGATGATATGAGTTATATTTCCAGACTGTACTACCGCCATGATCGTAAATTGCTGAGAATAACAGCCGATTTCCAGAGAAATATCAGTAATGACTGGAAATGGCTTGCTGGCGCTGGATTTTTTGGGGTACAAACCGGACCCGTAGATGTTGATAAACTCAATGAAGACCTCGACCCGGAAGATGAGGACTTTTTGCCTGATGAAAGCATTTATAAAGATTATCTTGATGCAGGTATTATCCCTCAAGACCTCGCTGAAGGCGGCAACACTACCTTTTTAAAAGGAGGAATCATGCATGATACTCGTGATGAACTTGCCAACCCTATGTCGGGAATGTGGACAGAGGGGTTTCTGATGGTCGCTCCCTCTTTTATGGGTACCGGCAATTATGGATATTTACAGGCTGTTTTTATTCACCGGCATTATTTTACCCTGGTAAAAGAAAGACTTTCATTGGCCAACAGATTAGGGTATCAGGGGAAAATAACAGGCAATATGCCCTTTTATATGTTTCCCTTTGTTTACAACTCCTACAAAACCAATGACGGATTTGGAGGAGCGAAAACTGTGAGAGGTGTCCGTAGAAATCGTATTCAGGGAGAAGGCATTACTTATGGTAATTTTGAATTGAGATACAAAGCCTTGAAGTTTAATCTTGCCAATCAGAATTTCTATATTTCTACAAGCGTATTTGCTGACTTTGCTATGGTTACACAGAAATATGATGTTAATTACAGAAATATTCCGGATGAACTGAGTGTAAAACCAGAAAATGACAGACCCCATTGGGGAACTGGTGTTGGTTTGCACATCGTCATGAACCGAAATTTTATTGTTGCTGTAAATTATGGCATGGCACTAGATGAGCAAGATGGAGACAGTGGACTATACATTGGACTTGATTTTTTATATTGAATAATTGAGTGGAATAAAACCATCAATATTAGTTAATTCTTAAGGAAGACGCTCCTTTATCCACATTTTTTCAAATGAAAATCTTATTTTTGCACCCGGTAAAATTATTTTGCCATTACCCAAAACACACTTTAACAACATAAAACCATATTACAATAAAATTTATGCTGAAGGTATTTCCGTATTTTATTACCTTTTTTCTTTTTGTTTTTTTCTTTTCAAATACCGCTTTATCATCCCGGAGAATAAACCGCATAATACCTGAGGCACAAATAAAAAGGACTCACAGAACACCTGTTATTGATGGTATTCTCGAACCCAGAGTTTGGGCAAAAGCAAATATTATCAATGATTTTTCAGAGTATTTGCCTGATCATGATACAGAACCTTCACAATATACTGAAGTAAGATTGTTGTATGACGATAAGTACATTTATATCGGTGCTATTTTGTATGATTCTGCACCCGACAGCATTTTAAAGCAATTGGGTAAGCGCGATTCGAATCCCAACGCCGATGTATTTGGGATCAGATTTGATACCTATAACAATCAACTTGATGCCTATACATTTGAGGTTTCTGCATCGGGTGTGCAAAGAGATTATCGGTTTCAGGATCATACCTATGATGGTGTGTGGGAGAGTTCAGTTAAACTGCATGAAGATGGATGGACAGTTGAAATAAGGATTCCCTATTCTGCCATCCGTTTCCCCCCCTCTGATTGTCAGAACTGGGGAATGCAAATTTACAGGGGTATAAGAAGACACAGAGAGTTTGCCCACTGGGCGCTGGAAGAAAGAGATTCCGGTAATCGTCTTTTATATTGGGGAGAACTTTCCGGAATCTGCCAGGTGGAAGCTCCTTTAAGATTATCCTTAACACCCTATCTTACTGTTTCTGGCGAACATTTCCCGCATAACGTTGATGGCGTGAGCAATCTGTCAGGTTCTTTTAGTGGTGGTATGGATCTGAAATACGGAATCAATGAAAGTTTTACTCTTGATATGACATTATTACCTGATTTTAGTCAGGTACCCTCAGACAATCAGGTGAAAAATCTTTCCGCTTTTGAGGTTGTCTTTGGTGAGCACCGTCCCTTTTTCAGTGAATCTATGGACCTGTTTACCCGAGGTGGTTTGTTTTATTCCAGAAGGGTAGGGGGTACACCTGCTGAATATGGTTCTGTTGAAGATAAACTCGGGGATGATGAGGTGCTCGTGTCAAACCCCAACCAATCCAACCTGGTCAATGCTTTTAAACTCTCCGGTAGAAACGTTAATGGATTAGGACTAGGCCTGTTTAATGCAGTTACATCCAATACATATGCAACGGTGGAAAACTTGCAGGGAGAAAAAAGAAAAATCCTTACAGACCCTGCCACCAACTTCAATATATTGGTTTTTGATCAGACCCTGCCCAATAACTCTTCAGTTTATGTAATCAATACCAATGTTTTAAGGGGTGCTGAATATGGGCATGCCAATGTTACTGGTGTTGGCACAACACTGGCAAATGCAGACAATTCTTATGAAGTGAAAGCTTCGGGCGCTTTTAATCAAATCTACCAGAAAAACGATTCCTTGTCAAATCTTTTCGAGGTAGAAGTGGGAAGCAGATATAACCTTTCTTTAGAAAAAACAAGAGGTGCTTTCAGATATGAGATAGAAAGGAGAGCACTTGACCCAAACTTTGATGATAACGATCTTGGTATTACCCACAGAAATAATCAGATAACCGATATTGTCAGCTTCAGGCACTACTTCTTTGATCCGGTATGGAAAATGAGAAATTGGAATAACCGGCTGGTTTTTAGAAATCAGAGTCGTTATAATAACTATCAGATCGAAAATGTTTTTTTTCAATACAGTACCAGTGGTACAACACTTAAATATCTTTTTTTGCAAAATGCTTTCTATCTGTTTCCCAAAGAACGGGTTGATTATTTTGAACCCAGAAAAGAGGGAAGATTTTTTGTAGAACCGGTTGCTTACGGGGGATGGTTTGGATTGTCTTCTGATTACCGGAAACCTCTGGCCCTTGATATGCGGGTTAATTACCAAAGAACACCTGATTTTAATAAAACCTACCTTGCCTATAATCTTTCTCCTCGCTACAGGTACAACGACCAGTTGTCTTTTCGTACTTCATTTGCCATCAGTACCAACGAAAATAGTATCGGTTATGCTTTCACTGAGGAAGAGGATATATTTTTCGGATCAAGAGATGTTACTACTGTTGAAAACATTGTTTCCAGCGACTATATCTTTTCCAGTGAAATGTATTTAACTTTTCGTCTCAGACAATACTGGTCGAAGGGTGAGTATAACAATTACTTTTTATTACAAAATGATGGTTATGTTAATCCCGGTGACAATTTAAATGTTGAAGAGGAGAAAGATTTTAATTTTAATTCTTTTAATATCGACCTTGTTTTTACCTGGCTTTTTGCCCCAGGATCAAGTTTAAACCTGGTTTGGAAAAATGCAGTTTTACATGAGAAATCCGGTGTTGTTGATAATTATTTTGATAACTTTGATCTGTTGATCAATTCACCCCAGTATAATAGTCTGTCTTTGAAACTTTTATATTATTTGGATTATCAGCAGTTAAAAGGAGCATAGGTTTATGATTAAAGTAAAAAACATTCACAAATCATTCGGGTCTCTTCATGTACTCAAAGGCATTGATCTTGAAGTATCAAAGGGCGAGATTGTTTCCGTTGTAGGTGCTTCGGGTGCCGGAAAAACAACACTTTTGCAGATTATAGGTACGCTTGAAAAAGCAGACAGTGGGTCTGTGAATATCAACAATATTGAACTGGGTAATCTTAACGACAGAGAATTATCAGCCTTTAGAAATAAAAATATTGGGTTTGTATTTCAATTCCATCATCTCCTACCCGAATTTTCGGCATTGGAAAACATTTGTATTCCGGGGTTTATTGCCAGAAAAACAAAGAAAGAAGTGATGAGCAGGGCACATCAATTGCTTGATTTGATGGGATTAAATGAAAGGAGCGACCATAAACCTTCGCAGTTATCTGGTGGAGAACAACAAAGAGTTGCCGTGGCCAGATCGCTTATCAACAAACCTGCTGTTATTCTCGCCGACGAACCCAGCGGGAACCTTGATTCTGAAACTTCTGAAGATTTGCATCAGCTTTTCTTTGATTTGCGGGAAGAGTTTCAGCAAACTTTTGTGATCGTTACCCATAACAATAAACTTGCTGATATGGCAGACCGGAAGTTGCACATGACCGACGGTTTGTTTGATGATCTCCAATAACAGATTTCTTGTCTGTGGTTTGTCGCAAAAATAAAATTTAACAAATATCAACGAATCATTTGCTCAAAATCCTCTTCGTTTATGATGGGTATATTGAGCATTTCTGCTTTTTTCTTCTTTTCAGGACCCATTTTTTCACCAGCCAGAAGGTAATGTGTTTTTGAGGATAAAGACGACACGTTTTTACCCCCTTTTTGTTCTATGATTTCTTTGATCTGATTGCGTGAATAACGCTGGAACACGCCCGAAACCACTATGTTTTTACCTTCTAAAGGCCTTTCTCCGGGGGTTGTTTCCTGTTTTTCTATTTCGGTTTTTATGCCTGCCTTGCGCAATTCTTCAAGCTTTTGCTGGTTTTTTTCGTTCTGGAAAAAATCTACCACACTTCCGGCAATCCTCTCGCCGATTTCTGGCACTTCCATCAATTGCCCAAACGAACTGTTTTCGAGTTTGCTTAGCGATTGGAAATGCCGGGCAAGAATTTTAGCCGTTGTTTCGCCAAGGTATCTTATACCAAGGGCATAAAGAACTCTTTCAAAGGGGACACTTTTAGAGTTTTCTATGGCGGTAAGAATGTTATTGACTGTTTTTTCCCTGAAACTGATTTTCTTCTTCTTTCCGGTTATCTCATCCACGATTACTTTTTCTAATCCCAACAAATCATCGTGTTTTAGTTTGTAAAGATCTGCATAATGTTGTATAAGGTTATTCCTGATTAATACTTCTATTCTTCCCTCGCCTAATCCTTCAATATTCATGGCTTTTCTGCTGATAAAATGTTCTATTCTTCCCTGTATTTGTGGAGGACAGAACCCGCTGTTGGGGCAGAAGTGCAATGCCTCTCCTGGCTTTCTTTGCAGGGCAGTACCACACTCGGGACAATGGGTGATAAAATGGGCGGGTTGTGCTCCTTCTGCACGCAAATTTTTGTCTACATAAACAATTTTTGGTATGATCTCACCCCCTTTTTCTACATATACGGTATCTTTTAAATGAAGATCGAGTTCTTTCATTTTATCCTCGTTATACAAAGAGGCCCGTTTAACTATGGTGCCGGCTACCCATACAGGGTTGAGCACAGCAACGGGCGTAACTGCACCGGTTCTGCCCACCTGGTAATGAACATCGAGTAATTGGGTAATTCCCTGTTCGGCTTTGTATTTATAAGAAATGGCCCAGCGTGGGAACTTGCTGGTAAATCCAAGTTTTTCCTGCACATGGTATTCATTAACTTTTATAACGATACCATCAATGTCGTAAGGCAAAATTGTTCTTAGGTTGCCTGTTTTTTCTATAAATAGTGCAATTTCTTCTTTTGATGTGCATTTCTGATTATACTCAGAAACTTTGAATCCCCATTCTTTGAGTTTTAGCAAATTTTCAAAGTGGGTGCGCTGAGGGATTTGCTCACCATGAATAGCATAAATAAAACAATCCAGATTTCTTTTGGCAACAAGCGATGAATCCTGCAGTTTTAAACTTCCTGATGCCGCATTTCTTGGGTTGGCAAAAGGTGTTTCTTTATTTGCTTTTTTATTTTCATTGAGTTTTTCAAAGCTTTTGTGGGGCATAATGATCTCTCCTCTCACTTCAAACTCATCCGGAATGTCATCTGCGTATATGCGCAAGGGAATGCTTCTGATGGTTTTTACATTGTTTGTTACATCATCTCCTTCTACTCCGTTACCGCGGGTTACTGCCTGTGTCAGTCTTCCTTTTTTGTATGCAAGACTTATAGCAACACCATCAAACTTCAATTCGCATGCATAACTAAAGGGTTCAGATATTGTTTTTCTGATTCTTTGATGAAATTCCATGATCTCTTCAATGCTATAGGTGTTAGATAAAGACATCATGGGGTATTTATGGCGTACAGTTTTGAATTTTTTTGTGATCTCTCCTCCAACGCGCAAGGTAGGAGAATCAGGGTGAGCATAACCGGGAAAATCTTTTTCCAGTTGCTCCAGTTCTTTCAGCAGCATATCATATTCATAATCACTGATTATTGGATTATCAAGCACATAGTATCTGTGGTTGTGCTCATGCAGTGCTCGACTGAGTTGATCAATTCTTTCTTTTGCCTTTTCGCTATCCATTATTCAGAAGTTTGCTAAAGAGATACTAAATTGTTAACAGAATTTTTTTTTCTATGAAATATAATTGCCTTCCAAGAGGTGGAAATTTTGCATAAATAAAACAAAAATGATGTAAAACTGATCATGGTAAAATGAAACATCCATGTATTATCAGTCGCAAACACAATGATAACAAAATCAGCAACTGGGGTGTTTCATCATACCTTTAAAAAACAATTTTGTTATGATGAATCGTGCTATGACAATAGTATTGACATACACACACGGATGATTAGATTTCGCAAAACGGCTAAAAACACAAAACAGGATTTTGGCGAGATCCATCTGACCGGATGAATAAAATTATAAACAGATCAACCGGGCATGTTTGCGAAATAAACACAAACACTAATGAAAACAGCAAACATGGAGTTCCAACCTGATTTAACATTAAAATTATTTACGGATGGAAAATGGTTTTTACATTCCTCCAATGATCACATGCAAATCCTGTGCATTGATACACATTACTGGTATTTTTCTGGAATTGTATATAATCCTCTCATCCTGCGATCCAAAAAGATTCCATGTGATCTTATCCGGGTCTGTAGAGAACATGATCATGTCGGCATTAATGGAGTCGGCAAATTTGATACAGTTGGTTGAAAAATTATATTCGGGAGGTGAAAAATTGTTTGAATAGGGTATTTTATGTTTATCCATTATCTTTTTTACCTGGTTATGATCTGCTCTTACCCTTTTCTGCACATATTCATCTTTATAAGCATCTACAAAGATGTGAAACTTACATTTGAAAAGTTTAAAAAAGTTGATGGCCCATTTTACTTTTTGCTTTGATCCTGGTTCTATGCCTAATGGGAAAACCACATCCTTATATTGGGTTTCGCCTACAGGTTTTTGAACTACTAATACAGGTACCGGACAGCTTTTGATGAGTTTCAGTGCGTAACTACCAAGTACAAACTGAATTCCTTTCTTTCCATGTGTTCCAAAAACCAGAAACTTGGCATCAATTTCTCTTGCAATCTTGGCTACAGAGGTGAAAAGACTTCCTTCACAAGTCATAAAATCTGTGGATACCTGATCTTTTTGCTTTACTTTTTCTGCAATGGTTTTTAATCTTTTGTTTAGTATTTCAGGTGTTTCATTGTTTTTTCTGAGTTTGCTGCGTGTATTTTTGTTGATCACATGGAGCAAGCATAAATCAAATTTCAAAACCTTGGCCATTTGAGTGGCATTTTGAATAGCGATATCGCCAACTTTGGTAAAATCATACGCTACAAGAATGATTTTTTTGTTCTCATTTTCCATTTTAGAGGTATTAAAGTTTTAAAAGTTTTAAGGGTGAATGTAAAATGCTTAAAACCATTGCTTTTTATTTAAATATATAATAGTGTTCGGTATATTTTAATGTAGTGCAGATTGATTTTCCACAACAAAAGAATGCTTTCAATTTTCATACAGAACAAATTCAAAATAAAATTCTGTTCTTATGTAGCTATAAGATTATTTCATTGTTACACAACGGATAATTACCAGGTTTTCATTTACAGTCCTCATTTGTTTTATTACTAATTCATACGATTTTTAGCAGATTAGGTTATCATCTTCCTGAATATTTTGCAGCGTTGTATGTTTTCTTTATTGGATTTAACTATTATAAATGAAGAGAATACTAATTATTTAGAAACGGTTTGAAATGTTTTACCTGTAGCTGTATCCAAAAGATTCAGTAATTCTTTTACCTGAGAGAGATTGTGCATTTTGGTTTCGTTTCTCAGTTTTTTAGCGCCCATAGTAAAATAATCGTGGTGAAGGATAAAACTTTGTTGTTTCAGGTACCAATCTTTGAAAGTAATACGTCTGTTGCTATTTTCACTCCATTCGCGATGCAAACGCAAAGCAGTAATAAAAAAATCGCCTCTGCCGATGTAATCAAGATCGGCATCACACAAAATCTTTGATAAAAGGTCTTTGGGATTTTGGGGAACTTGTGTGGCCATTATCATTTCACAGATATGTTTTATCTGGTGCTCCTGATAGTTATAATCTACCAGCGTTTGTTCTGCAAATTCACATGCCAGTTCTTCATTATTTTCGTATCGCCATAAAAAACCGGTGTCGTGAAACACTGCCGCGGTGCGCAGCAAATATAGTTCTTCTCCCTTAACCCTTTCTATCTCTGCTATTCTGTCAACAGATTCGCATACATCTATGGTATGTTGAAAATTGTGATAGTATAAACTTGGTTTTAGCTCTTTTTTTAACTTGTCTAAAACCTTTTCTCGAACGGCCTCGAAATTCATTTCAAACACTGAAACATTTATTTATTAATTGATTTCAAAAATAGTTATTATGATGGTTCTATGAGTTGTTTTCTTTCATTATTTTTCCAAAAAAAACAGGCAACAGGTGTGCCAATTTGCAGAATCATGAATTTTTTCTATAAAACAGTAAATTCAATCTTTGGGTTTATTGTGTCATTTATTAACCTAAACGTAATCGTGACCTTTTTGTGGTAAATATTGATTATATTTGCTGTGATAAAATTTCTTTGGGAAAAGAAAAAAAATGCATTAGTACACAAAAGAAGTCTATAAAAATTTCTCAATATTCAATTCCGTGATTTTTTGTTTTCATTATGAATATTTTTTCGCAACAGTAACATTCCAGAACTTTTGCAAAACAAAAAAATCAATTGTTTTTTATGAATAAAAAAATAGAAGATATCCGTGTAGTATATGTTGAAGATGAAACCAGCATTCGTGAATTGGTTACCGACATGTTGGGCAGACGTATTACGTTATTGTATACTGGCAAAAATGGAACTGAAGGATTAGAGCTGTTTAAGAAAATAAAACCCGAGATTGTGATCACCGATATAAGAATGCCCGAAATGGACGGGTTGGAAATGAGCAGAAAAATTAAGGAAATCTCATCTTCCGCACGAATTATTATAACCAGTGCTTACTCCGAGGTTAACCATTTTATTGAAGCCATAGAAATTGGTGTTGATGATTATGTATTGAAACCTATATCGCGCGATAAACTTTTTCATGCTATCTATAAAGCTGCCAACAGCATCTGGATGCAAAGAAAAATTGACAAACAGTTTCAGACCATTTCTAAACTATATAGTGCCATTGAGCAAAGTCAGGGTTTTGTAGTAATTTCCGATAAAAAGAAAAATATTGAATATTTGAATCCCCGGTTTACAGAAATTACAGGATATACGCCCGAAGAAGTTTTAGGTGAAAACAGTATTTTTACCTTTGAGCACTTGTGTGATTTAAAACATAATCATGGATTCAGAAAAGTACTTGAAACCGGTAACCAATGGCGCGGTGAATATTCCATTAAGCATAAAGAAGGACACATTATTTGGCTTTATGGCAGTTTGTGCCCTGTCCTCGATGAACATGGCGAAATTGTTTCTTATGTGCAGGTGGGCGACGATATATCTGAAATAAGGCAAATGGCCGCGAATTTAGCAGATAAAGAGGATAAATTGCGAAACCTGATTGAAAAATTAGGAGAAGGAATTGCAATTCTTGATCTTACTTATGACTTTGTATATTGCAATGCTGCCATGGAGGAGATATTTGAATGCAACCAGATGATTGACAGTAATCTTTCTTCTTTTATACGACAGGTTGAAGAGATGAAAAAATTAAGAGATGCTGCAAGTAAATTAAAAATTGGCGAAAAACTACAAATCGATATATCTGTGATTACAGCAGAAAAAAATGAAAAACAATTGAGTGTTACCTTTACTCCACAATTGAACGACAAAGGGATGATTACAGGACTTTTTTGCATCTTTAAAGACATTACACAGATAAAAGAACTTATCGAAGAGCTCCAATCTGCCAGAGATGCCGCCGAAAAAGCTTTTGAAACCATTGAAGAGAAAAATCAACAACTCAACGATACCAACCAAAAACTCAAACAATCAGAAACAAAATTATCTGAATTGAATGAAATACTGATGGAGTATATTAAAGCTACCGGGAAATGATTTAATGGTTTGGTATAAAATAATTTAGCTTGTAATTAATGGAATTTCCATACCAAATCATACCAGGGAAATGTTTGGTAAAATGAGTATCATTTGTCTATTTCAGAAAACAACTCTCTAATAGCATTTCTATCTGATGAGATGCCTGTAATGGTTTTATCAAACACTCATGTTTTTCAAAAACAGATACACTGATAGCAAAATCAGCAAGATAGGTATTCTATCATACCACTTCTATCAAATTATTATATGATGAACCGAGTCATGACAATAATATTGACACACACGTGGATGATTGTGGGACTGATGAAAAATCTAATGCAAATAGTGACAAAGCGCATAGCGCAGATATCATGGTAGAAATCTTTGCCGGTACTAATGGTGTTTTTTTATGAATAAAATCGTGATCGCAAAAAAAGTGAAATTACTGATAGCGGAGGGCATTTGATTCCTGTTGGAATGCAGGAAAATCCACATAAAAAAATCAAAATATGAACAGCAACCAGAAAAAAGAATAACAAAAAATGTAAATGTTTATATATCTGCTATTTGATTATAAGCGGGGATTTGGGAAAGATATTCAACTTTTTTTTTGTCATGATTGATGAAACAACAATAATGTGTAAGACCATTGGTAAGTATGATGTAAGGAGTTTTGAATGCAAAATTATAACGAACTGCCTGCTCGAAAGTTTCCTGGGTAATATTTACCTGTGTTGATTTCACTTCTATGATCATTACAGGTCTTAACTGCCGGTTGTATATTACTGCATCGGCTCTTTTTTTTAATTCATTGTATCTCAATGGCGTTTCTACTGCGATAAGGCCTTTGGGATATCCGAAATCGTTGCAAAGCCAGCCCAGGAATTGTTGTCTCACCCATTCCTCAGGGGTGAGTGCAACATATTGCTTTCTGAAAGGATCAAAAATAAATTTCTTGTCACCTCTTTGCTCAATCTTAGCCTTGTAATAGGGTATTTGAAGATCTTCCATTGATGATTGGTTTCTGTGCCTGTATTTTAATTGCCTGAATGAAAAGCGGTGATTTATATTACAGATTTTTGTTTGCCTCTTTCAAAATTGAAAAAAACTGTTGAACGGAGGGGGTATCTGTTTCAAGTGCTTTTTTAAGCGGCCCTTCAAAGACAACTTTGCCTTTATCAATGTAAACGATCTTATCTGCGATCCGTAAAATGCTCGATACTTCATGGGTAACCATCACGACCGTCATTCCCAGTTTATTTTTCAGGTTCAAAATCAGTTTATCCAGTGATTCGAGTGAAATGGGATCGAGCCCGGCACCGGGTTCATCAAAAAACAAAACCGGAGGGTCGAGGGCAATGCTTCGTGCCAGCGCGGCTCTTTTGAGCATACCACCACTCAGCTCGGCAGGGAATTTGTCATAGGCATCTGAAAGATTGACCAAACTAAGCTTCATGTTCACCAATTCCCGGATTAGATCATCAGAAAGATCGCTATGTTGAACCAGCGGCAATGACACGTTCTCTCCTACAGTCATAGAGTTGAGCAATGCACCGTTCTGATAAAAAACGCCCATTTGCCTGTACATTTTATTTTGCTCCTTTTCGGTTAGTTCTGCTATGTTTTTTCCCATTAAAATAATTTCCCCCTCTTTTACAGGATATAAACCCAGTATATGCTTGAGTACAGTAGATTTCCCACATCCGCTTGGTCCCAGAATAACAGTGATCTCTTCCTTGAATACATCAAAGGTTATATCTTTCAAGACCTGCAAATTTCCAAAAGAGGCTTTGAGATTTTTTACTTCTATGGTTTTTTCTTTTTGCATACTGATGTGGTGAGGTGTCCTTTCAGGTTTTATTTTCAATAAAAAAGCAATCCTAAAATACTGTCGGCAACAATTACCAGCGATATAGAAACGACAACCGCGGTAGTCGTAACTTTTCCGACACCTTCGGCGCCACGTACTACCCTGAAACCATAAAAACTACCGGTAATCACGATCAGGGCAGCATAAACCTGGCTTTTCACAAATCCGGTAAGCAGGTCTTTGTTACTCATAACCTGATCCATTCTGTTGATGAAAACTTCAAAGGTTATATCAAGATAAAAATAACCTGCTACGGCACCCCCTGCAATGCCAGCTACATTGGCCAGGATAATCAGAAATGGCATGGTAAACAAACCAGCATACATTTTGGGTACTACCACAAACCTTATAGGATTCAGTCCCATGGTTTGCAGGGCATCCAACTCAGAGGTTACTTTCATGGTGGCTATTTCGGCAGCAATAGCAGAACCACTTCTGCCGGCAACCAGCACGGCAGTGATGAGTGGCCCCATTTGGCTCATAATAGCAATAACCGTTAAATCTACAATGTATATATTGGCTCCAAAATTACTGAGCTGTTGAGAAGATTGTAATGCCATAACCAAACCGATGATAAATGACATAAAAACAACGATGAGCAACGCATTGGCACCTATAAGTATAGACTGGTTGACGAATTCCCCTTTTCTGGCGGATTTTTTGTTGAATATCCCTAAAAAACTCCAGTAAAATACATCAGCTGCCAGGGTAAGAAAACCATACAAATAATCAGAAAAAAAATCTATTACAGCGCCGCCTAAGTTTTCTACCCAACCAGGTTGTGAAGAGTCATCATGCTTTTGGGAAGGTTGCTTACTGAAAAGTTTTATCTTTTCATCGATCTCACCGGAAGCACCTTCTATTCTGATGGTAATTCCTTCAGACCTTAGGTTGTCCTGGAGTTGATGAAGAGTAATTACACCTGCACTATCTATATTTTCTAATCTTTCAAGGTTGATGATCACAGAATCAACTTCGGTTTTTTTAATCTCTTTCCATATATTTTTGGATACAAAACCACTGTTTTCCAGCAAAAAAGCACCTGAAAAATAAAGCGTATTGTTTTCAAAACGATACGTGTTATTTTTATCTCTCAGGGTAAAAGATTTTTTTGTTATGGGCATTGATCAGCGATTTTTATTTTCAGATAGTTCAAACCATCCTTTTTGTGCGAAATAGTGTAATTCCTCAAAAAACATGTCGTTGATGGCGCCGGCAAAAAGATTCAGGTCTCGTTTAGAAAGAAGTCTTGTGTTTTCAGCTGTATGTGAGGTAACCACCTCTTTGCTTGCTGTGTCTATGAGTTTAAAATCGACATGCAGATAAGCCAAAAAATCTTTTTTTTCTTCTCTTACCTCTACGTTGTATACAAAAGTAGATATTTGAAATTCCGGTGTTGTTGTCCAGTAACGGTTTGCAGTAAGTTCAAATATGGGGTTTCTTTGATAATAATCCAGCAAATATTGGGTTAAGGCTTTATCTAATCTCACTGCCCATTGATTGTTTGTAAAATAACGCAATTGATGGGGTTTTTCTCTGATGGCTATCTGATGTGTTTCTAAAGCAGGATATACATCAACATCTTTTATTTCTACGTTATAGGGTAAAACACTTAAACTGTCTGAGAATTGTTTTTGTGTTGGAAATTCAATGGTCATATATTTTTGAACGGCAGATTTGCCAGGTTGGCAGGATGGTAAAAGCAATGGGATAAAAAAAGCAAGGATGAAAAATCTTTTCATATTTTTAAGGTTTTTGGTTCTGATGGGTATGTCTTTTTCCTGTTTCTTTAAGCTCATAACTTATTGAAGTTTTTTATCGGGCGTGCCTCTTTTCCTTTCTCCTCTTATGAGAATTGAAGGGTTGGCGTTTATTTTCATGGAAATTTCCTCCAGGTTTTCTAAGGTGCTTTCCAAAAGAATAAGGTTTTCTGTGAGATTCTCGCTGCCCCGGTCAATATCATTATCCAGTCTTATTAATATTTGTTGGGTTTGCTTTGTAGTTTCGGCAAGGTTTTCTATCAATTCCCTAAGGTTGCTTTCTTTTAGTGTTGCCGAAATATCTCTTAGGTTACCCAATACAATTCCCAAAGTATCGCTTTGCATCAAAGAGTTAAATTTGGTTGATGCCTGTTGAAATTCTTTGGCGGTTACCTCAAAACTTTTGGTGATTTGGTTGCTTTGTTCCACAGTTTCCTGCAATTGTGTGCGGTTTTCCTGTATCACCTCATCTATAAGATTGAAAGAGGAGGTGGCATTATCGGAAAATTCAGAAATACTCTCAATGGCAGATGAGACCTGATTTAAGTTTTCTGGTTGTGTAAAATCAATTAAGTTATTAAGCACTTCTTCCACCTTAAAGGCAATTACCTCAGCCCGGCCACTAATATCCTCCACCAGCGATCTTCCCTGTGCGATGAAATTTTCTTGTTCCAAAAAATCAGCATCGTTGCTTCCGCCTCGTATTTCAATGGTTTTTAAACCTGTAATACCCATGGAAACAATATCGGCAGTTGCATCGGTTTTTACAGGTGTTCCTTCCCGTAATGATAGTTCTATGATGATACGATTCACATTGTCGGGGTCGATAAAAATATCAGCAATTGTTCCTACGTTTATGCCCATGTATTTCACCGGTGTACCTATTTCCAGACCACTTACTGATACATTCTGATATGCTACATAATATGTATCTGTGCTTTCAAAAAGCCTTTTGGCTGTAAAAAATCCGATGAGAATAAGAAGTAAGACAGAACTAACCAGGATGAAAATTCCCAGTCGAACTTTTTTTGCTTTACTTGCCATGATAATTTAGTTTAAAGAATAAATAAGGCAAACTTTCATAGTTTTTTAATGTTATGCATCTATATTGGCATAGCGGGCATTTTTTTCAATAAATTCACGACGTGGAGGCACTTCATCTCCCATGAGCATTGAAAAGGTTCTGTTTGCTTCTGCTGCATTTACTATATCTACCACTCTGAGTTTTCTGTTTTCAGGGTTCATGGTTGTATCCCAGAGTTGTTCAGCATTCATCTCTCCCAAACCTTTGTATCTTTGAAAATGAATACCTGTTTCTTTTCCATCTTTTTTCATGCCGTTGATGATCTCTTTTCTTTCCTCATCCGACCAGGCATACACTTCTTCTTTCCCTTTTTTTACAAGGTAAAGGGGAGGAGTAGCAATGTAGACATATCCTTTTTCAATGAGTTCGCGCATGTATCTGAAAAAGAATGTAAGGATCAGGGTGGCAATGTGGCTGCCATCCACATCGGCATCTGTCATGATAATAATCTTGTGGTACCTGAGTTTTTCAATATTGAGTGCTTTGGAATCTTCATCGGTTCCTACATGCACGCCCAGTGCTGTAAACATAGTTTTAATTTCTTCGTTTTCGAAGATCTTATGGGGCATTGCTTTTTCCACATTCAATATTTTACCACGCAATGGAAGGATAGCTTGAAATTTTCTGTCGCGTCCCTGTTTGGCTGTACCGCCTGCAGAATCTCCCTCCACCAGGTATATTTCACATAATTCAGGATTTTTTTCTGAGCAATCTGAGAGTTTTCCGGGTAACCCTGTGCTGCTCAAAACGCTTTTGCGTTGTACCAGCTCGCGTGCTTTTCGGGCGGCATGCCTTGCAGTTGCGGCTAGTATTACTTTGTTTACGATGGTTTTGGCTTCTTTGGGATGCTCTTCCAGGTAATAGTTCAGCATTTCACTTACTGCCTGATCAACGGCACCTGATATTTCAGAGTTTCCCAGTTTGGTTTTGGTTTGTCCTTCAAATTGTGGTTCTGCAACTTTCACAGAGATAACCGCTGTTAGTCCTTCTCTGAAATCATCGCCACTGATATCGAATTTCAGTTTAGAGAGCATGCCCGACTTTTCGGCATAACTTTTAAGTGTTCGTGTGAGTGCTCTTCTGAAACCTGCCATGTGACTACCACCCTCTATGGTGTTGATATTGTTCACATATGATTGGACGTTTTCGGCAAAAGAAGAGTTATATTGCATGGCAACTTCTACCGGTACCCCCGATTTTTCACCATCCATATAAATGGGCTCTTCTATGAGTTTTTCACGGGTTTCATCCAGATACTGAACAAATTCTTTTAATCCTTCATCTGAATAAAAACTTTCCATTACAGGTTCTTCGCCATCTTCTGCATTCTTTTTCCTTTTATCGATAATGGTAAGACGTACTCCTTTGTTTAGAAAAGAAAGTTCCTTTAGTCTGTTGGATAATATTTCGTAATTGAAATCGATGACCGGAAATATGGATTTGTCGGGTGTGAAAGTTACTTCGGTACCTGTACGATCTGTTACACCAATTTCTTTCACTTTGTAGAGGGGTTTGCCCTGGCTATACTCTTGCTGATATACTTTTCCATCTCTTCTTACGGTTACTTTTAAGTTGATTGCCAGTGCATTAACACAACTTACCCCAACACCGTGCAAACCACCTGAAACTTTGTAGGTGTCTTTGTTAAATTTACCTCCGGCGTGTAGCACCGTCATAACCACTTCCAGTGCACTTCTTCCCTCTTTTTCATGAATATCTACTGGTATTCCTCTACCGTTATCGGCAATGGTTACAGAACCATCTTCATTGATTATAGTATCAATTTGGGTACAGTAGCCACCCATGGCTTCGTCAATGGAATTATCCACCACTTCATAAACAAGATGGTGAAGACCTTTGCTGCCAATATCGCCAATATACATGGCGGGTCTTTTTCTTACTGCTTCAAGTCCTTCCAGCACCTGAATACTAGCGGCATCGTAGTTCATTTGTTTAGCAGAACTTTTGTCAATTTTTTCGTTCATATTATTAGTTTCTTGATAAAGTGCAAAGATACAATTTTAAATCCGTTTTATCTGATTTGTCAACAGTTATGCAGGTTTTTAAATCTATAAAAATGATTCTTGTTATAAATGGGCAAGATGCTGTTTGCTAATTGGTTATCGGGTATGTTCTTTTGTATTATAAGATAGTTCACACCGTTTTTTTGAATGTGGCATTTTCTAAAAGGAATAAGATACACCGCCAAGCACATTAAACCTTTGCGAAGGATAGTTATACCAACGTTCCAGTGATTGATTCTGCACATTGTTCAGGTTTAAAAAGATGGAAAGAATTTTCGTATAGCGGTATTCAATGCCCAAATTGCCATCTACATGAAATCCGTTTATCTGTTCACGTCCGAAAGTGCCATCGGCATTTTGAATTCGGGCATAAATGGAATTGCGTGCAAAAGCATCAGCAGTTAGAATAATCTTGTCCTGGATGTTGTATTTGGCTGATAAGTTAAGTTTTACGGTGGGTTCATGCCATGCCCAGTTTTCGTTCTCCGGGGTATATTCGAAGTAGTCTGCAGAAAAGCGCAGTTTTAACTTTTCTCCCACATTAGAAAATATTTCTGCCCTGAAATTGAATACCCTTACATTGTCATATAAGATTATAAACTTATTGTTGAGGGGTTCGCCAAAGTCGGTTACGAAAAACGGGTAATTGCTGATGTCTTTATTTGAAATTCCAATGTTGTAATTGGCAAAAGAGCTGATGGCACCTTTAAAACCTCCCCTGATTTCTGATTTAACATTTATGTAAGGCATAGCGAGCGACGTTTGGATAAACGGATTGGTTTCCCTTAATTGCTGCAGGTTGTGTTTATCCAGTCCACCACTCAGTGAAGCATAGGCATATAAAACATTTTCAACCAAACTTACCTGTGCCCCTGCCAATGGGTAAAAGCGCATGTAGCTGGCAGTGTCTGCCTGTAGTGATGCATCTATTCCAACATAAAAATCAAAATCTTTATAGGTTGAGGATAAGCGCGGGGCGATTTTTACCAATCCTGTATTGCTAGTATCCAGTTCATGTTGGTTGTAAAAATAATTCAGATCAAGATCAAGGTGAAACTTTTGCGTTTCTGCAAAACCCATAGGGTCTTCTCCGAGACTTTTTTCCATAGACCCGGTAAGGCGAAGTCTTTGTTCTGCAGCATTGTATTTATCGGCCAAATAATAATATTGCAGTCCAATGTCATGTTGCAACTTTTCTTCATCCAGAAAGTTACTTTTCAGTGAAATGGAAGGCGAGAAAATCTGAAAGGTTTGCCTGATATCTTGTTTTGTCAAACTGTCAACCATTAGTGAAAGTACCGGATCATTTTCAAAATCAGCGGGTTTGTATCCATAATAGTGTACCCGGTTGCTGGCGTAGTTCAAATCTGCCTGCAATGTATGATTTCTGAAAAATCTTTTACCTGTAAGGTTCATTTCGTTGTCAATAAAACCACTGTGAGCATACTGATCAATGCCTCCTGCAGATGAGAGATGTTTCAGGTGAGCACCATAAGCGTGATATTTAGATCGCAGGGAATTGTAAAATACCTCTGCATAAGGGGTGGAGTTGCTTCCTAATCCTGCCTTAACATGTCCTTTGTATAGTTTGGCAAGAGGCTCTCCTTTCATACGTGCAGCATTGAGTGGTTGTACCTGAAACTTAACGGGTATTTGTTTGGGGTTGATGTTATAGTCAAATACAATATCAACGGTCATGGTGTCTTTGATCTCCGGATTCAGGTTGAGTTTATATGCATCAGAAATACTGGGTTCGTAAGGTGCTACTACCTGTACTTCATCAAATTCAAGGTCTTGCGAGTAAGCCCATTTAATTTGTAAAAAAAGGGTTAGCGCAACAAATGCAATTTGGAGTATTGAAAAAAACGATGTATTGTGCATGGTTAATTTTTTTATTTGAAATGTTAAGTCTTTTTTCCTAAAACTCAACTTCTAATGTATCGTTGGTGTTTTGTTCATTAAGGAGTTGCTCCTGTTGATTGATTTGTTCCATTTTTTGAATGGCAATTTCTCTTAGTTCCTCACCCTGGTAGTTGTCTATGATGCTTTGCAGTGTATGCTTTGCCTGAAAAACATTTTCAAGTTCAAGATAATTGTCTGCTAAAAGAATAAAGATTTTGGCAAGCCAATAGTCATAAGAGGTGAGAGGATTGATATAGTCGAAAATTATTTTTTCTGTTTCGGTATAATTTCCTTTTCTGAATTCAATATAGGCAATATTGTATTTTGCTTCAGCACTTAAAACATTTTCCGACATTTGGTTGGTATTTTCAAAATACTCTTTTGCCATATCCAGGTTGTTTTTTGCAAGGGCGCTGCGGGCGATCATAAGGTTTGCTTCCTGAATTACCTCATTGGATGCTTTGTCGCTATCCAGCACTTTATGAGCGATCTCGATGGTTTGGTCGGGTCGTTCGAGTTTGTTAAGCGAGCGCATTTGCCCGATTCTTGCTTCCAGGATGTTTGAACGGTATTCGGCAATCTCTTCCAGCAGGGTATATTTTTCTAAAGCTGTTTGATAGTTTTTCATTCCAAAATTGATTTGGGCAGATCGCAGGGCAGCATTTTCTGAAAATTTAGATTTGGGTCTTTCCAGCACCTGATCATACCCTGTCAATGCTTTCTCTAATTCTTCGAGCCGGTAGTCACATTCTGCTTTATAAAAATTAGCATTGAGCGAAAAAATTCCATCCGGAAATTTGTCCAGATAATTTGCAAAACTTTTGGTTGCGTTTTGGCAATCGCCCTGCATGTATCTGTTTTCGGCAGCTGTGTAGGTAAGTGAGTCCTGTTGTGCTACCGAAACATCGGCAAAATCTATGTCTTGTGAAAAAGCGATAAACTCATCTACTCTGTCCATGGCAACATAAATGTTACGGATACTTGCCAGTGCTTCCTGCGATTCTACTGAACCAGGATATTTTTCTATTACCTGTTTGAGTATTTGCAGTGCTTTTTCGTCTTGCTGATTGTTAAAATAGATAAGTCCTGATTTTAGCATGGCGCTTTTTACATAACTCGAGTTGGGATAGTTGTTTACGATATCATCAAAGTATTTTAGTGCGTTTGTGTTATCATCCGTAATTACATAAGTGCCTGCCAGTTCGTAGCGGGCATCATCGGCGAAATTTGTGTTGGGGTAGTTATTGATTAGTGATAAAAGGGTGGTAATCTTTTTATCAAAATCACCGGTTACCCCATAAACCAATCCTCTTTGGAAAACGGCATATTCGCTATCCTGTCCTCCAAGTTTTTCTGCGCGGTCATAAAACTCAATACTTGAAGAATAGTTTTTGGTTACAAAATAACTGTCTGCTATTCTTAAATAAGCATCGTTTCTATGTTTCAGACGAATATCTTTTTCACTGATAAACTTACGGAAAGCGGCTATGGCTTGTGGATAATTTTTGAGTTTAAACTGGGCATAACCGATGGTATAATTTGCCATTTTGTATTCAGGCAGTTGAAATGCTCCCCGTGTGGTAAGAAACTGGTTTAATATATCAACTGTTTCCTGATAGTTTTCTAGTCTGAAATGGGCTTCACCTTTCCAAAATAGTGACTGCGCTCTGATATTGCTGCTAAGGGGATGTTTTTCAGATTTGTCGAAATGTTCCACAGCACCTTTTAAATCGCCATTATTAAAAAGTTCTATCCCCCGGAAAAAAGCGACACGCTGATAAGCAGAGCGAAGATCGGGAGTGTTGAGGTTGATCGATTCCAAACTTGCTATGGCATCTTTATAGTTTTTGCTGGTAAGGTACAGGTCTATCAGATGCTTGTAAGCCTCTTCGCGCCGGGGAGATTCGGGATACAAGTCAATATATTTTTGAAAAGATAGGATGGCTTCATTAAAGGGGTTTAGAGACAGTTCGAAAGATAACTTGGCATAGTTGAAAAGGGCATCCTCGCTGATTGAGGGTATAAAATCCATTTGATGCGCCTGTTGGAAAGCATTTCGGGCAGAGCGCCTCTGATCGGTTTTTAAATAACTGTCTGCTAAAATATAAAGTGCATTTTGTGCGAGGGAATCTTTTTGATTGGTCGCTTTTTCCAGAAAATTCACCGATTCTTCAAACTGCCCGGTTTTGTAATAGGCAAAGCCCAGTTGATAATAGTCTTCTCTGCTTTTATCGCCGGGTTTTGATTCCTGATGATAGGTAAGCAGCAAAGGGATCGCTTCTTCAAACTGATCTTTGTTGTAGTGTGCTTCACCGATCATCCGCGATATCTCTGCTGCCCTTTTGGTTTCTGATTTTTCTATCAGCGGGGTTGCGTAGGCAATCAGTTCATCATACTTTTTTTGCAGAAAGTAAATATGAGTAATGTAATAAGGGACTATAGAACCAAAATTTTCATCCTCGTTAAGTCTTTGAAGATAAACCAGTGCTGTTTCATAATTTTCTTCTGTGTAAGATATGTGTCCGTAATAATAGCTTGCCGAAGGATAGTATATAGATGAAGGATTTTGAATATCAAAGAAATGCTGCTTTGCCTCCTCATAGTTTTCGTTTTGAAAATGGGCATATCCGGTCTTAAAGGTGAGTTCCTCTTTTTGTTCGTCATTCAAATCATAGGTGTCAACTTTTGCAAACCATTCTATTGCTTCATCAAAATTTTTGTTGCGGTATTGCAGATTGCCCATTTGAAAACTTGCCAAACCTTGCAGCGGATGGGTTGTATTTTGATTGATGAAGGCAACCAGGTGTTTTTCTGCATCGGGGTGAAACAATTCGACCGCACAAATAGCAAAGTAATATTGAGAGGTGATGCTGATCTCAGATTGAGGGTTTTGGTTTTTGTCGATGATTTGCTGAAAAAGTTCCTGGGCAGCACCAAACTTTTTTTTGTTGTAAAGTTCAAGCGCCATTCGGTATTCTGCATCGGGCGACATATAAATGCTGGTTTTTTGTGCGCTTACAAGCGCAGAAACAAGCATTAAAGCAATAATGAATAATGCTGTTAATGTTTTTGTCATAGGATGTATTTTTTGCGAATTTACGAAGAAAAAACCGATGTTGAATTCACCGTTTTTCAACAATCATGGTGGATTTATCAACATTTGGGATGCTGAGTTGCATTCTCTGTTTTTTTCTCTGCAAATAAATCAGATTCAGTTGTTTTACCCTTTCAGACTGTTGATTATCTTGTTTTGCTTTTTACAATGGTGTTTACATTTCAGTTACAAACATGGTTGATTCATCAAACTCCAAACGTAAAAAAGGGGGGAATATTGGATTAAAAAAAGACAGGTCTGTAAGCCGGGTTCTGTAACCAT
>CAYPFV010000029.1:0-25231 GCA_964410015.1 uncultured Bacteroidales bacterium
TCTGCCTGTAGCTACCATCAGTTACGAAGCAGGCCCTTACTGTCAGGAAGACGGAATAGCTGAAGTTACAATAACCGGACAGGATGGCGGTACCTTTAGTTCTGATGAAGAACTTGTTATAGACCCCTCAACAGGTGAGATAGACCTGAACAACAGCGCACCGGGCACCTACACGGTTGTATACGATTTCACAGATGGTACATGCACATCCACAACAAGCACAGAAATAATCATAACACCAATTCCTGAATCTCCCGTGCCTGATGACCTTACAGTTTGTTTCACAGGAGAGGAATTTACAGCGGGTGCTACCTCTTCAAACGGCACCACCCTGAAGTGGTATGCAGATGAAACGGGTGCAGAGCCAGGAGCACCACCATCTGCTACAAATGCAGGTGTATATACAGCTTGGGTTTCTGCTGTTGATGATTTGTCAGGTTGCGAGAGTGAAAGAACCCTTGTAACACTCACCATCAATGAACTTCCAGAAGAACCAGAGGTTAATCCCACCATCATCTGTTTCGATGGAGCAGAATATTTTGCCGAAGCAATTGCCCCCTCCGGAAGTTCCGTTGTTTATTATACAGAACAAACTGATGGATCTGAAACAACCCGTCCTACCGGAACTATGCCAGGTACTTACACTGCATGGGCATCCTCAGTGGATGATGAAACAGGTTGTGAAAGTGACCGCGTGGAGGTTACCCTAGAAATACTTGAAAACCCCGAAAATCCCCAGGCAAATAATGTAACGATCTGTTTCGATGGTCAAACACATATTGCAACAGCATCTTCACCTGAAGGCGCCAGCATTGTTTGGTACACCAGCGAAACAGGCGATGAAGTTACAGATGCACCAAATGGCACCGATCCGGGAACTTATTCAGCTTGGGCTGTTTCAGTAGATGACAATACAGGATGTGAAAGTGAAAGAGTTGAGGTAACCCTGGTTATCAACGAACTTCCCGAAGCACCTCTGGCGAATGATACTACATTCTGTTATGATGGAAACCAATACAATGCTGATGCGACCCCGCCTGCCGATTCCGATATTGTGTGGTATACAACAGAAGATGGTGACGAAGAAACAACCGCACCAACAGGAACCGATACAGGTACTTACACAGCATGGGCAGAATCCGTCAACAACATTACCGGATGTAAAAGTGCAGAACGCACAGAAGTTACACTCAAAATACTGGATACTCCGGAAGCGCCGGTTGCAGAAAATACAACCGTATGTTTCGATGGAACTGAATACAGCGCCAATGCAACGTCATCAGATGCTGACACCATTATTTGGTATACCTCAGAAACAGGTGATGAAGTTGGAGAACAGCCAATAGCCACAGAACCTGGAACTTACACCGCCTGGGCAGCTGCTGTATTCGAGGGAAGCGAATGTGAAAGTGAAAGAGTTGAAGTAACGCTCACTATCAATAGCACACCGGAAGTTCCAACAGCCAATAATACATTGGCATGTTTCGATGGCAGCACTTTCAGTGCAGATGCCACTGCACCTGAAGGAACCTCTCTGGTTTGGTATGCTGATGAAACAGGTTCTGATACTGGTGCACCTCCTGCAGGGATTGATCCGGGAGTTTACAGTGCATGGGTATCGTCTGTAAACGATGAAACAGGCTGTGAAAGTGATCGTGTTGAAGTAACACTGACGATAGTAAACCTGCCTGAAGTACCCGTAGCAGATAATCTCGAAGTATGTTACGATGGCACCGAATATACTGCCTCAGCAACCGCACCCGAAGGTGCAGTAATACGCTGGTATGCAGATGAAACATCTGATGAAGCAGCAGAAGCACCCTCAGCCACTGAACCAGGAAGCTACAGCGCATGGGCTTCATCTTCTATACCTGAATCGGATTGTGAAAGTGATCGTATAGAGGTAACCCTGATCATTAACCCGGTACCAGAGGCCTTTACAGGGGATGACCAAACCCTTTGCTATGGAGATACCATTCAATTGGGCCAGGAATCTTCAAATAACAGCAATAATACCTATTTATGGACTAGTGAACCCGAAGGAGCTTATATCAGTGATGCCAACATTGCCAACCCTTATGTAAGACCGCTGGAAAATACACTATTTATTCTTACTGAAACTTCAGCAGAAACAGGTTGCTCCAACACCGACAGTGTTTTCGTGGAAGTTGAAGGTGGCCAAACATATGCAGGTGAAGATCAGATTATATGCAAAGGAGAAGAGGTGGTTCTTGGTCCTGAGGAATCAGATCCAAACCATGTTTATATTTGGATATCAAGTAACCCCGATGAAGATTTTCAGAATAATGTTGCCAACCCCACTGTTTCACCAGAATTAACCACTACCTATATTCTTTTCGAAACAAAACCGGGACTTGAATGTGAAAGCATCGATTCATTAACTGTTACTGTTAATCCGGTTCCCGAGGCATATACCGGAGAAGATCAAAGCATTTGTATCGGTCAATCTGCAGAGTTGGGAAAAGAAATTACAGATCCACTGCCACCCAATACCTACAGTTGGTCCAGCAATCCGGTAGATGAGAGCATTACGGATACAACCATTTCCAACCCGGTGGTAAGTCCTTCTGTTACAACAACCTACACTTTAATCGAGACTTACACCCTAACAGGTTGTTCAAATGAGAATTCTGTGGTAATAGACGTTCTTGACTACCCGACAGCTGAGATTATTGACGACAGGGTTGTTTGTGAGGGCGAAGAGATACAACTGTCGGATGCCACACCCGACAACTCTCTTACCTATAGCTGGTCATCAGTTCCTCAGGGATTTTCCAGCAATGAAGCAAATCCATCTGTTATACCTGGATATTATCCTTTGGATGAAAATGATCAGATCACATTTATCCTGGAAGTATCCAATGGTTCCTGTTCAACGGAATACCAAACTGTTATCACCGTGAATCCAGTACCGGAGGTTAATATCGCAGACGATATGACCTTCTGTTCTGCTGATGATGCTGCAAACACATCAATTGGCGGAGATTCCGTGTCTGATTATAGTTATCAGTGGTCATCAGACCAGGATCCGTCCTTTAATTCAACAGAGTCCAACCCGGTTGTTAGCCCAGAGGTAACCACTATGTATACCTTAGAAGTTACTGACAACAATAGTGGATGTATATCTACCGGAAGTGTAACCATTACCATTGGCGACTTTAGTGTTGAAATGGCAGAAAATCCGGTGGTATGTGCTGGCGACAGCACAACCCAACTGGGTCAGTTCATAGCCCTCAGTGGTGGATCGAAACCTTACCAATACTTCTGGACAGATAACAATGGAAATAACATTTCCAATGAAGCGAACCCTCAGGTTGAGGCTCCTTTTGCTTCCGGTTATAACCTGCTTGCACTTGATGACATGGGATGCCCGCTAAACATAACTGTTGCTGTTGAGATGCTCGATGTTCCCGAAACAGAAATGTATGTTAATGATGTTTTGACAGATGGAAATTATTCAATCTTCCCGGGAGAAACGGTAGTATTTGAGGTAATGCCCGAAGACTTTGCATCGTATGATTTTTATATAATCTCTGAAAATGAATCCGAAACAGATAATAATAATGAAGAAGAAGAAGAAAACGAAGATGGATTCAAATGGATGTTTGCTGATACAGAACCAGTACAATCCGGTGAATCGAATACATTTACCACTACTTCCCTGGTAAGGGGAGACAGGGTATTTGCCGTTGTTTTCGATGGAAACTGTAATGGCGCAACAGACACTATATCTATCCTGCTCAATGAGCTGCCAAATGCTTTTACACCTAATGACGACGGTATCAACGACATATTTGGTCAGGGAGCTGAACTCACCATTTTTAACAGGTGGGGGCAAAAAGTTTATGAAGGCAGACAAGGATGGGATGGTACTTTTAATGGAGCAAAGGTATCACCAGGAACCTATTATTACCTGGTAACAATTCTGGATAGTAATAATAAAAGGACTACGGTAAAAGGATCTGTAACGGTTGTGCTTCGGGAAGAATCTGAATAATACGAAGAGAACCATTTCAAAACTTTCATGCAAACATTGCGTATAAAAAGAAACTGAATGAGAAACCAGGGAATAAAACTTTTCAAAAGTATCAGGCATTTTCCTGAATGTTCCCGGGTTTCTCAGCAGTCAAAAATGCGTAATAACGTTGTTTTTCAACCAAAAACAACAATAAAAACAAACATATACATGACTCGAATTACCAGTTTTATTTTGTTTTTTTTATTTAGTTGCAGTATTCTTGCCCAGCGCGTTCAGCAAAGGATTGAAGCAGGTAATGATTTTTTTGAAAAGGGACAGTACGAAGAAGCTATTGATGTTTATCAGAAAATTCTTCGCAATGAAGACGACGCTACCATCAGGCAGGAGCTTTCTTTTAAAACAGGAGATGCTTATAAAAATCTCTGGAACTATAAAGAAGCTAAGAAATGGTATCAAATAGCACTTAATCTGGGTTACAATGATTATGACATTTATTTAAATCTCAGTGAAATGACCCTCGGTCTTGAAGAATTTGATAATGCCATTGACTATCTGAACACCTACCTGGAAAAGTTTCCTGAGGATGATATGGCCCAAAAACTATTGCAATCTGCCACTTTTGCTAAAGAAAATTACAACACCGAAACTATTTTTGAAACTTCCAATGAAAAAGGCATCAACAATTCCGGACAGCAATGGGGTGTTTCTTTCCTGGAAAACGTTGCTGTTACATATGAAGAACAGTCGAAAGTTGATGAACAGTTCGACATAAATGTAAGACTGCGCTCCAATAATATTTTTTACTGGATATGGTCTACCCGCGAATTAAAAGAACGCATCGTTTTTTCTTCTACACAAAACATGGATGGCACCGCGGCGGGCTATTCAAACATCTACCAGGCAACCTTTAATAAAAGAGAGAAAGACTGGGATATGCCTAAACCGCTATCCGGAGGTATTAACTCTGACTACTATGATGGTTTTCTTTCTTACGATAAAGTAAATGAAATAGCTTATTTCATGAATAGTGGTGGTACAGATGGCAACAGAGCCACAGCAGACCTTTATACAGTTAAATACAACAAACAAGACGACACCTGGAGCGAACCTGAAATATTCCCTTTTAACAGCGATGAATTCAATATCGGGTACCCCTCTGTTAGTGAAGATGGTTCGGTACTTTATTTTGCCTCTGATATGCCTGGCGGAAAAGGGGGATATGATATATATAAAATGAAACGTATAGACCAAAACACCTGGGAAGACCCGGTTAATCTGGGAGATTCTGTAAACACTCCCTTTAATGACTCCTATCCTTTTATCGCCGGCGATGTTTTATATTTCTCTTCATACGGGCATCCCGGATTTGGAGGTTTCGATATTTACTATTCTGAAATTGATAAAGAAGGCAACTACAGCAGTCCTGTAAATATGGGAGCACCGGTTAATAGCAGCGCTGATGATTTTGGTTTTGTAATCGATGAAGATTACACAAGAGGGTTTTTCAGTTCTAACCGCCCCGGTGGTGAAGGAGAAGATGATATTTACTCTTTCCGGATTGTACCCAAAACCTTTCAGATTAGTGGCAGAACCCTCGATTCTCTTAGCAAAGAACCAGTGCCAGGTGTAGAAATCTATTTTATGGACGATAAGGATAACTTTTACACCGCTACCAGCGATGCAGAGGGATTTTATAGTTTGTCTGAACTTTCCACGGATGTTAATTATTTCATTTCCGCTTTCCCGGAAGACTACCGGGAACTCAACGATACAATTGCCGTTAAAGATCAACTGCTTTCCAACAGGTTTACCGTTATCAAAGATTACGAAAAAGACTTTATACTTATACCCAATGAGTTGCCGCAGGAAAAAGAACCCGAAGCCACACCAGAACCAGAACCAGAACCCGAACCAGAACCAGAAGAATTGTTAGTTGAGGAAACCCATGCAGAAGACGCAGTGAAGCAGGAATCCGAAGACATTATTGTTGAGGCACTGGAAGAACAATACGCATCACCCCTGCTGGAAGAAACGTTTGAAAAAGAGACAGAAGAACCGGTTTTCAATCTCATAACAGAGGGCTTTCCTGTGATCTATTTCGATTTTGCTAAAGCGAATCTCGACAATGTGGCCTACGAACAGCTGGACAGTGTTATTTCTTATTTACGCAACAATCCTGATAAGGGTATCATCGTAGATGCCCATACTGATGAGATTAGTGGTTACCTGTTTAATTTCTACCTTTCGCAGGAAAGAGCACAAAGCATACTGAAATATTTAAGGAAGCAAGACATAGACCCCAGACGTATTTATCCACAGGGACATGGTAAGATGAATCTTGCATACCCTAACGCTGTTACTGACAACGAGCACCGTTTGAATAGAAGAGCAGAATTTCAGGCCATCCCCATGGAGCAATTGCAGGCATATCTCAACAATGCTTCCAGGCATAGTTTCCGGTATCTTAATAACATTGAAAAAGATGCCTATTTTGCTGAAGGTATTGAGTTTATGGTTCAGTTCATGGCTTCAAATATCCCGATTCATCCATCATATTATCAAAGAATCTTGGAGAATATGCCTGGCACAGACATCATTTACTATTATGACAATGACAGGTATCACCGTTATCTGGTGGGAAGTTTCAATGACTTTGATTCGGCATTCAACATGCAGCGGGAACTTCGGAAACTGGGTTATGAGATTTATATCGTAGCCTTCGATAACGGAGAAAGGATACCAGTAAGCAAGGCACGGAAACTTACCGGACAATTATAAAAAAACAATAATACACACTACACTAAATACCAATAACATGAAGAAGTTCTGTCTATTTACATTTTTAGTTCTATCCAAATTTATCCTGTGGGCGCAAAACGACATCCACTTTAGCCAGTACATGTTTAATGAAGTTGCTTTTAATCCCGCAGCCATAGAAGTATCCAATACCATCAATGCATCCTTAGTTGCACGTCAGCAATGGATTGGATTTGATAATGCCCCTTCTACCCAGGCAATCAACGCCAGCACTTATATGCAGGATCTTTTTGGCGGGGTGGGTATGAATATCCATCTCGACAGATTAGGGTACGAAAGTTTTCTGGCTGCACGTGCTTTTTATGCATTCCCGGTACAGATAGGGGTACTCAGCAGTGTTACTTTCGGATTGGGAGCAGGCATTGTAAACCGTACCATAGATGGTACCAACCTTCGATACGACAACGAATCAGACCCCTCAGCTATGTTTGGCAAGGAAAGTTTTTTACGACCCGATTTTAATTTCGGTGTTCAATACAACGATCCGAACCTTACGATAGGTTTTGCCGCCACCCATCTGTACCGGTCGGTAAAAGGTTCTATGAGCGATTATACACCCCGTCACTATTACTTGTATGCAAAGTATCTTTTTGAGGATGTAGCTGACCGTATCGACATTCAGCCCTACCTGTTATTTAAGAGCAGCTGGTTTATGACCCAGTTCGATATCAATGTGCTTGGATATTACGATAAAATGGTTTGGGGAGGTTTTTCTTATCGGCTGGGCGATGCTGTTTCGGCCATGGTGGGATATCTGATTACTCCTGAGATCAGTGTAGGATACGCTTACGACTATGCCATCGGAGTAAGCAGAGGGTACAATGGTGGTTCGCATGAGATCATGATCTCTACTACTCTGGATGGTTTTAACAAAACACGTGTTACACCCAAAACCCCCAGAATCTTTAACTAAAAACCAGGAAAAACAATTTTCATTCCCGCTTCAGGCAAACAAGTTGGCAGATACAAATTTATCCTGCCAATTTGTTGTTTTCAGCACTTGCTATTGTCTTTGGAAATTTTACCTTTGCGCCCAAAAAAAGGACACATTGACAACTTTTGATCAACCATAGCGAGTGATTACTTTCCCTTTTGTGTCAACCTTCTTTATTAGTGAATTGGCCGGTATGTCAGGTTAATCAATTTACAAGAGATTTCTGTGCACCATAAATAAAGGTTTTTCCACAACTATACATCATTCAATTGCTGAGTCAACTCTGAAAAATAAATTATCCACAGATTACACAGATTTACACAGATGCTAAATCCTGATAATCAATATGTTTTAAAAAAGAAAATGAACACAGATTTGCCGAAAACAAGTTTTCGGAGTGGACTCATTATTGAATCATTGAACTTTATCTGAAAAATTGAATTTTACATTTTGTAAAGTCAATTCATTCAAAAACAAACTAAGGAAGGTAAAAATGAAGAACATTTTCGGAGAACCCTTAAAATCATGCTGTACAAAACCTTTAACAGGTTACTTCCGGGATGGATATTGCAGAACCGATGAAAAAGACAATGGAAGACACGTGGTTTGCGCAATTGTGACCACAGAATTTCTCAAATTTTCCAAAAGCAGGGGAAACGATTTAATTACCCCAATGCCTCAATATGATTTTCCCGGACTAATACCCGGCGATAAATGGTGCTTATGTGCCTTGAGGTGGAAAGAAGCTTTTGATGCAGGTTGTGCCCCAAAAGTGATTTTAGAAGCTACGGATGAAAAGGCATTAGAGTATATCAGCATGGATGACCTCATAAAACATGCAAAGGTAACCGATGCTTAGTTCGTTTCGGCAAGAATAAAACTAATCAGTGTTGAGATTAAACCTATCCGGTCTTTTACTAAACCTTCCACTTTCAATAAAACGCCAATTGCTTTATTGTAGATGAAACTGGTCAGAATAACCCGCTTTTGGAGTTTCGTGTCCATTGTTTTACTTTATCATAAATCTGACTATAAGACAATTAAATTCATATCCATTTGTGAAATCATTGCCTAATAACCTTTTTTTGCCAGTATCACTTATTATAATACCTGGTTTCAAATAAAAAACTCCAAATCTTTTACAGGACTTTGCTTCTTTGGGTCTACGTAAAGATTGCATCAAATTTTTTTCAGTTACCCAACGGATAAATATGTTTTCTGGGTAATCACAGTCCTTCCCCAACAAAATCAGTGAAACCAATAGGTTATCATTAAAAAACTATTAAAATATGCTGTTATTATTATTTAATCATTATTTTTGCAACAATGTTGCATTATAGTAAAAATCATATATCCGTTATACTTGCTTGTTTGTTTCTGTATCCGGTTATCTTTCAATCGATACACATATTTGAGCACAAACAAGAGCAAGGAATGTGTTGCGATCATTGTACAACACATTCTCAGGAGTATACACACATGAAAAAACCACTGGATGAATTTCCAGAGGATTCTCATTCATTTTCTGAGAAATCAGATGCTTGTCCGGTTTGTGATTTTCATTACACCAAATATCAGGTAATCAAAACTTTACGTATTTATGTGACGCCAGAAATCTTTGCTGATATTTATCATGACTTATTTCTGAAACCTTTCATAATTTTCCAGGGTTATATTTTTTCTCTTCGAGCCCCACCTCTTTTCTGAATTCCTATCAGACTCAATATTCTGTTCAGGGATTTCATGAATTCCTTTTATCTATCATTTTTTTGCAGGTAGATTCATTTCCTGAAGATCGTGGTATCAGGCATTATAAAGCACTGTAATGCAAATTCAGGATTTTTTCCAGTTATTAGCTACGCTTTTCCAATATTTGAGCGTAAGTAATTAAGTAATAATATTCGGAAATGTTTTGCCCTGTTCAATTATTTTTTAGCATTTACACGTATTATAATCCTATGACGATTTTGTTTGTCAGAAATGTTTTATTCATTTTTTTGACTTTATCAACCATTGATTCGACTCTTGCAGAGGAATTAAGCTATAATTCAGCTAAGGATACTTTACCCGCTATAGAAAATGAACTCTCTGATTCTTCCAAGACCGGAACACCAGTTTATTTGCCTGAAGTTACAATAGAAGACCAACAGATTGAAAGACGTAAAAGGGAAGAAACCTTAGGGGTAGATGTGTTAGACACTGATTTTATGCAAAAGCATCAAAGAGGCAGTCTGATGCAAACCTTGCGTCGTATCCCGGGAATACAGGCTGTAAATGTGGGTTCAGGTCAATCCAAGCCACTGATAAGAGGCTTGGGTTTCAACCGGATTGTAGTATCTGAGCATGGCATTAAACATGAAGGTCAGCAGTGGGGTGCCGATCATGCGCTGGAGATAGACCAGTTTGCTCATGACTATATAGAATTGATAAAAGGCCCTTCAGCACTCATGTATGGATCAGATGCCATTGGTGGAGTAATACAGTTGAACAACCGAAAAATACCTGATTCCAATACACTAACAGCCGATGTGAACTTTATTGGACGTAGTAACAATCAATTACTTGGTAACTCAGCCGCGTTGAAAGGGAGAACTCAAAATTGGTATTTCACTTCACGCATTACCTTACTCGATTATGCTGACAGCAAAGTACCAACGGACAGTGTTGATGTTTATTCATTTCGTGTACCCCTGAATGACAGACTACTGCGTAATACCGCCGGAAACGAACTAAATCTGCATTTATCAGCAGGGTTTATTGACAAAGGGATTAACAGCCGTTTCTTTATCAGTCATGTAAGACAGCGAGCCGGTTTTTTTGCTAATGCTCACGGACTCGAACCCCGGCGTGTTGATACCGATCTCTACGATCAGTCCTCACGTGATATTTTATATCCGCGTCAGGATGCCCGTCATTTCAAAGTAGTAAATCGAACTATAATGGATTGGGGAAAATATCTGTTTATTGCGGAAAATGGTTATCAGAATAATTTCCGGGAAGAGTTTTCGCAATATGTAAATCATGGTTACAGACCCCCTGTTTTCCCTGATACTCTTGGAATCCCTGCTGAACTGGAGAGAAGTTTCCATAAACATACCCTCTCATCCAACATCAGAATTATTAATCAATGGAAAGATAACCATAAAATTACAACCGGATTATCAGCCGAATATCAAAATAACGATATTGATGGGATCAGTTTTATGATTCCTGCTTTTGAACTCTTCACAGCGGGTGGTTATCTTTTGCATGAATGGAAGGTCAATAATAATCTTCAGGTGAGTGGTGGTTTAAGATATGATAGAGCAATTTTAAAAACAGAAAGTTATTATGATTGGTTCCCGACGCAGGGAATTTTTCTTCAAAGAGCCGAGAAGTTGGACAAAAGCTTTGGTAGTTTTAGCGGCATGCTTGGAGCAAACTATCATTCAGGAAAGTCAATCTTCAGAATCAATCTGGGAAGAAGTTTCAGGATACCGCTGGCAAAGGAGTTGGCTGCCAACGGGATTAATTATCATCGTTTTAGTTATGAGGTGGGCGATCCTTCATTACAACCCGAAATCGCCTGGCAACTGGATATGGGTGCTGAATATGCAACCCCTTTATGGCAGGCAAGGATCAGTCCTTTTATCAGTTATTTCCTAAATTACCTTTATCTTAACCCGGGTTTTGAATTTGATTTTAGCAGCGGTGCTGGTAATCAGGTTTTTTATTACACTGGTTCTGAGGTTTTCCGCTGGGGTGGAGAATTTACCTTTATGATCGAACCTGTTAAAAACCTAATCATAGACTTTTCTGCAGAATATGTGTATAGCGAGCAACTTGACGGTGCTAAAAAAGGATTTACCATTCCTTTCTCCCCTCCGGCATCTTTGCTTACCGAATTTGGATGGAATCCATGGGGTGAGCAAAAATTTTCCAAATTGCGATTTCTCAGTTTTTCATTAGAAACACGCTTTACAATGCCACAAAACCGGATTGTACCTCCCGAGAAAAAAACTGATGGGTACAATGTTTTCTCTGCCGGGGTAGGCGGTAAAGGTTTTTTATATGGAAATAAATTTGACTGGAGATTCAGGGTAAATAATCTTTTCGACACTCACTATCTGGAACATACCAGCCACTACAGGTTGATAGGTGTTCCTGAACCCGGACGCAACTTTACTTTTTCTGTAAACATCCCTTTTGAGATTATTCAGTCTAAAGAAAACAATACCTGAATTTTTGATATGATAACGAAAACATACAAAAGAATTAACATCAAAATACGCAGTCTTTCAAAACTTATATGAAATAAACTTGTGTTAAATTTTCACTTTTAAAGCAAATTTTATTAATTTTTAAATTTCACAAACATGAATCAAAGATTTTTTAAACTTTTTATCGCATTATCCTTTGTATTGGTTATTAATTCATGTACTGAAGATGATGATTTTCCGGCCCCTGTTATTGAGAATATGGAAATAGGGCTCAACAACAGTATGGTTGCGTATCGCGGATCTGATCTGCATCTGGAAGCAGATATAATAGCTGAAGGGCGCATTGATCGTATAGTAGTAGAAATCCATCCGGAAGGCGAGCATGATCATGATAAAAAGTCTGGCAATACTGTTTCAGACGACGATCATGGCTGGGAAACTGAAATAACCTGGGATGAGTATAAGGAACTGAAAAACACGAATTTCCATAAGCACATTGATGTGCCTCTCGAAGCGGAATTGGGCGAACATCATTTGCATTTCAAGGTTATTGATATGCAGGGAAAAGAAACTTCATTAGAAGCAGATATTGAGGTAAAGAACCCTGAAAACACAGATGCTGCAGTTCTCAGCATTATTTCTGCACCCGAAAATGGTGAAATATTCCATGCAGATGATACCATCAGCATATCCGGTAGTGCAACACATGAATTAGGATTGGGAGGTATGTATATTGGTTTAGTAAGAGAAGATCAGGGTTTAGAAGATTCGCAGGTAAACGCAAACAACACGATCACGATACTTCATACCCATGATTTTGATAGTCCTACAAGTCATAACTTTGATGCTGGCATAGTGGTAGGTGCAGAAGAAGACAATAACATTACTCCCAAACCCATAGAAGGAGATATTGCCTGGCAGGAAGGTAATTACTATATACTGGCAAAAGCCAAAGATGCTTTTGGTGGACCCTTCGGATTTTCTGACAGATACCCTGTAGAAATTCATTTTCATGACTAAAAACCCTTATTAAAGGCTGTATGGCATTCTAATTTTTCTTGTATTTATATCAAAGAGTCAGAGACTTAACAAACATCTAAGATCATAATAAAGTAGCGCGAATGTAATATCAGTAATTTTATTGGGTTTGCCAGACTCTATTGCAAACCGGAAGTTATTGTATTAAACAAAATCTGGAGAAAACAGAAGATTACCCGATGCACTTATTCAATCTTTCTTTAGAATAACCCCGAAAGTCTCTGACTCTTTATTCTCAGGTAAATGAGTAGTTTTAATCAGAAAAAATATGCTTTGAACCAATCCAACACCTTAAATTTCAAACAAAAAAAAATATGAAAACAAACAATTATATCGTCTTAGTAGCAGGTCTGATAATTTTTTTTGGAGGATGCACCGAAAGCGAAATTGATGACGAAGCTCCTCTAATCATTATGAATGAAAGCCAGCATTTTCCTTTGGGATGCGACACGGTATACCGGGGTGAGACTTTTACTTTCCGGGCTACCTTTGAGGATAACAGGGAGTTAGGCGCTTTTAACATTGATATTCATCATAACTTTGACCACCACAACCATAGCACCGAGGTTGAGGATTGTGAACTGGATCCGAAAAAAACTCCTACAGAAAATGTTTTTCTTTTTATCCAATCTTATACCATCCCGGAAGACCTTACTTATTATGAAGCAGAAGCAAATATTGAAATACCAGCAGATGCAGATACGGGCGATTATCACTTTTTCCTTGCTGTAACCGACAAAGAAGGATGGCAAACCATAAGAGGTGTGGGAATAAAAATATTGGAACGATCAATGGAAAAATAAAACGGCAACTAATTCCATTCTATAGAATAACCGAATTACTCTTACTTTGCACGAAAATCATGGCCCTAAGAAAATCCTTGTTTATTATTATTCTTGAGTCCACTCTGAAAAGTAAATTATCCACAGATTACACAGATTTACACAGATGCTAAATCCTGATAATCAATGTGTTTGAAAAAATAAAAATGAACACAGATTTGCCGAAAACAAGTTTTCGGAGTGGACTCATTCTTAGTACCGAAAAAAAAATTGTTTTCAATGGGCCCGGATACAACCTCACGGTTGCTGACTATTATACTATAGTGTTTGTGGGTAATAAACTTTGGAGGTTTGATTAATAATAACTGGCAGTAATCATTGGGAAGCCTTAAAACACCTGAAAAACAAATCAAACCAGGTTTATTGTTTGAAAGTTAGGCATAACCTGGGTATAGGTTATCTGTGAAAAATACCAAGTTAAATTTAAAGTTCAATTTCTTGATTTGGATGTTTATTGGTTTTCCATATCAAGTTTAACCACCACTCTTTGTGTAATATCCATTGCAGTAGTGATGGTGGAAAGATCCTCATAAAGTTTACCGTTTTTTCCCGACCAGTGACTGTGCCCAACAACGGTCATCTCATATTCTTTTTCGGGATGGGCCGGATCAATTGTTGTTTGGTAAACCAATGCAGGTTGGCTGGAGGTTTTATACTCATCATCATCAGGAAACTTATTGTTGTGCCAATACTTGTTCCAGTCCCATGACTGGTTGATCTCCATGAGTATATGAAATTTCTGCTGAAACCTTTCCGATGAACGAGTATGCAAAAAGAAATCCCTGTTAGGTGTGGCTCCTGTAACGGCATCGGGTAATGGATTTTGTTGAGTGGGAATATAATAACCATCACTGGCTTTTATCCCCCTTTTATGCCCCCAATAAGGCAATGCTGCGGGTCTCCTCAGAGGTCCGGGTTCCCAGTGCCCTGCAGAGGCATCTCCATAACCAAAATAACCTTTGGCAATAGATTCTGCGACATAAAGGTCTTCAAGATAATTCCCGTCTTCATCTTCTATCCAAAATGCCATGAGCGGATAGTTATGCGATTTGCCTTTTTCAAAAGCAATGGTGATTTTATAACCATCCTGCTCTGAAAGAGTTGTGAGAACTTCTGGTTGGGGTTGTTCTTTTTTGCCAAACAAACCCCTTTGCTGATTATTGTCAGCAATTCCCAATGAGGTAATTAAAAAGACCATTAGAAATAACAAAACCCCGTTAAAAGCTAAATATAAACCCCGTTTTTTCATCGTAAATTTTTTTTAAAAAAATAATACTATTGTTGTTCTTTTCTAATAATTTATAACAAGAGTCAAATATATGACAATTCAATAAAATGGATTGATTATTTCAGAAAAACCTTGCTGCTGTCATTATTAAAATTCAAACATAATACCCACAGTAGGCAAAACATTACCGGTTTCATTATTTAATTGCTTCAGCGGATATTTGCCATCCTGGGCAGGTAAAGGTTGTCCATTTTCATCCGTTTCACGCAAAAGGTTGGGTGGTAATTCAGATTGAAAGTTATATACGTTTTGAATATCCAGATAAAACATTAGTGAGAATTGGTCGAAGAAGTATTGTTTATCAACACGCAGATCGAGTTGATGAAATGCTTTCAGCCGTTCAGAGTTAAACCGTGTAAAGTCTAGGTAACCCTGGCGCTGTACATCCCATGCTTCGACTGTTTCAGACAGTTGAATATCAAAAGGGGTAAATGGTGCACCACCCGAAAAGCGCCATTTTGCTCCGATATCCCAATTGCGCGGAAGTTTTCGTGTAGCTGTAAAATTTATAATATGCCTATTATCCCAGGCAGTGGGAATATACTCACCTGTTCGTTTATTTTCAAAATCACTTCTTACAAATGTGTAAGATAAAATGATGTTTGTATTATCAAACCGCTGCTCCCGGTAAAGCAGTTCTGCGCCAAATGCACGTCCTTGGCTTGTTGATGTAACCTCTTCATCACCAAAAACTCCAAAATCTACTGATTTACTGCTTATGGCAACAGAATCTGTTACGGAAAATGGATAATTCATATAATCTTTGAAAAAACCCTCAAGTGATATTTTAGTTAGCCGGGTAGGTAACCATTCAAAGCCAGCAACATAATGATCAACACCAATATATTTCAGGTTATTTTCTTTGTTTTTCAGATCACCTTCATTATTCCTGAATCCCAGGGTCGTATATGCCGGAAGTTGATAAAACCTTCCGGTACTGGCACTTAAGGTAAAATTATTGGTCAGTTCGTAAGCAGCAGAAAACCTTGGTGATATTTGATTTAAGGGGTTTGACATGTTATCTGAATAATTATTGGCATCGGTTCTGACTCCCAATGAAAGTGTAAGTTTTTCATCTAAAAACTTGCGGGTTATTTGTGAAAAAACATTCCATTTCAAAATGTCAATATATGAATCATAATCGATCTCGGTTATCTGATTTCCAAAGAAAATCTGTTGATAGGTGTCGTTGAGATATTTTGCGTATTCTCCTCCGGCACCCAGAATTAATCTGTAGGGACCGATATCGGTAGTACGTTCATACCTGAGTTTGTTTTCAATTTCATCAGAAACATAATCAAATGTTCTTTCACGCGACTCATCATTGTCAGGATATTTGTAGGAAAAATTGCGTAGCATATTTCTGCTCAACACCACCCGGTCAAACCCATTGTCTCTGAAACGACGATACACCGCACCAATGGTATAGTTCCACTGCTCATTTACAGGGAGATAATCGAGGATAAAGCGTTGTTCTTCGGTTTCATTGGCATCGAGGTTAAGTTGAAACTGATCAATGGCACCTACGCCCAGGAAGGTAAGATCTTCGCGTTCGCTCAATTTGGTATCGGTTTTAAACTGAAAGGAATTATAGGTAGGTAAAAATGGCAAGCCAATCACACTAAAAAGAAACTGAAGATAAGATCTGCGATAGGAAAATATGGCGGTTGTATTTTCAGCAAGAGGGCCATCAAAAGTAAAAGCGATGTCGGAGGCGCCCAGGGTACCCCGAAAGTTCAATTTTTCATCGTTTCCTTTGATCTGCCGGAATTCGAAGACAGAGCTCAGTGCATTGCCTCTGTTGGCGGGAAAAGCAGAGGAATATACTTCCACTTCCCTGATGAAATCGACATTGAGAATACCAACTGGTCCCCCGCTGCCCCCTTGTGTTGCGAAATGATTGATATTAGGAATTTCAACACCATCTATAAAAAACCGGTTTTCGTTGGGTCCTCCACCACGTATAATCACATCGTTGCGAAAAGCAGGAGTAAAAGCAACTCCCGGCAAAGACTGGATTACTCTGGAAATATCGCGGTTACTTCCCGGGCTGCGTTCTATCTCTGAAATACCCAACCTACGCAGTGATACAGGGCTCTCTTCTCTGCGCTGAAAGGGAGATGCCTGAACAACCACTGTTTCCAGTTCTGTTTTTATTTCCTGCATGGGAATATCTACATTGGCGGTGCGGGCATTGGTAACCATAAACTCCTCCGTTACTTTCTCTTCAAAACCCACAGAGGTTGCGCGCAAACGCACAAAGCCAGGTTCTAAACCAGTAAAGGTGAAATTACCATCCAGGTCTGATGTGCTTCCTATAGTTGTTCCATCTATTACAATATTTGTAAAAGGTAAGGGTTCGCCATTGGTCTCGTTAAACACTTTTCCTTTGATCGTTCCATTCTGGGCAGAGATTGCACCTGTAAAATATACTTTCAATAAAAGAACTAAAATTAATTGGTAATGGTTACTCTTTATTTTCATATTCTATTCTTTCTTAAAATTGTCAAACACTTTTTTGATCATCAATTGCCTGAAATGCAGATAAATAACTACATAAAAAACATTTTGAATTTTAAAAAAAACATTTGACACCTGTGCTGGTTATTTATTTTTTTTAAATAACAACAAACATATAGGTATGTTTGAAAACATAAAAAAAATTTAATTCAAACCTATAAATTCTTTTATAACTACAAATAAACCTTCAGTATCGGTTTATTACTATAAAAATCATTTGAATTATTTTCTCAAAACAGTAACTTAGCTGACACTGCACCCATATATTTCTATAAACAACAAAACTATGAACACCCTTACTTTGACCACTCCTGCCCTTTTGTTTTCAGCAATTTCACTAATCCTGCTGGCCTATACAAACCGGTTTTTAACCATTGCCGGACTGGTAAGAAACCTTCATGCTCTCTACAAAAAAGATCCTTCGGGGATTATCTATGGTCAAATTGATAATTTGCGCAAACGCATCCATCTGATAAAAAATATGCAGGTTTATGGCGTGGCTAGTTTACTTTTTTGTGTTTTGAGCATGTTTTTGATTTATATCGGGAGAAACTTTGCTGCCGGGATGATCTTTGGTATCGGGCTTATCCTCTTAATTATATCTTTAGCCATTAGCATTTACGAAATATTTATCAGTGTAAAAGCGCTGAATCTTCATTTGAGTGATCTGGAAACGACCTCCAAAACATAAAAAATGCATTCACCTGCTCTTTATCGCCACTTACCGATTTTCAGAAGGTCTGCTGTAGGTCTGTCTTTAATTTTACTCATGGAAAAACATATTCATAATCATTATAAAATTTTCAATCATGAAAACTCAAAAAGATAAAAGATCACTTTTAGGATTTTTACTTGTTTTGGTAGGAACAGCACTTCTATTGCGTTATCAGGATTTGATACCCTTGAATCTTCCCAACTATGTTTTTTCATGGAAATCATTGTTAGTTTTACTTGGCATCGTATTGCTTACTTCGGAAAAAAATAAAACAACCGGAACCATCCTGTTTGTCATCGGTTCGGTTTTCCTCCTGGCAGATATTTTCAACCAGGAATTTTGGGAAGTGGTAAGCTTTGTCATTCCCCTGGTTCTGATCATTGCGGGTGTTGCCATCCTGATCAGGCGACAAAGCTATTCAAAAGATGAAATTAATAATACGGGAGATAAAAATTCTGCAGATATTATCAATGATGTAAGTGTATTTGGAGGTGGTGAAAAAAAAATACTATCCAAAAATTTTAAAGGGGGGCAATTGACCGCTATATTTGGTGGCAGCGAAATAGATTTTCGCAAAGCAGAACTCGCAGAAGGCATAAATGCCATAGATCTGTTGTGTATATTTGGGGGTGTTTCTATGAGGGTTCCTGAAGGATGGCAGGTAAAAACTGAAGTGAATGCCATTTTTGGGGGGTTCTCTGATGAAAGAGCTATCATGGATTATCCCTTAGAAAATAAAGAGCCGGAAAAAGTATTATACATCAAGGGAATTGTACTTTTTGGAGGTGGTGAGATAAAGTAGTGCCCGGAATGAAAAAGTAATCTTGAATTGAGGGATTGTAAAACATGCCATTGTATATCCCTCTTTTAAGGATAACCCCAAAAAAAACGGTAATAAACAATTCTTTGAGCAACACGGCTCAATATAAAAACCTTAATGTCATAACATTAAATCTTTTTCATATTCAACCCGCTAAAGTTTATTTTTTTGGTTTAGATAACCGTAGCAAAAAAAGCACCTTGCCTTGAACAACAAAATCATTTTCAGCAAAACATTCCTGAGAAACTACATCATCTTTGGTTTTTTCGTCATGCTTTGGCATTTCGGATTGCTGAGTTTGCGATTAGATATACCCTTTCAATTGGCCGCTGTTGATGCCCTGGTCACACATATTTTGCTCGATTTTTTCTTGTTAAGCATCTGGTTTATAGTCAGATTTACCAGTATTCAAACCTTAACCTCATTTCCTGGAATTGTCAACAATGTAATTGCAGTGGTTTTTATTTTGATATTGTGGTTGTTTGCATCGCATCTGATCCTGTCGAATATTTTCACCGATGTGCATTATCTCAGCATGCTCAACAGTTCAGTTTCTTTTCGACTAAGCGGAGGAATACTCATAGCAGCTTTGGTATATCTTGCCTTTTTTCTCACCATATACCAAAATGCTGCTCAGGAATCGCTGAAAAGAGAGAATGAATTATATCTGTTATGGCAAAAAACCGAGTTACAGGCGTTGAAAAATCAATTAAACCCGCATTTTATTTACAACAGTTTAAATTCTATCAATGCACTTACGCTTTACGATCCGGAGAAGGCCCGCGAAATGACCGAAAAACTTTCATCATTTCTCAGGGTAGCACTTAAACAGGATGCATTGGCAAAAAACAGCCTCGGAAAAGAGATCAGCAACATTGAATTATACTTGCAAATAGAAAAAATCAGGTTTGAAGAGAAGCTATCCTGGAATTTTTCTATTCAGGAAAATCATTTTCAGTGCATGGTACCTGCACTTATTTTGCAACCCGTGGTTGAAAATGCTGTAAAACATGGAGTGCAGCAAAACCCGGGGCAGTCAGTTATCCGGATAAAAACAAAACAAGAAGAAAAGAATCTGACCATCATCATTGAAAATGCTTTTGATCTGAATTTTCAAAGATTTAAAGGCGAAGGGGTAGGACTGGAAAACGTTAGAAACAGATTGAAACTAATATATGGAATACATGACCTTTTAAAGATAAATATTAAAAAAGATGTTTTCATCGCTACCTTGAAACTACCGGATTCATGTAAATAAAATTTTCAGAAAAGAAAGTATTTATGTTTAGAACACTAATTCATATAGTTATTCGTTAACCCTTTAGATTTTGATATGTCAAAATACAGAGTTTTAATTATAGAGGATGAAAAACCGGCACAAAAGCTCCTTGAAAGTTTCATAGCAGAATATAAAAATTTTGCGATAACCGGATTTTGCAGTGATGGATATGAAGGTGCCAGGATGATATCAGCAGAAAAACCTGATTTGGTTTTTCTCGACGTTCAAATGCCCAGAATCAATGGTTTTGAAATGCTGGAACTCATAGATGAAAACAGTGCACCACTGATTATTTTCACCACTGCTTACGATGAATTTGCTATTCAGGCTTTCAATTACAATACCTGCGATTATCTTTTAAAACCTATCAGCAGGGAAAGATTTAACAAATCCATTGAAAAGGCAGAAAAAAGACTGGAAAGTCTGGGCACCAATTCACCCAAAATACCCATTGTTTCGTATGCCAACGCACCGGGTAAATTTCTTGACAGGGTAGTGATCAGATCAGGTTATCAGATAGCTGTTGTGGTTTGCGAAGATATTGTTTGCCTTGAGGCGCATGATGATTATGTAATGGTGCACACAGAAAAAGATCAATACCTCAAAAAGCAAACAATGAAGTTTTATGAAGACAACCTCAATCCCGATGAATTCCTGAGAGTGCATCGTTCTTTTATCATCAGATTAAATGCTCTCAGCAGAATAGAACCCTACTCAAAAGATGCTTTTACAGCTTTTTTGAATAATGGTTTGAAAGTTTCTGTAAGCAAAAAAGGATACGACAGACTTAAAGAAAAACTTCATTTTTAAACATAAATGTTCATTTCAAAAAAGCAAAACACTGATTATTGATTTTTTTTGAGACACAAAAGTATAACCAGATCATAAAACAAATCGTTCTTTAAAACAAATAAATATCATACTTACTTCATGTTTTTCCAGATGCAGGCTGTGTTTTATTTGTAAAGATGTTCAATTCATCCTTGCAGATTCAAAGGAAAAGATTACCTTTGCAGACTGTTTCGAGAAGATAATATAGATTTTTAAACCCCCGGAATTCAATGTATAAACAAACAAGTTTTAAAAGTAATTTCATTATAATCCTCGTTATCCTGACTCTTTCTTCCTGCAGCCAGTATCAAAAACTACTGAAAAGTGATGATGTGATGCTAAAAAAAGAAAAAGCCATAGAATATTTTGAAAAAGAAGATTACTCACGTTCCCTGGGTTTGCTTACTGACATTATTCCCGCTTTCAGAGGTACTTCTCATGCTGAGGAACTAAATTATTATTTTGCCCTTGCCCACTATAACATGGGAGATTACACGATGGCAGCACATTATTTTAAATCATTTACGGAAAGTTTCCCACGAAGTGAACACAACGAAGAATTTAATTTTTTAAGTGCCTATAGCAAATATCTTCTTTCTCCCCGCCCTAGTCTCGACCAAACTCCTACCCGGGAAGCCATTAACGAATTACAGCAATTTGCCAATAAATATCCGGAAAGTGAAAAAATTGAAGAGGTAAACGAATTGATTGATGAACTCAGACTCAAATTAGAGAAAAAAAACTACGACTCTGCAAAGCTTTATTATAACCTTGGAGACTATATGGCAGCAGTAAGGTCTTTTAAAAACCTGATAAACGATTTTCCCGACACTGAATTCAGAGAAGAAGCCATGTTCCTTATTATGCGGGCACACTTTTTATATGCTGAGAACAGTGTCAGGGAAAAACAATTAGAAAGATATACCAATGTTGTGGAAGCCTATGAAGATTTAATAAAAAGATATCCTGAATCTTCCTATCTTGATGATGCTGAACAAATGAATGCCAGAGCAATAAAACAAATCGAATTACTAGACGATTCAGTTGTAATTAAAAAATAATTATACCGGAAGGATCCTTCATTCATCAAATAACAATTAATAACAAACATTTGATCTAAAAAAAATCAAACAACCAATTGGGATCAATGTTACAGAACTTCAAAAATCAACCTTTAAAATCCGTTTACAGATAATTTTTTTATATTATGGAAGAGAAAAAATATAAAACCAATCTAAACACCGTAACACGCGATCTGAGAATGTTTGATAAAGACACACAGAACATTTACCAGTCAGTAGTGATCCTATCAAAGCGGGCAAATCAGATCGGGCATGATATCAAAGAAGAACTAAACAATAAACTATCAGAATTTACTACCTCTGCCGATAATCTTGAGGAAGTATTTGAAAACCGGGAACAAATAGAAATTGCACGCTACTATGAGCAATTGCCAAAACCCACTCTTATTGCTATCAGTGAATTTCTTAACGGTAACATTTATTACCGGATTCCTGAAAAGGACTAAAAAAGTTTGATGCAATGCTTTTTTACGGCATTGAATCCTGTTAGTTTAATATTTTCGGAATTCCGGGAATATCTGTTAATAAATTAAAGTTAAAGCAAGTCCCCTAATCAGTGTATGCTTAAAGGTAAAAAAATCATTCTTGGCATTAGTGGAGGGATTGCTGCCTATAAAAGTCTTTCCCTGATTCGCCTGTTGATCAAGGCAGGTGCAGAAGTCAAGGTTGTACTCTCCAAAAATGCAGAATGGTTTGTTACGCGAGTGTCTCTTGAATCCCTTTCGCAAAACAGAGTATATCATCAGGTTTTTGCCGCAGATAATGACTATACCACCGAGCATATCAGTCTTACTGACTGGGGCGATGTAATGGTTGTTGCACCCGCTACTGCTAATATAATTGGAAAATATGCCAATGGTATAGCTGATGATGCTTTGTCTACATCTTTGATTTCCTTCAACAAAAAGGTATTTGTAGCGCCTGCTATGAATGTAAAAATGTATGAAAATTTTGCCGTACAAAAAAACATGGAGTATCTGCGGAGAAACAATGTATCTTTTATTGAATCACAGGAGGGATACCTGGCGTGTGGATACGAAGGTAAGGGAAGAATGGAAGAACCCGAAAAAATATTTGAAATTGTACAATCATATTTTTCAGCAAACACTGCTTTGGCTGGAAAAAATATTCTTGTAACGGCAGGACCAACCCATGAAAAATTAGACCCTGTCAGGTTTTTAGGAAATTATTCTTCCGGTAAAATGGGGATGGAACTGGCACTTGAACTGGCACAAAGAGGTGCCAATGTTCAACTGGTATCAGGACCGGTCAGCCAGCTGGCTGTGCATCCCAACATTAAACTTACAAAAGTGGTAAGTGCAGATCAGATGTACGATGCCTGTACTCAAATCTTCCCGGAAATGGATGCAGCATTGATGACCGCTGCTGTAGCAGATTATAAACCCCGGAAATACAGTAGTCAGAAACTAAAAGGAGAAAAGATTGAACGAACCCTTGAACTGGTTCCCAACAAAGATATCCTGGCAACTTTGGGTGAAATGAAAAAGGAAAAGCAAATATTAGCAGGATTTGCACTGGAAACCCATAATGAAGAAGCAAATGCCATCCAAAAAAGAAAAAACAAAAACCTTGATTTTATTGTATTAAATTCACTCAATGAACAAGGTGCCGGATTTGGGCTCGAAACCAATAAAATAACCATAATTGACAATAAAGACAAAGTTTTCAGGTTTGAATTAAAAACGAAAAAACAGGTTGCATGCGATATTATTGATAAACTCCAGGAGCATCTTAATATCAATCTGTAAACCAAAACATCTTTATATTATTATCGTTCTGTAATATAAAGACAAATTACCCACAACAATTCAACATGCAACCATGTGGTATGAAAAAATATTTTAACACATGAGTAGATTATTATTGATTATTCTTTTCCCGTTTTTTTTGTTTTTTAAAACAAATGCCCAGGAACTCAACTGCCAGGTGCAAATATCCTCGCCGGGTATGTCTGAAACCGACCGGCAAATATTGCGAACCCTTCAGTCATCCCTGCGCGAATTTATCAACCAAACCAACTGGACCAACTATAAGTTCGAATCGCTGGAACGGATAGAGGCCAGCATATTGATAACAGTGGATGAAAAAGTTGGCAGCGATGAGTATAAGGGTTCAATACAAGTACAGTCCAGAAGGCCTGTGTTTCAATCCTCGTATGACGCGCCCATTCTCAACCACAACGACCAGGATTTTGTTTTTCGCTATACTGAAAACCAACCTCTTGAATACGCTGATAACACATTCTCCAGCAACCTCACCGCTGTAATAGCTTATTATGCATATATAATCATAGGATTCGACTTCGATACATTCTCTCCTATGGGGGGAACACCCTTTTTTGAGAAAGCACAATCCATTGTTAATCTGGCGCAAAATGAACCCGAACCCGGATGGAAATCTTTCGAAAGCCAACGAAACAGATATTGGTTGGTAGAAAATCTTTTCAACTCACAATACTCAAATATCAGGCAAGCAATGTATAATTACCATCGCAATGGATTCGACAAAATGACCGAAAACATGGACCTGGCAAGAGCAGAAGTAGCAAATGCACTGGAAATGCTTCAAAGAGTTCACCGGCAAAGACCCGGAGGATATCTTATGTCAATTATCATGACAACCAAAGATGATGAATTGATCAATCTTTTCAGCGATGCTGCTGACATGGAAAAAGAACAGGTCGTTGCGATACTTACCGAGATAGACCCAGCCAACAGCTCTAAATACAAGCGGATAACCCAACCCAACTAAATTGTTGTTTTAAAGCTATATTCATTTTCTCAACCTGTATTTTTTGCCCTCTTTTGTTCGCAAAGTTTCTTATCTTTGTCGCCTTGCTAAATAC
>CAYPFV010000030.1:0-23601 GCA_964410015.1 uncultured Bacteroidales bacterium
AAAGTTGTAACATTCTAATAATCAATATTTTAAAAATTATAAACAGATGAAAAGTAAATTCCTTGTATTCAAAACTTCGAAAGCCTTGTCTTTGACGATTTCTTATCAAAGAAACATAAAATAAGTGTTTTCTTACAAGCACTAATTAGAAAAAAGAAAAAGGGAAGGTGACAGGGGGGTATTTGTTTAATTTTGTTCGTTAGCCTCAACTGTGCGGTAAGGAACATTAAGCTGTAATATCAGACTTTTCCAACTTTCAAAGATATCTTCATCGTCTTCGTCAAACATCCAAACTATATCTATATTACCGTATGCTTTGTAATACTCATCAAAAAGTTCGAGCATATTAAAAATATATTTTGATGATGAGGTATTGAAATACTGTACATCAAAAACTACTTTGAGGGCTTCTGTTTTTTTTGATGAAAGAAAATTTCTCATCCATTCAACAGGTTCTTTAAAAAACTCCATGGCATTTGTTGGATAAGAGTTTCCCTTAAACTCTATGAGATTTTGCTCTGGATCGAAATTAAGTCCAAAAGTACTTTTGGTTGCTTCCAAATAAAAAGGCTCCATAAGCAAAAGATTGGTAGTGTTGTTAGATATAACTTTTTTCAGACTTTGATGCCGATAAAGCATATCACAAATTTACAAATATTCAACAGAAAATAGATGGATAAAAATCAAATCCCTTTACAAAACATCTTTATCAATGTAAAGCGGCGTTATTTTCAGATGTGCTATCATTTTTATAAGGTATATTTTTCAGATATTGTTTTTAGTTCTACTTTATAAAAGTCAGTTTTTCTGCTATAAATCTGAAAAAATACAACTTTACTTACTTAGCGATAAAGCATTTTTCTTTGATTTTTTATCATGAAACCAAATGAGCATTTTGCTTTGGTGAGGATTTTTTCTGTTCTTCAACAGATATTTAGTTTTTTGTTTCAAAAATAAACGAAAATGTTTATCTAAGGTATTCTGCCAAAAACTACTAAAGGGTTTAAATTAAACACACATCGTAAGCACATACATTTGACATGTTTATGCCAAAAAGCAAAAGATTAAACAAAATATCAGATAAAACACATCCAACATGAACCATTTAAATACAATGTTGTTTGAAATTTAACCGGCCTAATTGACTTCGCATCAACCAATGGTTCAATCACAATTAAATTCAGAAACAATTCAACGACTCAAATAATGATCCGCTATTCCATCAATGACTTAGAGAAAATCACCGGTATAAAAGCGCATACAATACGTATCTGGGAAAAAAGATACAATGTGGTAACACCCAGCAGAACAGATACTAACATCAGGTACTACAATGATGAAGACCTGAAAAAGTTATTAAATATCAGCACATTAAACAAACATGGTTTAAAAATAAGTGAAATAGTAAAATTAAGTAATGAGGATATGCGGGAAAAAATTCTCGAGATATCTCATAACTCCAATGATTACGAAAGTAGCATCAACAACCTGATCGTGTCCATGATCGAAATTGACGAAGATAAGTTTGAGAAAGTATTGGGTTCTTCAATCATAAAAATTGGATTTGAAAAAACCATCACACATATCATTTATCTTTTCTTAGAAAAAGTGGGTATTTTATGGCAGGTTGGCACTATCAATCCTGCACAGGAACATTTTATCACCAACCTGATACGACAAAAACTCATCATTGCCATTGACGGACAGGAAAGTTCCCCCAAACCCGATGCAAAAACTTTTCTTTTGTTTTTACCTGAAAAAGAATTACACGAATTGGGATTGTTGTTTTATACCTATATTATAAAAAAAGCAGGGCACCGTGTTATTTATCTGGGACAATCTGTACCTCTTAAAGATGTATTGGAAGTAATTAAAATAAGAAATGCGGATTATATGATCACCTATTTTGTTGCAGCGCTCGATACCGACGAAATTCCGGGTTATTTAAAAACCATATCGGAAGGTTTTTCTCATAAAGATATTTTCATTGCCGGTTGCCAGGTGCCTGCTATTCTTGAAAAACTCTCTCCCAATATTAAGCCGCTTCAGGATGCAGAAGAATTTAAATCGTACCTGAACAGGATATAATTATCTATGCTCACTTGCAGATCATAGTGTCCAAAATCAAATTTTCAGACAAAAAAAACGCAATGGTGACTTTACATCACCATCCTGATAATCTTTACCTTTTATCCGATTCTACAGAAATATCTGATGATTTTAAAAAATCCTGAGCGAATTCTGATCAACAAGAAATAAAAAATTCTCCAGTTTCAAATCTTTTATACAAACAACCTGAATTATCGCCTATAGAACCATATGAAAATAAATTAATTTTGATACCAGGTTTACATTATTGAGCAAATATCCTTAGACTTTATCATTTTCCTCATTAATAGAATGCTCTTTCAGACTACTGAGCAATTGCCTGAGTTCTTGCAGAGGTTTTCCATACATAACATGAACATACATTTTAAGTAACCCCAAAACACCAGCCAAGAGAAGCGCTGCACTTAAAAATTTAAACCAATCTTCTGTCAGTTTAAATCCGTTAATTCCATTTTCACCACTGAAAAGTCCAAAAGCAATACCAGCAAGCAAACCAAAAACAACAAAAATATACTGCCACAATACGAAACGTGAAAGCATTTCTTCCTTGCGCTGCAATGCATCAATGATCTTATGCTGTTGAATATTTTTCAATTTAGTAAGAAAATTCATATAAAACCAAATTGTAAGACCAAGAATAACGATAAGGATAATGGATACGATCCAAAAAACAACCCCTTCTCTGAAAAACATCCAGGGAATAGCCAGGGCAATAATCCCAGATAACCATAATTCGATAACGGCTTTTCTGTATATGCGATTGAATAGATCATTAGAAGTGCTTTTTGCTTTTTCAATCAGTTTAGTTTCAATGCTGCTATAATAATCAGAAGATTTTCGTTCAGATTCTCTCCACAGATTTTTCAAATAATTGTTTTCCATGATCTTACCTTTTTAGCAAGTTATATAATTTCTTTTTGATCCTGTTTATTTTTACCCCAACATTAGAAATTGTCAATCCAAGGATATCAGCCATCTCCTCATAGCTTTTTTCATCGAGATACAATAGGATCAGCGAACGTTCCTCCTTTTTCAATTGCCTGATAGCAAAATACAACCGCTGAATTTCCTGTTCCCTGACACCATCATCCTCATCATTTGCACTCCAGGTATTCTGAAAACTTTCGAAATTTACTGACTCAGAAAGATTCCTACGGTTATCTCTTTTGTAAGTAAGTGCTGTATTGAGTGTTACCCTGTAAATCCAGGTACTAAGTTTTGAGTCCCCCCGGAAATTGGGTAAACTTTTCCAGAGATTGATCAACATTTCCTGGTATAGATCCTCAAAATCTTCTTGATTGGCATAGGCACGTCCTATTTTGTAAAGTATGGGATGGTGTACATCCATGATCTCTTTAAAATCACGCATGATCTGAATTTATATTTGTCATTACTTGAACACCCGGAAATATCAATAATGTCCTGAGAAATTTTCCAATGAATTGAAGACAAGAACCCTCACTCCACTTTTTTGCGTTCAAAATGAAATATTCATTATTAATGTTCTATGAATTAATTGGTTAGCATCGAATTCAGCACCGAAGATCAACCTCTTACAAAAGAACACTAGTGCTGTCAATTCAAACGCAATAAAAACACTAAAACTATGAAGCGAATGCAGAAGATTCGTCATATAGTAATAGTATCCCATAAAGATTATTTCTTACAAAAATATTTTGCGAGAACGTAAGAAAAAAGGATACCCGGATACAAACCTTATATATTACAATAATTCATTCATTTTTACACATCAAATTAATTTATTAAAAACATGAAACAACAAATTTCATTTTACAGCAAAGAACCGGAGGTTATTTTGTTTTCGAAACCGAAAAAAACAAACAAAAGTAGCATAAACAGTGTCTTTATTTTTCTTTTTTTGTGGATCACCTTCACGATCAACCTGTTTGGCGAAACAACTGCAAGAGAATCGTCGCTTTTATGGAAAATAGAGGGAGATGACATTCAAACCAGCTACATTTTTGGTACTTTTCATATGATCTCCAAAAATGATTTTGTGCTCAAAGACGAAGTCAAAAATGCTTTGAAAGGGTCTGACGTACTCATTCTGGAATTAGACATGGATGATCCTGCTATGGGAAAAGAGATGATGAAAACAGTGCAAATGAAGGATGGTGAATCATTGAAAAGTTTGCTTGATAAAAAAACTTACAAGGCAGTAGATTCAATGCTAAGGGTAACAGCAGGACAAAAATTGAAGAGGATGAAAACCTTTAAACCTTTTTTTGTTTCCTCCATGCTTGTTCCTGCATTTATTGACGGCACTATGGTTAGCTATGAAGTAGAACTTATGACCCTTGCCAGGGGAGAAAACAAAGAGGTTTTGGGTTTAGAAACTGTGGAAGAACAAATGGCAGTATTCGACTCTATCCCTTATCAGCAACAGGCTAATGAACTGGCAGAAATGGTACTGGAAAATGAAAAGACACATAAGGACTTCCAAAATATGACCAAACTATACAAAGCTGAGGACATTGAGGGTTTATACAAGACCATTGATGATTATCATGACTCAAAAAAGCAGATTGACTGGATACTGCACAACCGCAACATAAACTGGCAATCCCGCATACCGGAAATGATCAGAGATCAGTCAGCATTTATAGGTGTAGGTGCAGGACATCTGGGAGGAGAAAAAGGAATTGTACAACTTCTTCGTAATGCAGGATATAGTGTGACACCGGTGAAATAAAGAGTGCTGGTAAGATAGTTTATTTTTTTTCTGGAAAGAATTGTTAGAAAAGCGTTAATTGCAATGCGTGCTAAGGACGAAAAACAGAAAGTTTACTTTTCAGTTTTACAGATTAGCAAGATACTGCAATTAACGCTTTTCTGCCATTACTCATTATAATACATCATCAAAAAGTTTTTCCCATATCCAGATTTGGTAATACCATTTCAAAAGTTACCATCCAAATAGTGTTAGAGGATTTATTGATAAATTAAAAACATTTTCCACAAACAATGCTACAAATACACACCCTACATGGGGAAAAAAATGCACACAACAAAATAAAACCTCCACAAAAAAAAGATTACCAACTGTATATCTGCATATTACAAAAGCAACTTAAAATATTTTCAATCCGGCATACCTTTTGAAATCTTAAAGTTCACTGTTTTTGGCAGATATAAAATATATCAAGTTATGGTGGCAATAATCAAAGAAAAAAACAGAAACCATGTGAAATTGAGTAGGAAAAAGCGCAATTTGTTTTCCCATTTTTTACTAATTAACATCACAACATACGTTAATGGTGTTAAATGACCACTTATTAGCTGTACATTTATTTAACGAAATAAATTAAACAAAAATAATCAGGCAAAAAACATGAAAAAGGTATTCTTTTGCTTAATTAAAAACCACAAACGTGAGTTTTTACGCTACAAACAAGAGTTTTTAATAAATTTGCCTTGTTAAATAAATACAAAGCGTTTGGCAATTCATTTTTTATGTTTAACTTCGTATAGAATTAATTAAACAGAAACCTTAAAACCCTACAGATATGACATCAATTGAATTCGATCACAAATTATTAGGATTACAGAAGAACCTCAAGTATTTTGCTTATACATTAACCTCGAACTATGAAGATGCACAGGACCTTGTTCAGGAAACCTTTGTAAAAGCATTAACAAACCGCGACAAATTTACAGCGGATACAAATCTGAAAGCCTGGACTTTCACAATTATGAAAAATACATTTATCAACAACTATCGCCAGAATGTAAGAAATAATACCATTTTGGATAAAACAGACGATCTTTTTTACCTCAACTTATCCAAAGAAAGCAACATAGGCCTTCCGGATTCCTCTTACCGGGTAAAAGAGATAGAAAAAGAAATCAAGAAAGTAGATAAAGACCAAAGGAAGCCATTTGAGATGTACAATTCCGGATACAAGTACAAAGAGATCGCGGACAAACTAAATCTTTCCATCGGGACTGTAAAAAGTCGTATCTTTTTTACCCGCAAAAAATTGATGGAGTCCATCAAAGAAAGATAATCTTTCCCCCTATATATACTCCTGTTCTTTTCGTAACCCTGTCTTTCCCGAGTCAGGGTTTTTTAATACCTTTGTTTTTCAACACAAATCCCCTTATTGGTTGATTAACATCCCAAAAACAGAATACCAGTAATATGAAGGTTTACAAATTTGGTGGTGCATCCGTAAAAAATGCATCAGCGGTAAAAAACATGGCCGGAATCATTGGCAAACATGGTTCGGAACCCCTGATTGTGGTTATATCAGCCATGGGCAAAACCACCAATGCTCTTGAAAGACTGGTGGAATTCTATTTTCAGGGTACAGTTGAAACACAAAAGAAACTTTTTGAGCAGATAAAAAACTATCATTACCAAATCATCGAAGAACTTTTCGCAGATAAAAAGCATGATATTTATCTGACTGTAGACCAGATATTTTATCATCTTTATTATTATCTGAGAGAATCACCGGGCAGGAACTACAACTTTGAATATGACAGAATAGTTTCCACCGGCGAAATTCTTTCCACTAAAATCATATCTGCATATCTTAAATTTACAGGAATTGAAAATCGCTGGTTTGATGCCCGACAACTGATAATTACAGACTCAAACTATCGTGATGCCACAGTCGATTGGTTAAAAACAGAGAATCTTATTCAGGATAAAATTTTACAATATCTGAATAAAAGAAAATCAAAAGGTTTATCTGCTGTTGGTATAACGCAAGGATTTCTGGGTGGCACAACCCAGGGTTTTACAACCACACTTGGCCGTGAAGGTTCAGATTATACCGCTGCTATTATTGCATATGCTTTAAAAGCACAAGAAGTGGTGATTTGGAAGGATGTGGCGGGTGTATTGAATGCTGACCCCAAATTGTTTAAAAACACAAATCTTCTGCGAAACATTTCCTACCAGGAAGCCATTGAATTATCTTACTATGGGGCAACTGTTATTCATCCAAAAACACTAAAACCTCTACTCAAAAAAGGTATTCCATTAAAGGTAAGGTCTTTTTACCATCCCGAAAATGAAGGTAGTCTTATCAATCATGAAACTAAAGACGACAATTTACTCCCTTCCTATATTATCAAATTCAATCAGGTGCTGTTATCTGTTTTCCCTAAGGATTTCAGTTTTATTGCCGAAAAAAATCTTTCAAGGATATTTTCCGAATGTGCCAAAAACAGCATTAAGATTAATCTCATGCAAAATTCAGCATTAAGTTTTTCTATCTGTTTCGATCAAGACAGGATCAAAACCCCCAACCTTTTGAAAAGCCTTCGCAAAATATATACTGTTAAATACAATACCAATTTGCAATTGATTACCATCAGGCATTATGAAAAAGCAAATCTGGAGCAACTTCTGCATGGTAAAAACATACTGATCGAACAAAAAAACCGGACAACGCTTCAATGGGTTGTAAAAGAATCGGATCGTAAGTTAGAAGGCATTTAGCATTGTTACCCCAAAAAAAACACTTTGGTTATTTAAGTTCTATTTATGAGTCCACTCTGAAAAGTTTATTATCCACAGATTACACAGATTTACACAGATGTTTAATTCTGATAATCAATGGTTTTAAAAACGGAAAATGAACACAGATTTGCCGAAAACTTGTTTTCGGAGTGGACTCATAAATTAAGCAACAGATAGGGAAACGTAAATGCAAAAGAACCAGATATGCCAATTACATCAGAAAGAGCATACACAGACTAAACAGTGTGCTGCAATAAAAAAATAATATCAAAAGTTATCCTCATTTAATGGTATGTTTTCCTCGCAAAAATTCTTTTTATAATGTTATCAAAAAATTTTTCCGTTGAATCTTCGAAAAATCAAAAAAGAATTTTGGGATATAAATTCATTTGTCTATCTTTGCAATCCGAAAAAATCACATAGGAAAAATTTGTATTTGTCACAAAATAAAGTTTTTATAAAAACCCACGATAATACATACTATCAAAATATATAAAAGATTATGAAAAGGACTTATCAACCCTCGAAAAGACGCAGAAAAAACAAGCATGGTTTTCGCAAAAAAATGGAAACCACCAATGGTCGTAAGGTATTGGCTTCCAGAAGAGCAAAAGGAAGAAAAAAACTGAGCGTATCCTCTGAAAGCACACATAAATAGAAAACTTTAGAGAAACACCAAGAAGTTACCGGTTTATTGATTGTTTTTGTCCATTGTGTGGTTCTTTCCCTATCTGACTGATAAAGTGATGTTGTATTTCACAAAAAAATCAATCGTGGATAAAAAATCTTACCGGATGCTAAAAATATAAAAGGTTGTGTCATTCAAACTGATACAACCTTTTTTATGTTGGTTTTTTCTATAATTTTGTTTTTTCATAATCAAATATTGCTTATCCTTTTTTAGGTTTGGCCAATGATTCATTTCTGAAAATTTTTTATGGGTTCATGCGTTACCATTGATGTGATAGCGCCGGAATGCTTTTTTGTTTCCTGTAAACGTAGAATTATGCTTAAAATACTTGCCATTTTCATTCTTATTTATTTGACCCTGAAGATGTTTGCTATTGTAATATTTCCCCGGCTTGTAAAATGGTATTTTCGACGTATTCAAAAACAGTTTTATAATGCTCAATCCGGGCACAGAGAACACCGTCAGTCGCAAAAGCAAGGCAGAGGGTCTTCAAAGGTAAAAATAACTTATAACAGGGGTACGGGAAAGTCTTCTGCAGCATCAGAAAAGGTTGGTGAGTATGTTGATTATGAAGAGATAAAAGAAGAAAATACACCAGGGAAGAACTCAACAAAATAATATAATCTTATTTTACACCAATTATAAAACATGATGGAAAAGAGCGATTTTACCCGTTGGTTACCTTACATTGGAAGTTTACTTATTTTTTTGATCTTAAGTGTTGCTTATGTAAATCCTGTCCTGGAAGGCAAAAGGCTGCTTCAGTCAGATATTGTTAAGTTTGAAGGGATGGCAAAGGAGATTAAGGACTTCAGGGAAGAAACAGGTGAGGAGGCTCTCTGGACAAATTCCATGTTTGGAGGGATGCCTGCTTTTCAGATTTCGGTCATTTATAAAAACAATATAGCAAGGTATGTCCATAAGATTTTTACTCTTGGATTGCCACGTCCCGCAGATATGATCTTTTTATATTTTGCGGGTTTTTTTGTTTTTTTAATAATGATGAAGGTTAATGTCTGGGTAGCTTTCCTCGGGGCACTGGCTTTCGCGTTCTCTTCTTATCATTTCATAATTATTGAAGCAGGTCATAATTCCAAAGCCCTCGCCATTGCATACATGGCTCCTGTTATGGCATCAATTATCTATACATTCAGAGGGCGCTATTTTTCTGGAAGCTTGTTGTTTGCCCTGTTTCTGGGTTTGCAACTTTATGCCAATCACCTGCAAATTACCTATTATCTGTTGATGATTGTTATTATTTGGGGAATTGCCCAACTCATACAACTATACAAAGAAAAACAACTCCCTCATTTTTTCAGAAGTACACTTTTTTTACTGGCGGCATCCATCATTGCAATAGGTCTGAATTTCAGCAATTTTTGGTCAACCTATGTGTATGCTTCCGAAACCATGAGAGGTGGTACACAATTGGTAAATGATGAAAGACAAAATAAAAAGGGGCTTGACCCTGAATACATTACCGCCTGGAGCTATGGTATAGAAGAAACTCTTTCTTTGTTGGTTCCCAATGCTAAGGGAGGTGCCTCAGAACCTTTGCTTTATGATGAACTCATAGCCATGAACCAGGGAACCCCTGCCGAACGGAGAGAAGCAGCAGAAGTAGTCAATCAGTACGACAGAAACTTCGTTAATTTTATTATTGAACAACTTCAAAGTCAAAACTACGTAAATAAATACTGGGGAAATCAACCTTTTACATCAGGACCGGCTTATGTTGGAGCAGTTATAATTTTTCTTTTCGTACTCGGATTGTTTTACCTCAAAGGACCTTTGAAATGGGGTTTTATTAGCGCCATTATTCTCTCTGTAATGCTTGCCTGGGGAAAAAATTTTGAATTTCTCACAAATTTTTTCATCAATTATGTGCCTGGTTATAATAAATTCAGGGCTGTTAGCATGACTCTGGTAATCGCTGAATTTTTAATCCCTGCCATCGCTTTTCTGGGCTTGGCAAAATGGTATCAAAACCCTGGATTACTCAAAATCAAAAGCCGGCCATTTTATTGGGCTTTTGGCACAACAGCTGGCTTGCTCGCTGTTTTATACGTGATGCCCGGTGTTTTTCTTGATTTTTTGAGTGAAACTGATCAAACCATTATCAACTCCTCTGATGGATCAGGAAATGATTTGCGTGGATACTTTGCACAGGTTGTGCAGATAAGGAAAGATATCTTCAGGCAGGATGTTGCAAGAAGCCTTCTCTTTGTAATTCTTACTTCCTCAGTTGTTGGTCTCTATGTATCTGGCAAAATGAATAAAAACATCTTTGTTACCCTGTTGGCTGTGCTTATTGTTACTGATATGTGGCCTATAAACAAAAGATATTTTGATCATTCGGGTTTTGTTCCCAAAAGACAGATAGAAAAACCCTATCAACCTACTCAGGCCAACCTCAAAATTCAGCAGGATGATGATACTCCCTTCAGGGTATATAATCTAACAGTAAACTCTTTTAATGATGCTTCCACCAGCTTTTTCCATCATTCGGTTGGTGGTTATCATGGTGCTAAGTTGCAGCGCTTTCAGGAAGTTATAGACCAGCATATTGCCAATGGCAATGACAGAGTTTTGAACATGCTCAATACGCGATACCTCATAGTGCCCGGAGAAAATCAGCAACCTTCTGCATCTTTCAATCCCGATGCCCTGGGAAATGCCTGGTTTGTAAATGATATTCAGTGGGTAGAAAATGCCGATGAGGAAATTCAGGCACTTCATGATTTTGACCCTGCATCTACTGCTGTTGTTAATCGTGAGTTTAACCACTACCTGGATGAATCAGCCGTTAATGACAACAATAATGGCTTTATTGAATTAACTGATTATCAACCCAATCGGTTGATCTATCAATCTGAATCTGATACAGAACAATTTGCCGTTTTTTCAGAGATTTTTTACCCTCATGGTTGGAAAGTATTTGTAAATGGTGAACCTGCTGAACACATAAGGGTTAATTATATTCTTCGTGGAATGAAAATTCCCGCAGGACAAAACGAAATTGAGTTCCGTTTTGAACCGGCTTCTTTTTATACAGGTGAAAAAATCTCATTGGCTTCCAGTCTTTTGTTTGTTCTTTTATCTATCGCTTTTGTTTGGATGCGAGTGAAACCCCTGTTGGTAAAAACTACCCCAAAAAGTTGATCTGCTAAGTGATTGACTATAAAATAATAATACAGCACCCATGAAACCTTTGCTGATCATCACATACTATTGGCCGCCCAGCGGTGGACCGGGCGTGCAAAGGTGGCTAAAATGGGTTAAATATCTCCCCGGATTCGGTATAGAACCAATCGTGTTAACCGTAGACCCTGATTTGGCAACATATCCCTTGAAAGATACTTCTTTACTGAAAGAAGTTCCACCAGGACTGAAAGTGTTCTATACTGCTACCAAAGAACCTTTCGGAATCTATCAAAAATTATTCAGGAAAAAGCCTATCCCTTATTCAGGGTTTGCTAATGAAGACAAAGCAGAAGGTTTGTTAACTCGTTTGATAAGGTTTATCAGAGGCAATTTATTCGTTCCCGATGCCCGCAAAGGATGGAATAAATGCCTCATCCCCGAAGCAGAAACCATTATTAAAAAATATCAGATTCGAAACTTTGTAACTTCAAGCCCACCGCACAGCACCCAACTGGCCGGGATGGTATTAAAAAAAAAGATGCCCCATTTGCACTGGATTGCCGATTTGAGAGACCCCTGGACAGATATTTTTTATTACGACAAGATGTATCATTTACCCTTTGTCCGAAAAATAGACATGGGCATGGAAAAAAAAGTGCTTCATGAAGCAGATCAGGTAACTACTGTCAGCTATTTTCTGAAAGATCTTTTCTGCCAAAAAATGCAGAACAAAACAGATCATAAGATACACGTTGTTACCAACGGTTTCGATCCTGAAGATTTTCCACTTAAAACAACTTCCCCATCAGATAATCAAGTATTCACCATCACTTATACTGGTACCCTCACAGCCGATTATGATCTGAATGGATTTGCCAAAGCACTGATGAGAATGATTGATGAAAACCGCGATATTAGTATGAAGTTTGTTGGAGCCATAAGTCCGCAATGGCAAAAGGAATTTCAACTTTTATTAAAAAACCGGTTGGAAGTGGTTAATCATGTTGCTCACAAGCAGGCAATTCAATATATGACAGATGCTGACATGCTTCTGCTTGTTATTCCACGGATGAAAAATAATGAGGGAATTGTTACCGGGAAAATCTTTGAATACCTGGCATCCCGGAAACCTGTTTTGGGCATCGGTCCTGTTCAGGGTGATGCCGCCAGGATTTTGCTTGATTCGGGAGCCGGCAAAATGTTTCATTATAGCGATCATGAATCTATCTTTCAGTTTATATCCGGTTGCCAATCAGGAAAGATTTCCTGTAAAGCCAATATTGATAAGATTCACTACTGGTCGAGACCTCAACAACTTCAAAAATGGATTGGTTTGTTGAAATAAAGGTGGATTATGTTTTACTATTTCGGCAAAATTTTATGACGGGTAAAAAACTCTTTTTTTCATAAATGGATACCAGTTATTTACATAAAATTATATCCATTATTTTGGTGGTTTGTAAAATATTTATTCTTATCTTTGCACCCCATTATAATAAAGTAAATAATAATCTATAAACAAGCTGTAAAATGTACGCAATCGTAGAAATAGCAGGACAGCAATTTAAAGTAGTAAAAGATCAGAAGATTTTTGTACATCGATTGGAAGGAAAAGAAGGCGACGCATTGGAATTTGACCGCGTTTTTCTCCATGCCAATGATGAAAAAATTGAGGTAGGCGCTCCTGTTGTAGAAGGTGCTGTGGTAAAAGCCAAAGTACTTGAACATGTAAAAGCAGATAAAATTCTGGTTTTTAAAAAGAAAAGAAGAAAAGGGTATCAGAAAATGAACGGACACAGACAATTGATGACCCAAATACAAATAGAAGAAATTATTGGATAAATCAAAATTGTAAATCCTAAAAATATCATATTATGGCACATAAGAAAGGAGTCGGAAGTTCACGAAACGGTAGAGAATCACATAGTAAAAGACTGGGCGTGAAACTTTTTGGCGGCCAAATGGCGAAAGCGGGCAGTATTATCGTAAGACAGAGAGGCACTATGCATAATCCAGGAGAAAATGTAGGCATGGGAAAAGACCATACCTTGTTTGCTCTTGTTGATGGCACTGTTGTTTTTAAGAAAAAATCAGAAGGAAAATCCTACGTTTCGGTAAAAAAATCCGAGATTAAAGCCTAATGGATGGAGTATTTCTTTTGAAAAATATAACCCGCCAATGGCGGGTTTTTTTGGTTTAATGCCTTGTGATTCTGCTTGTTAATTTTAAACTTTATTGTTTTCAATCATCTTTCTAACATTATTATTATGCTTAAAATAAATGAAATTCGTGCTCAGGCCGATGTAATGATCCAAAAACTCAAAGTGAAAAATTTTGATGCCACTGAAATTATTAACAGACTCCTCCAGGTGGATACACAACGCCGAAACATTCAGAAAAAACTAGATGATACAGCAGCGGAAAACAATGCTGTTTCCAAAGAAATTGGCAACCTTTTCCGATCTGGCCAACAAAGCAAAGCCAATGAACTCCGAATGAAAACAACCGAACTGAAACAACAGACCAAAGAACTTCAGAATCAACTCAATACACTGGAAAGTGAACAGGATAGCCTTTTAGTACTCTTGCCCAATATACCTCACGAAAGTGTTCCCCCGGGAATTACTCCCGATGATAATGTTGTGGTGAATCAGGAGGGTGATATTACTGAACTGCAAAAGGATGCTTTGCCGCACTGGGAGCTGGCAGATAAATATCAACTTATTGATTTTGAACTTGGAAATAAAATTACCGGTGCTGGTTTTCCGGTTTATAAGGGGAAAGGTGCTAAACTGCAAAGAGCTCTGATCAGTTTTTTTCTCGATCAGGCGATAGAACAAGGATACACCGAATTTCAACCTCCTCTTCTGGTAAACGAAGACTCTGCCTATGCTACCGGGCAACTGCCCGATAAAGATGGGCAAATGTACCACGTTGTCGTGGATAATCTTTACCTCATACCAACTGCCGAAGTGCCTGTTACCAACTTTTACCGTGGTTTAATCCTCAAAGAAGACGAACTACCAATCAAGAGTACTGCTTATTCTGCATGCTTCAGAAGAGAAGCGGGTTCCTACGGAAAACATGTAAGGGGATTGAACAGACTTCATCAGTTTGACAAGGTTGAGATCGTTCAGATAACTCATCCCGATAAAAGTTATCAAACGCTTGAAAACATGACGGAATATGTTACTGGGATATTGCGAAAACTCGAACTCCCCTTCCGTATCCTTAAACTCTGTGGTGGTGATTTGAGTTTTGCCAGTGCCAAGACCTACGATATGGAGGTTTTTTCTATGGCACAAAAAAGATGGCTGGAAGTAAGTAGTATCTCCAACTTTGAAACATTTCAATCAAACCGGATGAAACTTCGTTTTAAAGATAAAGAAGGAAAAACTCACCTGGCGCATACCCTCAATGGAAGTGCTCTGGCTTTGCCTCGTATAGTTGCTGCTTTGCTTGAAAACAACCAAACTCCTGAAGGAATTAAAATACCGCAGGCACTGGTTCCCTACACACATTTTAACATGATCAGTTAATCATTATAATCCCCTGATTTCTGCGGATTGTATATGATTGCCAAACTTTACACTTATTATAAGGTATTCTGGACTATTTGCTTTTATGTGTGTTTTCTGTCATCTAAAACAATACGACCAGGGTTTTCGTTATTACCATAATAAAGTGTAAACTTATCTCCGGGATATCACTTTTTTCGTTTTTTATTGATTCGTCAAAGAAAATACTATGACTATTTTTCGTTTTTTTGTTTTTTGTTTTTTACTCACAGTATTGTCCTCGCAAATTGTTGTTGCACAGGATGTTGATAATAAAGATGTTCTGAATGAGGAAGAGCAACTGGCTGCTCAATATTTCCGTGAAGGCAACTACGAGAAGGCTGTTGTGCTTTACCAGGAGTTGTTTGAAAAAGATCCTGCTCCTGTTGTTTACGGAAACTATCTGCAGAGTTTATTAGTGCTCGAAGAATTTAGACAAGCCGAAAAGGTGGTTAAAAGGCATCAGGAAAATAATCCTGGAAGGGTTCGGTTTGAAATAGATTTGGGTTGGGTATATGATAAAGCAGGAAAAAACCGAAAAGCTAATAAGTTGTTTGAAGGATTGATCAAAGACCTGCAAGCAGATCCTGGTGCAGTAACAGATATGGCCAATGCATTTCTTTTTCGGGATTATACAGATTATGCATTGCAGACTTATGAAAGAGGAAGAAAATTATTAGGTGAACAGTATCCTTTTCATATTTCTGTTGCCGAAATTTTTTCCCAAATTGGCGATTATCAAAATATGATGAATCAGTATGTGGAACTGATCGTTCTTGATCCTTCTCAATTAGAGAAAGTACAGGGACTTTTGCAGGAAGAACTGGATGATGATCCTGATTACACAAAAAATCAGACACTTAGAAATGTATTGCTCGAAAAAGTAAGAGAAAATCCATCGGAGAACTTTTATGCCGAAATGTTATTGTGGCTTTCCATTCAGCAAAAAGATTTTGAAATGGCCATGCGACAGGCAATATCTCTTGATCGCAGAATGAAGCAAGATGGCCAACTGGTTTTAGATGTTGCCTCACTTAGTGCCAGCAACCAATATTATGATGTTGCACTAAGAGGATATGATTATATTCTGCAAAGGGGAGACCTGAATCCTTTTTACCTGGATGCTCGTACAGGAAAACTTGATGTTTCCTATCAAAAAGCAACGCAAAGTTATCAAATCGACTATGATTTGCTTCGGGAAGTGGAAACTGAATATCATGATCTTCTTGATGAAATTGGTATTCAACCACGCTCAGTTTCTATTATAAGAAATCTGGCTAATCTGAAAGCTTTTTATCTTGATGATACACAAGGTGCTATCAATATACTCCAACCCGTAATCGACATGCCCAATGTTTCTGCCCGCGTAAAAGCAGAATGCCGCGTTGAAATGGCTGATATCTTATTACTGAACGGTGATCTTTGGGACGCCCATTTGCTATATGCACAGGTTGATAAATTGTTTAAAGATGACCCACTGGGTCACGAAGCCAGGTTTAAAAACGCCCGTTTGTCTTTTTATATGGGCGAATTTAAATGGGCTAAAGCCCAACTTGATGTACTCAAATCCGCTACATCCCGTCTTATTGCCAATGATGCCATTGATCTTTCACTACTTATACAAGATAATCTTGAAGAAGAAGGTACTTCTGAACCACTGCAAATGTTTGCCCGGGCTCAAATGCATACTTTTATGAATAAGTTTGACAAAGCTATTGGTGTGCTCGATTCCATTACTCAACTTTTTCCCTCACACCAAATCATTGACAATGTTCTGATGGAAAAATCAGTCATTTATCAAAAAACAGGGAACTATGAGGAAACCGATCGTCTTTTGCAAAATATTACGGAAAAATACCCCAAAGGTTTATTTGCTTCAAAAGCGCTTTTTATGCGTGCCCAATTGCATGAAACCATTTTTGAAGATAAAGAAAAAGCCATGGATTTATACCAACAAATCATTGTAGATTACCCCGGAAGTATTTATGTGCTGGATGCCCGCAATAACTTCAGAAACCTCAGAGGCGACCTGCTCAATTAACTTCTAAAAATTACAATTTGCACGTAAAACCAAAAAAGAAATTAGGACAACATTTTTTGCGTAACAGCGATATTGCTGCAAGAGTTGTAGATAGTCTCACCGGAATTGGCAACTACCAACATGTGCTGGAGATTGGCCCGGGAACAGGGGTGTTGTCTCAATTTTTAATACAAAGAAAACATTGGCAATGGTGGGGTGTTGAAGTCGATCATGAATCTGTGATCTATTTAAAAAAACAGTTCCCCGATTACAACTCCTTTGTTTTGCACCAGGATTTCTTGTCTATGGATGTTGCGTCTTTTTCTCAGAGTCAATCAGTAGCGGTGATCGGCAATTTCCCTTATAATATATCCTCGCAGATACTTTTTAAAGTACTCGAAAACCGTCATTTGATTACAGAAGTAGTTGGTATGTTTCAAAAAGAGGTGGCTCAAAGAATCGTGGCGCCTCCCGGCAAAAAAATAAATGGTATTCTGAGTGTGCTTTGCCAGGCTTTTTATAATGTGGAATTACTTTTCATGGTTGATGAATATGAATTTTTTCCACCTCCCAAAGTAAAATCTGCCGTTATTCGTCTTACTCGCAATGAAACCGTGAAACTGGATTGTAATGAAAAGGATTTTTTCAACGTGGTAAAAACAGCTTACAACCAACGGCGGAAAACCCTCAGAAACGCATTACGTTCTTTATCTGTTGATTGGTCTGATACCACTGTTGAACACCTTTCGGGGCAACGGGCAGAACAATTGCACGTAAATGAGTTTGTAGCGATCACCAAAACCTTGTCCTCATAGGAAAAACTATCATTTGCATCTTACTTTTACGTTAACTCGGGTTTAATTGTTAATTTTGCAGCGACAATAAATTTTTGGTTCGGGTTTCGTTTTCATCAGTATACTTATGGCAAATAAAAAGTTAAAATATTTCGAGTATGCCAATACTTCAGGAACTTCCCTTTCCGGGCAGACCGGCGCAGTGGAAATGGAATTTCTGGAGACTATTAATGGGTCTGTTTTTATTCTTACACAAAGCCATCATCCGGATGGCAAAACCAAAGAGGCCTCGAAGCTTGCTATCGAAAGAATTACCTATTATCTTCAAAATGAACTTGTTGAAAAACCCGGAAATGCGGTTTTTAATGCACTGATTTATACGAATGGGTTTATATACGAATATGCCCGTAAAAATCCTGATATTGAACATCTGCATCTCTCATGTGCATGTGTTTTGATACGCAATAATGAGGTATATTACAGTGTTGTTGGCGATATGTTGGTATATTTTTTTAATGGGAAAAAAATATTCCTTGCCGCGCAGGGTAGCCCTAGTGATGCCAGTAACAAAAACAAAACTAACCTGAAAAAAAATACACTTCTTGGCCAATTTAAAAATATTGAACCTGTTGTTAATCAACAACCCCTTGTCCCTCTTAACGGTGACATGATCCTTATGGGAACCCGTGATTTGTTTCTCAATGTCACTGCAAAACAAATTCAGCGTGTTCTTTCAGACCCCATGCCTGTGCAAACCAAGGTTCTCAGATTGACCGATATGGGTAGGAATATCTCTCCATCTTCCAGTATTTCAATACAGATTATCGCTTTTTACAGTTTGTCTAATACCATTCGTAAATTTGAACCTGTTGCTGATCAATCTGCTTTTAAACTAAAGAAATCTCTGAAAAATCCGGAAAAAACAGATACTACCCGGAAAGAAAAAAAGGAGACAGGTATACTTGAAAAGCAACTCAAAAGGCCTCCGGTGAGGGTTGCGATCATTGCATTTATTATACTTCTGCTTGGATATATGTTCTACGATCTTTTTTTATTTGATCCGCGACCTGCCAGAGATATTGAACTTCAAACCTCTGTTACAGAGCAACAGGATACAATCATTACAGAAGATGAACCTGTTCAGGTTGAGCAAAATCAGGAAGACCAAAACGAAACAGAGAGAGAAGAGGATAGATTTACCTTACCTAATGATACTACTTACCTTGTAAGATCAGGAGATACCTGGAGCACGATCTACACAAGATTCAGGGTTTGTTCCTGGTTTATAAAAAATTATCCTGCCAATTCGGGGAAATTTGATTCAGACGATAATCCTGTTGCTGGAAGTAGAATCACTATTCCATTATTATATTCATCGGACAGCGAATTGAATCCCGAATTCCACCAGGAATTTTCTCTGGAAAAAACCGGTAACAGATGTCAAAATGCGAATGAAAATTTCCTCGACGATTTTTATGGAAATCATCCCGAGCTTATTAATCAATAAATGAGTCCACTCCGAAAACTTGTTTTCGGCAAATCTGTGTTCATTTTCTTTTTCTAAACACATTGATTATCAGTGTTTAGCATCTGTGTAAATCAGTGTAATCTGTGGATAATAAACTTTTCAGAGTGGACTCATTTATGCATTATATCCATCCATTTCTGTATAGGGTAAAGCAAAATGTTTTCTAAGCATTCCAAATCTTTTCCAGATATAGCAATTGAGTGATTTGCATTATCTTAACCATTTAAACCACCATTATTTAGCATAGAGATATATTTTACAATACCGTAAAATTTATATTTAGACTAATTTAAAATAATGTTCTTTTCTATTGAAAATGCAATACTTATGATTTTACCAGGAAAGATTTTAAAAATATAAAATTTGCTTGCCGAACCAATCATATTTATACATTTGTGAATAAAAACAACACATGTTGCATCTGTCATATTCATATTTGTGAATACAACTGAATTATGAAACAGATTACTGCCCGATAAAGTTAAAATTTGATTATAACCCTTTTGGACCATGAATGATTTATAGAAATACTTCTGCTACAAAAGGCAGGATTAACATCATCAATTATCAAAACATATCTTTATGAAAAATATTGTAACATTTGTTTTATCCATTGTTGTTCCTCTTATCATCATTACTGTAGTATTGCGGGATGCCTCGGAGGAGGAAAACAAAGCACTTACCGAACTGCGTGAAGAATACAGTGTTCCCCATATTCCATCTGTAGATCACAGCAAACACGAGGTATTGCAAAGAGATTTTGACAATCCCCATGAGATTACAGCAACCTGCATTTCATGTCATACCGAACGTGGCGATGAGCTATTGCACAGTTTCCATTTTACCTGGGAAAGAGAAGAGTTTATTGAAGGCAGGGGCGTAACCTATTTGGGAAAAAGAAACCTGATCAATAATTTCTGTACAGGAATATTTTCCAACGAATCTACGTGCAACCGCTGTCATGCCGGTTATGGATATGCTGATAAAACATTTGATTTTGATAATCCTTACAATGTAGATTGCCTGGTTTGTCATGACAACACCGGCACCTATGAAAAGCAAAAAGGAGGTGCAGGGTATCCGGAGGCGGGTTTGGATTTTACAAACATAGTACAGAATGTTGGACGTCCTACTTCGGAAAATTGCGGTTACTGTCATTTTCATGGTGGCGGAGGCAACAATGTTAAGCATGGCGATCTTGAAATGGCGTTGCTCACCGCATCACGCGAAGTGGATGTGCATATGGGTGTAGATGGTGTAAACCTCCAATGTGTTGATTGCCATACCGCAGAAAATCATAAACTCAAAGGACGCTATTACGGTGTGTCATCATCAGCAACCAACCGGGTTACCTGCGACAATTGCCATACCCCTACGCCGCATATGGACGAAATGCTCAATACCCACACCACAAAAATTGCCTGTCAAACCTGCCATATTCCTGAATACGCCAAAGTAAACGCTACCAAAGTTTATTGGGATTGGTCAACGGCAGGTGCCTTGCAGGAAGGTGAAGCTTTTGTATTGTATGATGATATGGGTAATCCGGTATATCAATCTATAAAAGGTGATGCCTCCTGGCAAACCAACGTAGAACCTGAATATTTTTGGTTTAATGGTACAGCCGATCATTTTTTAATGTCCGACAAAGTAGATACAACTGCCAGTCCTTTGAAAATAAATACCCTTTTTGGAAATGCTAAAGACCCGGAATCTTTAATTATTCCGGCGAAAGTGCACCGCGGACGTCAACCTTACGATCCTGTTCATCTTTCTATATTACAAGCCAAATTATGGGATCGCGAAAAAGGAAAAGGTGCATTATGGCTCGATCTGAACTGGGAAGAATCACTAGAAAAGGGGATGGAATATTTAGGCAGACCCTACAGTGGGCAATGGGAGTTTATCGACACAGAGATGTATCTACCGGTCAATCACATGGTTTCAACAGCAGAGCAGGCCTTACAATGCGAAGATTGCCATGTTAGATACAATTCACGGATGGAAGGAATAGAAGGAAGTTATATCCCGGGTAAAACCCAAAATGCAGCAGTTGACACAATGGGAATTTTGCTGATCATATTATCTCTTGCAGGAGTTACAATTCATGCAATTATCAGGTTTTTTACATGGCGCAAAAATTTAACACCACAACAAACAAAACAATAGGACTTTTGAAAGGTCTATCAGGTTATTCTATGTCTATTTCAAAAATCACATAAACATATGGCTAAACAAAAAGTATATATTTACAAAAGTTATGAAAGGTTCTGGCACTGGACACAGGCTTTTCTTGTCTTTTTCCTTGCATTAACCGGTTATGAGGTGCATGGATCATATTCCTTTTTTGGTTTTGAAAACGCTGTTGATCTTCACAACAAAGCAGCATGGGCATTTATAATCCTTACTATTTTCACTATTTTCTGGCATTTTACTACGGGTGAATGGCGTCAGTACCTTCCCACAACAAAAAATCTGAAGGCACAGGCAGAGTATTACATTTTCGGGATTTTCAGAAATGCACCCCACCCTACCCGCAAAACAGTGATAAGCAAACTCAATCCGTTGCAACGACTGGTATATCTTTCATTAAAGATTCTGGTTTTCCCGGTCATGATTGCCAGTGGACTGGCATACATGTTTTATCGCTATTCATCAAATGGTGAGATCGTAGAGTTGGGAATCAGCAACCTGGAGAGGGTGGCACTTGCACATACCATCGGAGCATATATTTTGATGGCATTCATTATTGTACATTTATACCTGATTACCACCGGACATACCCTTACATCTAATCTTAAAGCCATGATTACAGGATGGGAAGAACTGGATACAGAAGAACCGGAAGCAGATCAAAAAGAAAAACCAATCACCAGTAAAACTGCCTGAGGAACGATTTTTAAACCTTTATATAATGAGTTTTACCTGCAATCAGACAACGGAAATTTAAATTTAAACATTCGTAAACACAGAGAGATAAAAATTCATAACCCAATAAAAAAAAACATACAATGAGATATAGTAATCAACTGATAAACATAGCATTTCTTTTTCTTGCTTTTGTTTTTATGGCAGGTTGCAACAACAATCAAAGTGAAAAAGAAGAGTCGGTCAGCACTACAGGTACCACACAGGAAACAGAAATACTCCTTGAATACCTTGAGGAAAACGGTAATATTATCAATGATAAAAGCATTCCTTATTTCATTACAGCACCAGAACTGTATAACCATTTGAAGGCTTCCAATTACCATATTATTGATGTGAGAACTCCTCGTGAATTCAAGCGGGGACATATTGAAGATGCGGTTAACATTCAACCCAAAAACATCCTGCACTATTTTGAAAACAAGATAGAACCCAATAGTTTTGAAAAAATCGTTATTGTTTGCGGTAATTCGCAACTTTCAGGTTATGTAACCCTTATTCTGAGATTACTGGACTATGATAATACTTTTAACCTGAAATTTGGCATGAGCAGCTGGGATCAGGAATTGGCAAGAAGATACTGGTGGGCAAACATATCCAATGATCTTGTCGGATTGCTCGATATAAAAGAATACCCCAAAAACGAACCGGGAAAGTTGCCTGCCATCAATACCGGAAAAAACTCAGGGTATGAAATTTTGCGTGCGCGTGCCCAGGAGGCACTCAACATCAATTGGGACGAGAAAAGCATTGATTACATAGAATTATGGGAGAACCCCGGGGATTATTACATAGTGAATTATTGGCCGGAAGCGCTTTACAACATGGGGCATTTACCCACAGCAGTGCAGTATAACCCCAAAAAATCTTTGCACAGCACTGAAGACATTTACACGCTTCCTACTGACATTCCTATTGTAACATATTGTTTTACAGGTCAGAATGCGAGCTATGTGAATGGGTACTTAAGTGTGCTTGGGTATCAGTTCAGAAATCTTGACTATGGAGCCAATTCGTTTATGTATGAAACGCTGAAGCAAACTCAAACAAACCCAAACAAATGGTTTCAGGAGATGCACATTTCGGATTTTCCGGTTTCCAGAAAACATCTTGCCCCGCATTCTGATCATCCGGGACAGGATACCGTTCCTGCAGAAAAAGTAGAAACTACCACTGTACAAGGAGGTTGCTAAGTCTGAATCTCATCATCAATATGACAACTATTCACGCAAAAACATAAGCAATATGGAAGAAAATAAACCTAAACCCTTTATGAACCCCTATCTGGCAGGTTTTCTGCTGGGATTGGTTCTGCTGGCCTCTTTTGTGATCACCG
>CAYPFV010000031.1:0-22943 GCA_964410015.1 uncultured Bacteroidales bacterium
TACCAGTGAACCCAAAGGCGCGTAGCGCTGACATTATCGGGTCCTCATTAAAGCCCTAAGCACCTCATAATCTAAATATTGAAAATTATAAACAGATGAACCGAGCCATGGCAAAGTTTTGACACACACGCGGATGATTATAATTCGTGACGTGGCAAACATACAAAACAGTATTTTAGCGAGCTCCATCTGACCTATTTAATCAAATTATAAACTGATGAAATGATACATTACCCGGTAAAGATTCTCATCGCTTTTGGAGAAGCCATCAGTGGCAATGGCAAATTTTTATACTGGTTAAAATCAAACGGATATCCGGAGTTGGCAGCAACGGCCAATGCTATTCATGTAAATGATGAAGCATTTGATTGGTTGATGAAACATAAATTTCCGCATTACGGTGCTTTTGTAAAAGCAGTGTGGGATGATGAAAAAGCCCTGGAATGGTTGAAAAAGCATCAGTTTGAATTTCTTGCCCTTTTTGCCGGGGCATGCAATGAAGATGAAGATGCGCTTACCTGGTTGAAAGACCATGATCTGAAAATATTTATCGCGTTGAGCAAAAAAATTGCTGCTTATAAAGCAAAAAAGAATTACGATCTGACAGATTATCACAAAATACAGTTTTAACCAATAATTAACATCTATGGGTTTTACTTATGAATATCCTCGTCCGGCAGTTACTACCGATGCCGTGATCTTTGACCTGAAAGGAAACAAGAAAGAAGATTTGAATATTTTACTTATAAAAAGGAAGAACGAGCCCTTTAAAGACAGTTGGGCATTACCCGGAGGTTTTATGGATATAGAAGAGACACTTGAAGAATGTGTGGCGCGCGAAGTGGAGGAAGAAACGGGCATTAAAGGGATGAAATTTTACCAGTTGGAAGCTTTCAGCAGTGTGGATCGTGATCCGCGGCACCGAACGATCTCGGTTGCTTTCTGGGGGTTTTGTCATAAAACCCCCCAAAAAAAAGCCAGCAGTGACGCTGTGGATGTCAAATGGTTTGATTTGAAAAGTTTGCCCCAGTTGGCTTTCGATCACGATCTGATCGTAAAAAAAGCCCTGAAAAGGGCTTTGGAGGTCATGGCTGTCTGATTATCTGGATAACAGGGCGATTTATACTATAGATTTTAAAATAGCTCTCACAATATTTTCGGCTCCTTCTCCAATTTGCATAATGTTGGCATCCAGCATATAACATGGGGTGGTAAACACATTATTTTGTGTATCAATCACCACTTCCCCATGATCAGTCTGCTTGTGGTCGGCTCCCATTTTTACCAAAGCATCAATGGTATCTTTATCCTGACCAATGGTTAGTTGTACATCTTTCAGAATTTTGGCTATGAAAACCGGCGAAATGCAAAGTGCAGCGATGGGTTTTCCTGCCTGATGCATAGCTTTAACCGCTCTTTCCACATCAGGATTTACTTTGCAGTCGGCACCATCAAAAGCAAAAGAACTAAGATTTTTGGCAGCACCAAAACCACCCGGGAAAAAGATAACATCAAAATCATCGGCATTAAATTCAGAGAGGGGTTGAATGTGCCCACGGGCAATGCGTGCTGATTCAATCAACACATTTCTTTTTTCGTCCATTTCTTCACCCGTAATATGGTTTATTACATGGTGCTGATCAATGTCGGGTGCAAATACAGAATATTCTGCCCCTTGCTTTTGGATATAATACATACTCAGGGTAGCTTCATGTATTTCAGATCCATCGAATACCCCACTTCCTGACAATACAACGGCAAATTTTTTAGGTTCCATAATTTTTGTTTTTTATGTTTAAACGCTTTACTATTCGTTGGTTAATCAATTTCTACTTGAAGATGTATTTACTCAAAAGTAGGATTAAATGCGCTAAAAGTCAAACCAAAAAGTTAGAATATGTCTTAAAAGAAGGTCTTGCAATGCTTTGGAACAAAAGGTGTTTTCAGTTTTGTACCACAGGGTTTTATTCATATCGCAAAGAGGTGACCGGATCTTTCTGCGCCGCTTTTTTAGCAGGCATATATCCAAAAATGATTCCAATACTTACAGAAACAAAGAATGAGATAAGCACTGAAGAAAGGGATACAATGGTGAGAATATCTGTAAATTGCATGATAAGTTTAGAGATAGCGATTCCAACAAAGACCCCTAGTATGCCACCTGTAATGCTGATGAAAACCGACTCGGATAAAAACTGGAAAACCACATCTGTTTTTTTGGCTCCGATAGCCAGGCGGATGCCTATCTCGCGTGTTCGCTCCATTACTGAAGCTAGCATAATATTCATGATGCCAATGCCACCCACCAGCAAAGAAATACCGGCAATAGCCCCCAGTACAATGTTAAAAATATCTTTGGCACGTTGCTCTTGTTTCAGTAGCAACTCCGGTACAATTACCTCAAAATCTTCCACATTATTATGCCTTCTTAACAACATTCTTTTGATCAGTTCGGATGTGGGACTCAGAAACCCGGAAGTTTCTACCTGTACTACAATGCGATCCAGTTGGTGATAACTTTTCTTCTTTTCCGGGTTTTGCTGGTCGTTATTTTCAGATCTGTTTCTGCCATTGCCATTGCCTCTCATCCGTTGGATATCTGTTGAGGAAACAGCCGACCTGTCGAGATACCTGATTAGCACAGTTTGTACCGGGGCATATATCATACTTCCAAATTCACTGATCCCCAGTTCGCTGACCGATTCATCGATGCCAGCGCGGTCTTCTATAACACCAACGACCGTAAGCCAGTTATTTCCAACTTTTATTTGTTTGCCCAAAGGAGGACTGTTTCCAAAGAAAGTTGCCCTCACCTGATTGCTGATAATGCAAACAGGATCGCCTCGCTCTAGCATGTCCTGGGTGAAATTACTTCCGTATAACAGGTTTAGATCGAATAGTTTGAAGTGATCAGGGGTAACACCAGCCAGTCTTACCGGGCGCCGGGTTTCTGAGAAAAACCCAAAAGTGCTGATCTCTATTTCAGGACTAACTGCCACTACGGTTGGAATGATCTTTTTGATGCTTTCGGCATCGGTGTTTTTGAGCCCGGGAGAAAATTTTCCTTCCCATAGTTCTTCCTGGTTTTCGTCATCAGGAAAAACAGGCCGGATGATGATGTTGTTGACCCCTACCAGTTTCATCTGATCGAGTATCTCTTGTCGGGCACCATTTCCAATAGCCAGCATAGCAATTACGGCACCCACACCGAAAATAATCCCAAGAGCCGTAAGCATCGATCTGAACTTATTGGCAAATACTGCGTCCAATGCAATGTTAAGATTATATAAGTATCTTTGGCTTTTGATCATTTGGCACGAAAATTTTCAAGTGGCACATACCTAAAATCTTCAGGCGATCCCGGGATGCTCAGGTAAACCATCTCATTCTCTTCAAGTCCATTATGAACAATAATTCCATTATCATTGCGCTTTCCGGTACTGATCTGCTGCCTTACAATTTTTCCCTGCTGGTCTTTAAATACATACGAAACCGAATCCATTGGATGCACTGCTTCCAGCGGGATAAATAAAACATCTTCTTCTGTATGGGTTACAATTGTGTTTTTGGTTGTCATAGCAGGTCTTAAGATGGTATCTGTTTCATTAATTTTTATTTTCACCTCAAAAACTCTTGCATCCTGATTGGGTCTTTGTTCGCCAATGTTTGCCACTTCGGTAACAACACCAGTAAACTCTTTCTCGGGGAATGCATCCACAACGATGCGTGCGCTCTGATTGACCTTTACTTTACTAATATCTACTTCATTGACGTAAGTGCGGCTGATCATAACTGAAAAATCGGGAAGGGTGGCCACGGTGTTGTCCCAGGTACTGATCTGTGAACCCACGGTTACTTTTGATCCGTCCCATTGTCTGCGATAGATCACCATGCCTGATTCGGGAGCTGTTATATTAAATTCGTCAAGAACATCCTTCATATTTTGGTATCTGCGCTCAACCTGGTTGAGGCTGGCGGTAACCTCTCTCATTTTAGCTTTTGCCTGTTCGAGTTTCAGTTCGTAGTTGTGGAGGGTTTGTTCATAACTTCTTTGTGCCTTATCCAGATTGATCTCTGCCTGTCTGATGGTTGCAGGTGGTTCAAAAGAGCTTTGTTCCATTTCTATCCTTGCTTCTTCAAGGGCATATTCGAGATTGATAAGATCATTGCGTGCAGTTCTCAAATCCATGGTTGTGTCCAGTCTTGTCTGGGTGTGCGTGGTCTGAAGTTTTTCCAGTTCCGTTTCAATATCTTTCATACGGTTGGAGATTTCGGTTCGGTCGAGTGTAGCTACCCAATCACCTTTTTTCACTACAGTACCTTCAGGGATTAATTCGCTGATCTGCACATTCCATAACCCAATAGTTCTCAGTCCTGAGGGTCCGGTGATATTCTCAGAACTTTCTGCTTCGAGCTCTCCACTGGTATAAACACTGATCTCAAAATCGCCTTTTTCAACCGCTACTTTAATGGGTTCGTTTTCAGTTTTTTCTCTGGAAAGGATCAACCAAAGCGAAACTAATATAACCACCAGCAGTGGAATAAGAATCATTTTTTTGTTGCGCATATTTTTCAAAAATATTTAAAATCTAACTAACAAACGTAAAGTTTCATTCCCGAATTATGTTGAGTGGAAAGAAAAATCTACGGGCACCAAGTTATCACTTTATTCTATAGTGTTTCAAAAAATACTTTGCTATTTAACGAATATTGTAACAATTTAGATTCTTTGATGCATCTGTTTTGTATTTTTGCTCTTAAAAAAAATATAAGTTTAATGATGACGAAATTACTTTTACCCGGCTATTATCTCTTTCTTTTGTTTTTTGCTGTTTTCCCTTTTCATACGGCAGGTATTCAAGACCTTGATAAAAGTTATGTAGGTACTTTCAGGTTAGATCATTTATTGCATTTTTTCGTTTTTGTTCCGCTTATCCCTTTACATTGTCTGAAATCTGGTTGTAAAAAAGGCATTGAAACTACAAAATACTTTTTTCAAGGACTTGCGGTGGCAATTTTTTGTGAAGGTATTCAATATTTTCTTCCCTACCGTTCGTTCAATTTAACCGATATGGCTGCCAATGCAGGTGGAGTGATTTTGAGTTTGGTTATTGCCTGGGTAGTCATTTTTAAAAATTTGTTTGCAAAGATCAGATAATTTTCAAGTCAACACGAACTTATTTTGTATATTAATCTTTTATGATTCTTGATGAAAGGAATCCGGCAAAATAGTTTAATCAATCGTATTGGATTAAATGCTGAGAATTTTGTGGGATATCAGATTTTGCTTCTTAAATTGTGATACCATTTGCTGAAGCCTTTTTGACCATTTCCATTTTCATTATCATCATAATATCCATAACCAAATCCTCCATATCCATATCCATATCCATAACTGTTTCCATCACTTTTCATATCGTTGATCTCAATGCATATATTTTTAGCATTGATCTTTTCTGCAAATTCATTGAGAAAATCAAGACTAGCTTTGTCTGTAAATCTTTGTCGAACAATATAAATGCACAGGTCAGATTTTTTTATAACACTAGTAGCATCGGGCACAATACCGATAGGAGGAGTATCTATAATGATATAATCATACAAATTTTTCAGTTCTGAGATTAATCGCTCCATCCTCTCTGATTCGATCAATTCGCTGGGGTTAGGGGGGATGGGGCCGGAGGTAATGATGTGCAGATTTTTACTTTGGGGAGCAATTTGTATCACTTCTTCCAGGGTATTTTCAGCGATCAGGTAATTTGACAGTCCCGGGGTTTTCAGAATATTAAATTCTGTGAATAATTTTGGTTTTCTCATATCAGCACCTATCAAAGCAGTTTTCTTTCCAGACAAGGCAATGACCGCTGCAAGATTGATGGCAGTAAATGTTTTACCTTCCTGTGAACGTGTGGAACAAACCGAAATGATTTTATTGGTTTTTTCGGTAGAAAAGTATTGCAGGTTTGATCTGAGAGATCTGAAAGCTTCGGTTATGGCAGATTTAGTTTCATTGAAAGCCAGTAAATCGACAAATTGGTTCTGCGCGGCTGTTTTATGATGGGGTATAATTCCCAAAATAGGAAAGTCAACAGCATTAACAACATCTTTTTTATCGTGAATGCGATTGTCAAGGAAGTTACGCAGTACAATAACACCCAGTGGTATTCCCAATCCAATTACAAATGCAAATGTGTAGTTTCTTTGTGTATTGGGTGCCACAATGCCCGTGCTTCTTGCTCTGTCAACAATTTTGTGGTCGGGTTCGTTGCTGGCCATGGCAATACCGGCTTCCGCTCTTTTTTGCATCAGATAATTGTAAGTTTCATTACTCAGGCTAACCCTTCTTTGAATATTCAGGAATTGTCTGTCGGTTCCGGGAAGTTCATTAAAGCGTTGTTCAATAGCAGCAATTCGTTGATCAATTTCTCTGAGAAGCATATCAGAAGCATCGAGCAAACTAACCAGTTTGTCTTTCAGCAGTTCGTTTACCTGCTCAATCTCTCTGTTGACCCTTTGAACTGCCGGACTTCTTTCGGTAGAAATTTTCTCTAGTTTGCCTTTTTCTGTATGCAGGTTGATGAGTTCAGCGATCAAATCTGTAAGCATTCCTTCTGTAATGCCTAATACCGATGGACTGAAAACGGTAGAAAAGTCTTTACCCTCTTCAATATAATCAAGCATATATTTATAATAATTGCGCTTGATATTTTCCATTGATTTTTCATTATCCAGTTGGTTTAATTCAGAGAAGATTCTGTTCGTAACCATGCTCACATCCATCATTTGATTGGTCTGTCTGAATTCCTCCAGGGTAGATTGCGCCATGAAGAGAGAGTCGGAAATAACACCGATTTGCTGATCAATAAAATGGATAGTATTTTCAGCAGTATTGTTTTTTTCCAGCAGGTTTTGCCTCACATATACTTCCGAGAGACTGTTGAGAAAGTCCATCGCTCTTTCGGGGTGTGTTGCCTGAAAAGACAAACGGATAATGGAAACGTCTTCATTGAGGGTTGAAACGTTCAATGATGAAATATATCTCCCTGGCAAGGATGACATGTTATTAATGATGAATATGTATTCTCTGTCGATATGTGATTGAGGTGTGAAAACATCTGATTTCCTTATTCTGAGATTATAAGAACCACCATGGTAAATTTCTCCGAAACGCATTTTGGTAACCTGATTTTTAGGGGCAAAGATGGCAAAATTACTTTTCGGATCTATATCCATTTCAAAGGTATCTTCTGAGAGTATCTTGATGTGTATGGGGATATTGTAGGGAGGATTTCCGTTTCTGTCCCATTCAACCACAAAGGGGCTGTTGTTATACAACTCACTCATTCTTATTTCGCCCACCAATCTGCCAATATTATAATAAGTAACCTGCACATCCATCTGATTGAGGGCAGAATCCACCATACTGTATGAGCGCAGCAAAGCCATTTCGTTTACTACATTGTTTCTCTGATAAAACATGTCTAGTTCACCCATAACCCTACCGGGTTGGAAGCCGCCTTTGCGATCGTCTCGGATCAGGATCGTGGCGTTGGCCTGGTAAACATTCTCTGAAAATTTGTTGATAAAATAGGCAATGGTTAATGCAATGATTACACTGATCACAAACCAGTACCAATAACGAAGATATTTGATCAGAATACCTTTTATATCGAGGCTTTCTTCGCGGAACGGATCTTTATTCATTTTTGAGAGATTTGCCAAAAAAGCATTGAGTTAGTAAATCCATGTTTTTATTTTGGTAAACGGTTAAATTACAGATTATTTTCAATTGCTGAAAAAATTAATGAGCAATAAGGTTGTAGAGATGGTTGAAAACACCAGGGCAAATGGAAATGTATCGAAACCCAGTCTTTTCACTTTGTAAGGTTCTACATAAACCAGGTCATTGGGTCTTAGATAGAAAAATTCTGATTTGTGTACGTTATAATCCTTCAGGTCAAGGGTTTTGAAAATAGCTCCATCGCTGGTTTGTCTAACTATTTTCACTTCCCTGTTTCCAAAATCCGACATATCGCCCGTCATGCCCAATGCATCCATAATGCTGATGCGATTATCATAAATATAATATTGTCCGGGAACATTTACATCACCCAGGATGGTGATGGAGAAGTTAACCAGTTTTAACACCACAGTAGCTCCGGTAATGTATTCTTCAAGAAGTTCTTCTATTTTGCGGGTCGCCTGCTCAATTGTTTTTCCTGCCACATTAACCCTTCCCAAAACAGGCAGATTGATATCCCCTTCTCTTGTTACGCTGTATCCCTGAAGGTAAAAAAGCGTTGTCATGTTGTCTCCACCACTTCTCATTTGCTGATTACCGGCTTCTTTGTTAAAAATACGATCAGTCTCTTCGTCGAAAGTGTGCACTCTAACATGAAGGATATCGTCGGTAGCAATTTTATAATCTTGTTTTTCAAATAAAAGTGTATCGGGGTCTTCTGCCTGTTTTTGCAGGTAAAGCAAATTTTTGTGCGACACACATGAAGAACCTAAAATGATCAGGAAAATAATGATTGTAAACAGGGTTATGTTGGTGCCTGACTTGCATTTTGTGATCAGGAATGATTTCATTTTCAAGGAAATTTTTTTCAGATCAGTGTTTATAGATTTTGGCCCATTTATCTCAAAAAAAGATTTTGTATTTTGGGGCACAAAAATACAACATTAAATCAATAAGTTCTTAATTATTATGATTATAATTTAAAAAATTCCATACATCATTCTTCCAATCATAAAATAAATAAATAATCCGATAATATCATTGGAAGTTGTAATAAAAGGGCCGGTAGCCAAAGCAGGGTCAATTTTTAACCTGTCGAGAGTAAGAGGAACAAAAGTACCAAAAATAGAAGCAAATAGTATTACAGCCATCAGCGCAGCGCTTATGGTCATGCTTAATGCCAACGGGGGAGCAAAGAAAAAACTGTATGCCAATAACAAAACCGAACATACCAGTCCATTGAGAAAACCCACCGATAACTCTTTCCACAATTTGGGGAAGATTCCTTTTGCTGTGATGGTGTTGTTGGCCAGTCCTTTTACAATAAGTGCAGATGATTGCACACCCACATTTCCACCCATTGCTGCGATAAGTGGCATAAAAAAAGCCATTTCAGGGTAGATTTTTATCTGATCTTCGTAGTTGCTCACCACTCTCGATCCGATAATCCCTCCAAAAAGCGCTACAACCAGCCAAAATAAGCGTCCCTGGGTGATTTCCCATATCTTATCGCCCGATTCGATATTTTGCGTCATACCCGACATCATCTGGTAGTCTTTTTCAGCTTCTTCCCTGATGAAATCGACCACATCATCAATGGTGATTCGACCTATCAGTCTTCCCAGTTCATCAATTACGGGTAAAACCACCAGGTCGTACTTATTCATAATGCTGGCAACTTCTTCTCCTTTTTGCAGCGCTTTTACACTTACCACATCGGGGTTATAGAGTTCGTTGATCCGGCTTCTTGGAGAGGCTATCAGGAGTTTTTTCAGTGAAAGTCTTCCCAGCAATATATCCTGATCATTTACAACATAAACAGCATATACATCTTCCATATCTTCGGCCTGCTTTCTCATTTCGCGGATGCAGGTAACCACATGCCAGTTTTCATTTACCTTTATAAATTCTTTTCCCATCAGCCCCCCGGCAGAGTTGGAAGGATATACCAGCAGATCAGCAATGTTTTGTGCTTGCTGCCTGTCTTCCAGGTGCAAAAGCACTTCTTCCCTTCTTTCAGTGGGTAGCTCGGAAATGAGGTCGGCGGCATCATCAGAGTCGAGGTTTCGGATAAATTCTCTTGCGATTTCCTGCGTTGAATAGGAAGACAGAAATCTTTCGCGAACGTCCTCCTCCAGTTCCATCAGCACCGATGCTGCTTCTTCTTTTTCCAGCAGTGTGTATAAGTATTTTGCCTCTTCAAGGGTAAGATCATCCATTAACTCAGCAATATCGGCGGGGTATAATTCCTCGATCATTTCTATCAAAAACTCACGCTGGTTTTCCCTGATGGCACCTCTTAAAACGTCAAGATTTATATCTTCTGCTTTGAAAGTCATGTTTTTAGTTTTTTGAAAAAAAGTGGTTGTGCATTAGGGTTTTGTTTTTCAAAAGATCATTTACCAATCAAAATCAAATCGACTGCTTAAAAACAATATGCCTATTTAGCATTAGATAATAGGTTTTCAACGGTGCTGATCTCAACATAGGAAGGGCCTGCTTTTTTGCCAAAGTTACCTGCCAAAATGGCGATCAGGTCTGTTTTCAATACCTCATTTCTTTCGAGAAGTCTTGTAAGGGTGTTTCTTGAAAACTCTCTTTTGGATATTTTCACCTCCATATAGTCAGGGAAAACACCAAAGTTCAGCGCCAGTTCGCGCATCACACGTTCATCGTAACATTGAGCAAAAATTCTTGTTTTCCCTCTGAATGCTGATAGATACCTGGCTGTTTTTCCGGTATCGGTATCGGTTATAATGGCTTTGGTATTGAGTTTGGAAATGGAGCGTACCGCTGTTTTCGATAAAAAAACCGATACTTCATTATCATGAGGCATAATCTTTTTTTCAAGAACAAACTTCCGGCTTTTTTCTGCTTCTTTAGATGCAAGCGTCATAATTTTAACCGATTCGAGAGGATATTTTCCATAAGCAGTTTCACCGCTCAGCATTACTGCATCTGTACCACTAAACACGGCGTTGGCAATATCAGTAATTTCTGCTCTTGTGGGGCGCGGATTTTCGATCATACTGTGCAACATTTGTGTGGCAACAATCACCGCTTTTTTTCTGATGATGCATTTTTCAATCAAATTGGCCTGGATTACAGGAATTTTCTGTGCCGGAACCTCTATAGCAAGATCGCCACGGGCTATCATGATACCATACACATGATCCAGAATTTCATCAATGTTATCTACGCCTTGCTGATTTTCAATTTTGGCAATAATTTTTATCCCGCTGCCATGCTGGTCAAGTATTTTCTGGATATCAATAACATCCTGCTTGTTCCTAACAAAAGAATGGGCAATGAAATCTACTCCGTTTTTGATTGAAAAATCGATATACATCCGGTCTTTGTCAGACAAAGAGGGGAGATCAACTTCGCTACCTGGCAGATTAATACTTTTCCGGGGTTTTATAACTCCATTATTGAGGACTGCGCAGAGAAGGTGATCAGCATATTTCTCTTTTACCAGCAATTCAATATCGCCATCGTCAATCAGAATAGACCTGCCTACTTCCAGGAGGTTTACAAAATTGGAGTAATTCACATAAATGCATTCGTTGTTAGTTTCCTTGCTGGGATCGCCGGCCACTTTTATCAAATCTCCCTGTTGCACTGCAACTTCTTTAGCAGAGTTTACCGTACGTATCTCAGGTCCTTTAGTGTCTACCAAAACAGGGATTTTATCAGAAACCTCTCTGACGTTTTGAATGATCTTCAAACTTCCCTCGGGTGTTTGATGGGCTGTATTGATGCGTACAACATTCATTCCTGCTTCATACATTTTTTGCATGAAATCAACATCGCAGTTTTTATCCGAAATGGTTGCGACTATTTTCGTGAGTTTTTCCATAAAAAAATCTTATTGGAGGTTTGAATTGATAGTTTTTCTTTATTTTCGAAAAACGTGTAAAGTTAATCAAATTTTTCGCTTCATATTTGTATATTACTTATTGATTACCTTTGCAGATGAAGCCAAATAACATGATAATTGCAATTTTATCCGGTTTTGTGTTTTCACAAATTTCCTGATAATTTATGATGTGTTATATCAAAAGATTCCGTTCATTTTTACATACACCAACAAAAGAAGTAACTTTATATGAGGTGTTCAGTTTTATTATCCGAATATTTATCATTTAAAACCATTAATATTGAAATTTGAAGATTTTAAATTAAATAAAGATTTGCTGGAAGGTTTAGATAGCATGGGTTTCAGCGAAGCAACACCTGTTCAGGATCGGGCTATTCCGGTTATCCTGGAAGGGCGGGATTTGATTGCTTGTGCACAGACAGGCACAGGAAAGACCGCTGCTTTTATTTTGCCTCTGATACACAAAATAAGAACAGAAAACAATTCTGGACTAAGCACCCTTGTTATTGCACCTACCCGTGAGTTGGCCCAGCAGATAGATCAACAAATACAGGGCTTGGGATATTTTGCCTCTATAAGTTCTATCCCTGTTTTTGGTGGTGGAGATGGTGTAAGCTGGGCAGTTCAGAAAAGAAGCCTGGTGTCAGGTGTGAATATTGTAGTAGCAACTCCCGGCAGGCTCATTGCTATGCTGGGAAGTTCAGGTGTTGATTTTTCTTCTGTGAAATACCTGGTATTAGATGAAGCCGACCGCATGCTTGATATGGGATTTTTTGACGATATTATGCGTATTATCAGCTATTTGCCTGAAAAAAGGCAGACACTTCTTTTTAGTGCTACCATGCCTCCACGAATAGAGCAAATGGCATCAAAGATTCTGAAAAAACCTTTCAGGATTAATCTTTCGCTTTCCAAACCAGCTGAAGGTATTATTCAGCAAGCATTTGTATTGTATGAAGAGCAGAAAGAAAAAATGCTGTTTCATATTTTACAAGACCCTGATTTTGAATCGGTACTTGTTTTTGCTTCTACCCGCGTAAAAGTGAAGCAGATCAGTGAATTACTCAGATCAAGGTCTTTAGATGTAAAAGCCTTCCATTCTGATCTGGAGCAAACTGAGCGGCAGGAGATTATTCGCCTTTTTAAAAACAGAAAATTAAGGATCATTGTCGCCACAGATGTGCTCTCGCGAGGTATTGATGTTGATAATATCAGTCTGGTCATAAATTTTGATGCACCCGGTGATCCGGAGGATTATGTGCACAGGGTGGGACGCACGGCAAGGGCAGCTAAAACAGGCAAAGCCATTACATTTATTGGAGAAAAAGAACAAGGAAAGTTTGCCCAGGTCGAAAAACTTATCGGTTATCAGGTAGAGAAATCCAGTGTTCCTGAAAAATTAGGAAAAACTCCGGAATATTTACCCGAAAGAAGAAAACCCCACAACAAGAAAAAGAATTCTTTCAAAAGAAAGAAAAGAAAAGGAGCAAAACCGGGGCGAAAAAATTAATTTTTGTATTTTTGCCCGTTTATTTTGATAAAATCCAGTGATTTATGATTGCTTTTTTAGAAGGAGAACTCGTTGAAAAAAATCCTGCCTACGTAATTATCAAGTGCAATGGTGTTGGATATATGGCACATATTTCACTTCACACCTATTCATTACTTCCCCCTTCCGGTCAGGTGAAGTTGTTTACAGAACTTATTGTGAGAGAAGATGCCCATACACTATTTGGTTTTATCAGCCAAGAGGAGAAAAGCATGTTTAAACATCTGATATCCGTAAGTGGTGTTGGTCCTAATACGGCACGTGTAATCCTATCATCGCTTAGTGTATCAGAAATAAAAGAAGCCATTGTTGGCAATAATGCATCGGTGCTTCAATCAGTAAAGGGTATAGGGTCTAAATCGGCCCAGCGAATTGTATTAGATTTAAAAGATAAGCTTGAAAAGCAAGGGATTACAACAGGAGAAAATATAATACCGAAAAGCAATACATTAAGAGAAGAGGCGTTATCTGCTTTAGTAATGCTTGGATACAACAAGGCGGTTGCACAGAAAACCATTCATCAGGTGCTCAAAAGCAATCCCAATGCTGGTTTAAGCGTTGAGCAACTGATCAAAGAGTCGCTGAAATATTCATAAATTTTTTGAAATTCAATAAAATCAAAATAACAGGTGTCAAATTTCCTGATAGGGCTAAAAATTTTTTTACGGTTAGCAGCATTTTTTGTTTTGAGCACATTTGTGCATGTTGGTTTATGGGCTGCTGGTAATACAAATTTCAGGGTAACAGATGCACAATTTCTTGTTGACACTTCCGATACGGTTTTACCCAAACCTGTTATACCCACTGGCACTACCCCTTCTGATTATATTTTTGATCCTGCTGATGAACCAGCTATGTTTTTGCAACAACCCGAAAATATAAGCACCGAAATTGAATACGATCCGGAAGAAAACCGTTATTATAAAATAACAAAAGTGGGTGATTTGGTTATCGGGCGACCCCAGATCATATCTTTTGAAGATTATCTGGAGTATGATATGGATAAAGCCCTCCATGAATACTGGAAAGAGAAATCCAAACCCCAGGAGTTTCAGAGGCAGAACGGCATCATTCCCGAGATTTATGTGGGTGGAGAGGTTTTTGAAAGAATTTTTGGAGGCAGTACCATTGATATCAGACCCACCGGATCAGCAGAACTTATTTTTGGCGTTCTTTCCAACCGCAGAGAAGACCCCGCTTTGGATGAAAGAAGACGAAGAACAACAAACTTTGATTTTCAGCAAAAAATACAATTATCTGTGCAAGCCAAAATTGGTGAGAAAATTGATATACAAAGCAACTACAACACCGAAGCCAGTTTCGATTTTGAAAATAAAATGAAACTTGAATACAGGGGAAATGAAGATGAAATTCTTCAACTCATAGAAGCCGGCGACGTTACTTTGCCTTTACCGGGAACACTCATATCGGGCAACCAGGGATTGTTTGGTTTTAAAACCCAGCTTCGTTTCGGTCATACCACCGTTACCAGTATTTTTTCACAGCAAAGAACCGAATCAAAATCTATTGAAGTGCAAGGCGGTGCGCAAACTACCGAATATGAGTTTAAAGCAGATGACTATGAAGAAAACCGTCATTACTTTTTGGGGCAATTTTTCAGAGATCAATATGATGAAGCCCTGGAAACATTACCCGTAGTCAGCTCCAATGTTGTGATTAACAGAATAGAGGTCTGGATTACAAATATTGGCGCTGCTACCGAAGATAACAGGAATATTGTTGCCTTTTCCGATCTGGGTGAATCTGATCCACACAATTCATCAGTTCAACCCGGTTCAAATCCTGCTCCTTCAAACCTTTCCAATAATATTTACGAAACTTTCAGAAATTCACAGGTCAGAAATATAGAACAGGTCAATAATTATTTAAGTCAACATCCCTGGGGTTTTGCAGCCGGTATTGATTATGAAAATGTGGAAAATGCACGCCGTTTAAAAGATAATGAATTTACCTTTAATCCAAGGTTGGGATTTATTTCCCTGAATCAATCGGTTAATCCTGATCATGTGCTGGGAGTAGCTTTTGAATACACCATTATTGGCGACACCACAACCTATCAGGTAGGTGAGTTTTCCAACGACGTTGATGCACCTAATTCTCTGATCGTAAAGTTGCTGAAAAGTACTACTGTGAATACGGTACATCCGATGTGGGATCTGATGATGAAAAATGTTTATAACATAGGTGCTTATCAGGTAAACAGAGAAGATTTTCGCCTGAATATATTATATGAAGATGAAGAACTGGGTGTGCCGGTGGGATTTTTCACAGAAGGCGAACTGGATGGAGTACCTCTGATCAGGGTAATGGGTTTGGACAGGTTAAACGTACAACTTGATCCGGTTCCCGATGGGGTATTCGATTTTGTTGACAATGCTCATACCGAAGGTGGAACGATCAATTCTTCTAACGGAAGGATTTATTTTCCTGTGGTAGAACCTTTTGGTTCTCACATCAGAAAAGTTTTGGACGACGAGGAGCTGGGCGACAAATATGCTTTTGATTCTTTATATACAACAACAAAATTCAGGGCACAACAGTTTCCGGAGAAAAACAGGTATATTTTTGAGGGCAGGTATAAATCTGCCTCGGGTTCAGAAATACCTCTTGATGCCCTCAATATCCCCGAAGGTTCGGTAGTGGTTACCGCTGGCGGTGTTCCTCTTACAGAAAATGTTGACTATACCGTAGACTACACCCTGGGACGCGTAAAGATTATCAATGAAGGTATCCTCAACTCCGGGACACCGATCAGGATATCACTGGAAAGTTCAAGTTTATTTAATATTCAGACCAGAACCTTATTGGGCACGCATATCGATCACCAGGTAAATGAAAATCTGAACCTTGGCGCCACGATCATGAGACTTTCAGAACGCCCCCTTACACAAAAAGTAAATTTTGGTGATGAACCCATATCCAATACTATCTGGGGACTGCATGCAACTTACCAGAAAGAATCTTTGTTTATTACGCGCATGCTCGATAAATTGCCTTTTTATTCTTCAACAACACCTTCACGCATCACTTTTATGGGGGAGTTTGCTCATCTTATTCCCGGTCATTCCCGCCTGATTGGCGATGAAGGAACTGCTTATATTGATGATTTTGAGGGAAGTAAATCAAGCATCGACCTGAAAAATGTGTATTCATGGTCCATTGCCAGCACACCCCAACATCAGACACAACCCGGCTTTTTCCCCGAAGCCCAACCTGGCAGTGGGTTGGCTTTCAGGTATAACAATGCCCGTTTGGCATGGTATATCATCGATCGGCTTTTCTGGGATAACAATAACCTTACACCTGCTCATATCAGAAACGACCCCGATCAGCAATCAAATCACTATGCCAGAGATGTAAGGGAAAATGAAATATGGCCCAATAAAGATAACCCAGACGGATGGCCTTCTTATATTCCTGTGTTCAACATGGCTTTTTATCCCGCTGAAAAAGGGATGTATAATTATGATGCAGAACCCTCTGCTTATTCTGCTGGTATGGCCAGGGATGGAACCCTTATCAATCCGGAAACAAGGTGGGGGGGCATCATGAGACCAATGGAGAATACTGATTTTGAATCTTCCAATATAGAATACATTGAATTTTGGTTGTTAGACCCTTTTATTTATGATCCCGACCATTCAGGAGGTGATCTTTATTTTAACCTGGGTGATATATCAGAAGATATTCTCAGAGACGGACGTAAAGCATTTGAAAATGGCTTGCCTGTTTCTGATGAAGTAACCGATGTGGATACAACCCTGTGGGGGCGGGTACCCAACATACAAGCCATTGTGAATTCTTTTGATAATAACCCAAATTCTCGTGTTTATCAGGATGTAGGACTGGATGGAATCAACTCCGGTGAAGAGCAGAATTTTTTCCAATCCTATCTGGATATCATTGAATCTTTACACGGAACTGCTTCACAGGCTTACCAGCAAGCGCTTGAAGACCCTTCGTCAGACGATTTTCAATATTTCAGAGGTTCTGAACTCGACCAGCAGGAAGTGAGCATTCTCGACCGTTACAAAAAATTTAATGGTTTGGAAAGAAACAGCCCTACCTCTGATATGTCTCCGGAACCTTACCCAACACAGGCAACCAATATTCCTGACAACGAGGATATCAATCTTGATGGTACACTCAATGAAGCAGAGCGATATTTTCAGTATAAGGTAAGTTTACGACCTGAGGATCTAGTGGTAGGAGAGAATTACATTACAGATAAAGTAGAAGCACGGGTAGCGTTAGCAAACAAAGAAAATGAAGTTGTAAATTGGTATCAGTTTAAGATTCCACTTCGCGACCCCAACCGCCAGGCAGTAAATGATATTCAGAATTTTCAATCTATCAGGTTTTTGCGTATGTTCCTCAAAGGTTTCGATACTCCGATTTTTTTGAGATTTGCCACACTCGAACTGGTAAGAGGTAATTGGCGTACTTTTGACAGAGATTTATCCTCACCCGGTGATTATGTGCCGGATAACAACGACAATACAGCTTTAGAAGTATTTACCGTGAATATTGAGGAAAACGGCACACGCTCGCCTATACCTTATACACTACCCCCCGGTATTGAAAGAGAACAGGATCTGGGTACAACCGCCCTGCAGGAGCGAAATGAGCAATCGCTAGCCATGCGGGTTAGCGATCTTAAAGACGGAGACGCACGGGCAGTTTATAAAAATGCCGATCTCGACATGCGCCAATACAAACGTATACGCATGTTTACCCATGCTGAAGCATTGCTTAATGATGAAGATAATCTTGAAGATGATGATTTGAGGGTTTTCATCAGACTAGGATCGGATTTTACCAATAACTATTATGAATATGAAATACCCCTCAAAGTTACACCATGGGGTACCGGTCCGGTAAGAGAATTGGTTTGGCCCGAAGAAAACGAATTTGATGTTAACCTGGATAAACTAACAGACCTGAAACTTAACCGAAACATACTGATGCGCAGCGAAGGCAGTCAGATCAATCTTAATACTCCCTATTCTGAGTTTGATAACAACAATAAAATGACTGTAGTGGGAACTCCCACCCTGAGCAATGTGAAGGTGATTATGATGGGGGTCAGAAATCCCAAAAAAACCTTTCAGGCAACCAACGATGATGGATTTGCCAAATCCGCAGAGGTGTGGTTTAATGAGTTAAGATTGTATGAGTTTGAAGATCAGGGAGGATGGGCTGCCTCCGGACGCATCAATACTCAATTGGCAGACCTGGGAAATCTCACCCTGGCAGGCTTTACCAGTACTCCTGGCTTTGGAAGTATTGAGCAGAAAGTGAATGATCGCAGCCAAGAATATGTAAATTCTTATGATGTTGCTTCTAATCTCGAACTGGGAAAGTTTTTTCCCGAAAATTTTGGTTTACGCATCCCTTTTCATTTTAGTATCTCAGAATCTTTTACCAATCCTCAATATAATCCACTAAATCCTGATATTCTTTTTAGTGAAGACCTGGAATCTTATGAAGACCCCGAACAGAGAGATTCCATTTTAAGTATTGCCCAGGATTATGTGAGACGAAAAAACTTTAATTTTACCAATGTCGGAAAAAGCAACCTTAGTCCGGGAGCTGAAAACAGGTTCTACTCTATTTCTAATTTCGATTTTACCTATTCCTATTCTGAGGTTTTTGCCCGAAATATTGATATTGAATATGATACACAAAAATTATGGAAAGGTGCCATCGGTTACAACTGGCAAAATTCACCTCAAAATGTTACACCGTTTTCTTCCGTGTCTCTTTTCAGCAACAACGCATTCCGCCTGTTAAGGGATTTTAATTTCTTTTATGCCCCCAAGTTGGTTTCTTTCCGCACTACCGTTGACAGAGGATACTCCGAATCACTGATGCGCGATAAAAGTAATTATCAGATTATTTTAGAACCCAATTACATTAAAACATTTACCTGGGACCGACTTTACGATGTCAGGTATGATCTGACAAAAGCTTTGAAACTCGAATTTAAAGCCAACAACAATGCCCGGATCGATGAACCTCCCGGACGTATCAACCGCAATGATGATGATTGGTCGGTAAAAAGAGACTCCATCTTACAAAACATACGTAATTTCGGAAGAACCACTACCTATAATCATCGGTTTGCTGCCAATTACAATATTCCGGTCAACAAACTTCCTTTGCTGGACTGGATCAATGCCAATGCAGGCTATAATGCCGATTTTGACTGGAGTGCTGCGCCTTTATCGGCTATTGAGCTGGGCAATACCATCGAAAATTCAAATACCAAAAGACTGAATGTTAATGCTAATTTTGTAAATCTGTATAATAAAGTGGGTTATCTGCGTCAGATTAACCAAAAAGGCAACACCCGCCCCGGCAGACCAACTCCTGGCGGAAGAACTACAGCACAAAGAGATCAGGAGGAACAAGAAGAGGAGGAAGAAGAACCCGATTATTTTAAAATCGTAACCGAATCTTTTCTTAGAGTTTTGATGGGGATACGAAACCTCAGTATTAATTACACTGAAAGTAATGGTACCAGGTTGCCCGGTTATTTACTTAACAGTGAAATCCTGGGGCAAAAATGGGATTTTGATCAGGAAGGATACGGAGCACCTGGATTAGGATTTATTTTTGGAAGCCAGCGCGACATCAGAGATAATGCACTTAGCGGAAACTGGATAACAGACGATCCTAATCTGAACAATGCCTATACAACCAATTTTTCTCAAAATATTACCGCACGATCTCAAATAGAACCCATCCCTAATCTGAAAATTGAAGTCAGTGCTTTAAGAAATTATTCGCGCTCGCATGCAGAGTATTTTAAAGCCGATGAAGAGGGAAATTTCGATTCTTTCAGTCCTCAAACAACAGGTAATTTTAGTATTTCTTTCCTCTCGGTAGCAACAGCATTTGAGGTTACTGATTCCACATACTCCTCAGAAGCATTTGAGAATTTTAAAACGTTCAGGTTTGATATTGCAGAAAGATTGGCCAGCGAGAATCCTAACTGGTCGCAGGAGTATTCAGATAGCACCGGGTTTCCCGAAGGATATGGACCTACATCTCAAAATGTTATGATCCCTGCTTTTTTGGCAGCCTACTCTGGTTCAGACCCTTCCACATCGGCGACCAATCCTTTTTTAGATATTCCCATGCCCAACTGGAGACTTACTTACGATGGATTATCAAAAATAAATTCTCTCATGGAATATTTTCAAACCATTACTCTTGCACATGGATACAGAAGTACTTTCACTGTCAATTCATTCAGAAGCACATCACAGTATCGCGAAAATGATGGTTTCTCCTCTTCTTTTGATAACTCAGGCAATTTTATCCCTGAATACGAAATTGGTCAGGTTTCCATTTCCGAACAATTTAGCCCTTTATTAAGTATAGATATGACCTGGGTTAACAGCCTTACAACCCGTTTTGAGTATCGTAGCTCACGCAATATTGGTTTGAGTTTTGCCAACAATCAGATTACAGATGTAAAAAGCCGGGAAATTATTATAGGAACCGGATACAGGTTCAAGGATCTGGCCTTTAATATTGCCCAGGGTGGCAATACACAAAGAATACAGAGTGATCTGGTTCTCAGGTTTGATTTGTCGTTCCGTCAAAACCGCACGGTACTCAGAAAACTTATTGAAGATGTAGATGTGATTTCAGCCGGACAAAATAATATTGCCATTAACTTTTCTGCTGATTACCAGGTAAGTCAGCGAATTACTATGCGTTTGTTTTACGACCGCAATATCACCAATCCCTTTGTTTCTAATCAGTTTCCCACTTCTAATACGCACGGAGGATTTAGTTTTAGGTTTATGTTGATGTAAAAAAGCCTTTTTTCTCTCCTTAAAAACTTACACTAACCCCTGATATCGCATTTCGTTCTCAATCTGAATCAATTGTAAATATTACCTTTTATACATTACTTTGAAATGGGCAGGTGGATAAAAATAAATACCTGCCGGATTTTATTTTATCCGGTTGATCCGGAAATGTAATTATTGTTGTTATTCCTGGAGCGGAGCTTCTATAGCCTGCATTACTTCAAGGGTTTCACTATCCAGAATGTAAGCTACTATATGACAGTTTGCACGAACCCATTCTTCTTCTAAACTTATGCTGTAAGATTCGGTGAATTGCTCATTGGCTTCGATGGATGATTCATTCAAAGCATCTCCCCAGATGTTGGTGAGGGATTTTCGCAGTACATGGTTATGTTCAAAATCCATGATTACCCCATCTTCTATATTGGGATTGTTCGTTTTTTGTGGTTTTACAATTTTATCTTCTGTAACCAAAACAACCAGATGATAAACCTGATCGAGACTTTGCAAAGCGGTTACCATTACATCTATATCAGAATGCTGATCACTACCGGATTCCTGATATGTAATGTTGATCCTAAAAAGAGGATCATTGCCTGTAAACTCCGTTATAGCAGAACCCCACGCTGTATGCCCCAGCAGGAGCGATCCATCATATTGTTTGCGGTTTACCAGACCCATCGGATTGCGGTCAACACCAAAATAAGCATTCAATTCCTCGCCCTCTCCTGTTCTGAAGTCATACTCAAAAGTACTGCCTGTGGGTCTGGCAAAAAAACCAGCATGAATGGATACAATGATCAATTGATCACCATAAAAATCCTTCAAAGTTTGGGAAGTGCTGATCCCCTCCGGGCAGTTTGGACATTGATGCCCTGTGAATTCTTCAAGGAGAATATTTCTTACCACTTCCACTTGACCTGTATCTTGGTTGAGGCTTTCTGTTGTGTAGGGCGGATCAATTTTGTCGCATGAAATAATTAAAAAAAGAAAAGGGATAATTCCAGGGAATAATATTTGGGTTTTTCTGACAATTTTATCAGCAATGTTTTTACCCTTGCTTCTGAGGGTTAAAAAAATGCATTGGAGAATGATTCTGTTTCTGAAAAAAATCATAAGCTGGTTGTTTTAATTGTGCGTTTATTCCATTAAATTCTTGTAAACCCAAAAAAGCAAAACTGATATTTTCTTAAAATTCAGATTTCTGATTCTTCTTCATTTTAATATACAATAGCTTGTGTTTTTATAAAACCCTTAATATGTTTTTATGCTCAGCCGCAAGAAATGTAAAAATCCCAGACATTGAAAAAAATGTTGTGTTTATTAATCTGAAAAGATTCAAAACATTCCTTTGTACTGAATAAATGAATAGGTTAAAATAACTCTTAGTTTTGAGAATGGAAAAGAACTTTTTGTTGGTACAAGAAAAAAAGCATTTCATGAAATTTCTGTTGGTTTTACAATTAGCAAAAAAAATGGCGAATTGCCATAATTGCGGATTTATTCATGTGAAATTAAACAAAAAAAAGTAATTTTCGCAATTTTGTGTTTCTGACCCTAAGCCTGAATCAATGAAAAAGTGTAATTTTAACATTTGAAAAATATTTTTATACAGATGTTTCAGGATTGAGATTCGATTGCATTTTTCAATTTTTTCACCAGCTCATTTTATTCCCACGAATTGAACTTCGATAATCTCATAAAAGTACGGTTTTGTTTTATTTTCACATATAGTTAAGATTGCGCAGGTCATTTTTTTAGTTCTATTAATTTAACCCGGTTATTAAAATTACAGTCAAATGAACCGAGCCATGACAATAATTTTGACACACACGCGGATGATTATAATTTCGCAATATGGAAAAATAACCGGAGTTTTGGCGAGCTCCATCTGACCTAATTAATCAAATTATAAACAGATGAAAC
>CAYPFV010000032.1:0-22639 GCA_964410015.1 uncultured Bacteroidales bacterium
TGTTTAAAAAAAGAAAATGAACACAGATTTGCCGAAAACAAGTTTTCGGAGTGGAATCAAGAATACCATTGATAAACAACTCATTAGGTTGTTAATATCTTATAAATACAATATTTCATGCTCTAAACACTCAGACAAAAGATTATTTAGCATTTATATTCGATCAATAAAATTCAAGGGAAATTTGATGTGTAAAACAGAAAATAGTAATCAAAGATTAAAATATCTTTGCGTGAGCTGAATATCAAATTAGGTATTCATACACAGCAATAATAATCAAAAATGGTTGCTCAGAAAAGCATTCAGGTAAAAGGACAATTGAAAAGTAAAAATGGAAAAAGATACAATAAACCTACATATTCTGTTAGAGATTTCTTTACAACAATTTTTCCAGGGTTCGCCGGAGGAAATTCGTGAAAAAGCACTTGCTCTTTATATGCGTAAACTCAATTGCTTTTTTGCTGGTATATTCACCAGATTTAAAGAAAACCTGATCATACCCAAAGCCTTTTCTTCCGGTTCAACAATAAACCATATCGAAGAAAACTTACACATTTCAAATAAAAAGGATCATTCTGGCATTTTAGAAATCAGTTATGATCAGAACTATTATTATGCTTATCATCTGTATGCCAGGAATTGGCTGGTTTTGGGCAAAAAGCAAAAGTTGCCATACACCTTAAAAAATGAATTGAAAAAAGTAACTGATCAGCTCGGGCGTTTCCTTAGCCATGCCGACGAGGAAGAAAAACTGAAGCTTTTTCAGGGATTGTTTAACCTCACAGCTTACGATGTTGTAATAAGTCATGAAAACGGAAAAATAATTTATGCAAATAAGATCGCAAGCGAAAGATTAAACATCCTGCCCGAAAACAACAAAGAATATTACTTTCAGGATTTCATGGATCATACAGGTGAAAAGAACTGGAATAAACTTATAGACAAACTAAAGAAAAAAGATTTACTGGTTGTTGAAACCATCAGGACAGATTCACAAACGGGTAAAAAGATAATCCTTGAATCGACCATCAAATACACCCGTATCAACGAAAAAGGATTTGTTATCTCTAATTCCCGTGATATTTCTGCGCGGAAAGCAGCAGAAAAAGAACTCTTTGAATCTAAATCAAAATTAGAAAGCATTTTAAATGAAATGTCTGATGTTGTATGGTCTATGAGTTTACCAGATTTCAAGTTAAGATTTTTAACCCCTTCAGTGGAAGCATTATTCGAAAAACCTTACACTAAGTGCATTCAGGATAATTACTGGTGGAAAGAAATGATTTATCCGGAAGACCGACATACCATCAGAAACATATTAAAAAAAATAAAAAAAACCGGTACTTATTCAGAAAGATACCGGATCATTACCCCTGCCGGAAAGATCAAATGGGTGAACAATCGTGGCAAGGTAATCATCGACAACGAGGGAAAGCCTGTACGCCTTGATGGAATACTAAGAGACAGGACAGAACAATACCAGGCAGAAGAAAACCTATGGAAAGAAATTGCACTCCAAAAGGTACTGTTAGATATTTCTTCAACATACATCAATATCGATCTTAAGAATGTAAAAAGCAACATCCAAAAATCGCTAAGGGAAATGGGAATGTTTGTAAATGCTGATCGTGCTTATATTTTTGAATACGATTTTGAAAAGAAAACAACCTCCAATACTTATGAATGGTGTGCAGAAGGTATTAAACCCGAGATTGACAAATTGCAGCAAATTTCTCTGAAACTTATTCCTCAATGGATACACCAACATAAACTGGGCAATTCTTTTTATGTACCCGATGTGAATAAAATTAACAACCCGGATGATTTCGGTTTGAAAAATATATTACAATCTAAAGGGATCAAAAGTTTGATCACCATACCAATGATGGATAAAAATGAATTGATAGGTTTTGTAGGATTCGATTCGGTAAATAGTTTACACCACTATAGCAAGCAGGAGAAAACCTTGCTGTTTATATTTGCCCATATGCTGGTAAACATTCGACAGCGGCAAATGTCTCAGAAAAGAATATCTGAACAAATCAATACACAAAAAATTACCACCGCCATTTCAACCGATTTTGTAAACGTAAATTTTGAGAATATAGACCAAAAAATACAACAGTTACTTCAGAAAGCAGGTGCTTGCCTGCTAGCCGAACAAGGATGGTACTTTCGTTTTGACAGTGAAAAGAATGCTTTTATAAATCTCAATTATTGGATAAAAAATCAAAATCCGGATCAAAAAAGTATCATTAGCACCATTTTACCGGAGGAACATTCCTGGATGTATCAACAATTATCGACAGGAAAAGTGACTATGATACATCGCTTAAACAAGCTGAAAAAAGCAGCACAAAAAGAAAAATTACTTTTTAAAAAACACCAGATCAAATCCGTAATATTTGCACCTGTAATGGTAAGCCAAAAATTGAAAGGTTTTTTAGGCTTTGCTTGCACCCAAAAAGAGACCAGTTGGGATGAAACGCACGAACAAATCATGAAGGTACTGTCCAATATTCTTGTAAATGCCCATCACAGCATAGATGCTGAAAAACTGATCATTTCCGCTAAAGAACAGGCAGAAAAAGCAAACCGGGCTAAATCGGAATTTTTGGCAAACATGAGCCATGAAATCAGAACACCCATGAACTCTATTATGGGATTTAGTGAGATCATGCTAAACACAACCCAAAATGCCAAACAAAAAGACTATTTGAAAACTGTATTAGAAAGTGGAAAAAGTCTTCTGTCGCTGATCAATGACATACTTGACCTTTCCAAAATTGAAGCAGGGCATATGGAGGTTTCGAGCGAACCTACCAGTTTAAAACTTGTGATCAAAGAGTTGGAAAAACTTTTCAGACCTGATTTACAAAAAAGAAATATTAAATTTTCCGTTGTTTTTGACCCCGATTTCCCTGAAAACATTGAAATAGATGAAATCAGAATAAAACAAATACTGCTTAATTTGCTGGGCAATGCTACTAAATTTACACAGGAAGGAGAAATTACACTTCAAACCATCGTGAACAGCAAAAAAGAAAACACATTAGACTTTTCCATACACGTTTCCGATACAGGTATCGGCATAAATCCACAGGATCAGCAAAAGATATTTGATTCTTTTTCACAACAATCCGGGCAAGATATAAGGAAATATGGAGGTACCGGACTTGGTCTTACCATTAGCAAGAGGCTTACCGAATTGTTAGGGGGAACCATTACCCTTAAAAGCAAACCCGGCATCGGTAGCACATTTACTGTTGCCTTTTCTGATGTAACCCGTTGCGGAGACTTTCCTAAAAATCATGAAACCAATCTCTGGGACAGTCAGGAGATTTTTTTCCTCAATGCACGTATATTGGTGGTGGATGACATTTCTTATAACAGAGAACTCGTGCTAGCCTACCTTGAAAACAACCAGGTAGTTACCTATCAGGCTGAAAACGGACGGACAGCAATTGAGACTGCCAGAGCCCACAACCCGGATATTATCTTTATGGACATCAGGATGCCAGAAATGGATGGATATGAAGCAACAAAAATAATCAAATCAGACCCCCAGATGAGCAAAATTCCGGTTGTGGCACTTACAGCTTCTGCTATGAAACATGATAAAGTGAAAATAATGAACCTTTTTGATGGTTATATCAGAAAACCCATTCAAAAAAAAAATTTAATACAAGAAATTGCCAGACATCTTCCTTTTCAATTTGAACAAAAAGAACAAAACTCTAACATAGAAATACAGGATAACAGCCAAACCACAAAAAAGAAACATCAATACAAACCAAAGAGATGGTCTGACAAAGAGCGAAAAGAATTCTCAGATTTATTCTTTGAAAAATTAAAAAAACAACAGGACATCATCATCATAGATGAACTAACTGACCTGTCACAAAAAATGAAGAACTTTTGCAAAGACAAAAACATACACTTTATAGATCAGCAACTGCAAGGTTTGCAAAACCACTTAGATAATTTTGATTTTGAAAATATCCAAAAAGAACTGAAAAGCATTTCAGAGCATCTGTTATAAAATTCCATTTTAAACATTACATAAAAAATTCTTTACTATGGCAGAAAATACTGTTCCTGGAAGAAAAGACACCATTATGGTAGTGGATGACCAACCCAACAACCTGAAAGTAATTGCAAGTGTGCTTAGCGACCAATACAACCTGAGTATTGCCAACAATGGAGCTAAGGCATTAAAAAATATTGATCATGTGCAGCCAGACCTTATATTGCTTGATATTATGATGCCTGTAATGGATGGTTTTGAGGTTTGCCAGCAAATAAAATCCAGCAAGATGCATAAAGAAGTACCGGTTATTTTTCTTACTGCCAAAACAGATATTGAAGATGTTATGAAAGGGTTTGATTGCGGAGGTGTTGATTACATTACAAAACCCTTCAATCAAAAAGAGATGAAGCTGAGAATCAAAAATCATTTGAATCTTTATCATGCACGCAACAAACTCAGTATTATGAACAAACAATTGCAAATCTCAGAGGAAAAACTGAGATCGGCAAATCAGCAACTTAGAAAAAGTAACGAGGAAAAGGATAAATTCTTCTCTATTCTTGCACATGACTTAAGAAACCCTTTCCAATCCATCCTTGGATTTTCCAAACTATTACTAAAAAAGATGGATGATTACAGTCGTGAAGAGATCAAAAATTTCGTATCCTCTATTCACAGTTCTTCGCTTAACACTTTTCGTTTATTGCAAGAATTACTGCAATGGGCAAAATTGCAGCAAGGTAAGATGGAGTTTAACCCGATGCTTATAACGTTAAACGAAATTTGTGAAAGCTGTTTTAATCTTTTAAATTTGGCTGCTCAACAAAAACAAATAAAATTGGGTTATACTATACCAGACAATATGGTTGTGTATGCAGATAAACCCAAAATAGAATCAATGATACGAAATATCATGAGCAATTCTATAAAATTTACACCCGAAAACGGAAAAGTATCACTTGTTGCTGAATACGAAGGTGATAAGGTTAAAATTAGTATTTCGGATACCGGAATAGGAATGAATGAAGAAAAAGTAGCATCTTTATTTCAATTAAGCAATGTAAAATCAGAACATGGAACAAATGGCGAAGAAGGCACCGGACTGGGATTGATCATCACCCATGAGTTTGCCCGTATGCATAAAACGAAATTACATGTTGTGAGTTCACTTGGGCAGGGTACCACAACAAGTTTTTTACTACCTTCGCATCCCTGAAAAACCTCACACACAAAAAGTAAAAACAATTGAAAAATCAATCAGAAAAACATTGACTCATAAACACCATTCAAAAAAAAGAAATAAAAATGAAAAAAATACTGATTGTAGAAGATGATCCTCAAACACGTAATTTTTATATCAAAAGCCTTGAAAAAGAATTTGAAATATTGGATACAGCATCCAATGGAAAAGATGCCATTCGAATAGCAAAACGGGACAAACCTGATTTGGTTCTAATGGATATTGAACTGGAAGGAGATACAGACGGCATAGAAACAGCAGAAAAAATAAATGAAATACAAGACGTGCCTGTGTTGTTTGTTTCTTCCTTAAGCGACCAAAAAATAATAGACCGCGCACTACTAAAAAAACCATTTGGTTATATGCTTAAACCAGTTGATTTTGATGTTCTTATTGCAAATATCAAAATTGCAGTGGCTTTTTATGAACACATAAAAACTCCCTCAAACAAACTGGAACAAAAATCATTTTCCGCCTCAGGGATCGCCAATAACAAAGACATTTCTAAAAACATAAAAAAACAAATCTTTGATTCGACAGATGAGTCTGTTGAAATCAGAAACGAACAGGGAACAAGACGTATCGAGATTGTAAACAACAGATTTATGAAACAGTACTGGGTACTGGAGGAATTATGGGTAGTGGAGGAATAAAAAATTCTCAGATAAAAACATTTTTTAGTGATTATTAAAATCCTGGAACATATTAATTTTTCCTTTTTTTTGCATGATTATGGCGTTCATTTTCAGAACGATCATAAACTTACATTTCCTCAATTATATTTTTTTATGTGTAAAAACATTCATTGATAGAACAATTATCTTGTTTAATCGAATTTAATTACTATATTTGTAGATGTTTATCTGCCCTATGGCAACATTTTAAACCAATCTGTCTACAAAAACAAAAGTTATGAATATTTTAAAAGAAAAATTCGGGTTTTACCTCGACGACGAAATGTACTATCTTTTTTATCAACCCAACGAACTTGACGATGAAATGTCTGATCAATTGAAGGCCTACCTTTGATAACAGCAGCTCTCTGCAGATATGTACTTTTGAGATTATTAAAATTCTGGTGTTCCTATCCTTGAAAATCCTTTACAGTTATTCTGAAAATGATTGATTAACCATCGGGCAAAATGGATTTCCACGGAGCAAAGTATCAGTCAGCAAAATATCATCAAAAAATATTATTTTGATGGATAAAAAGACAATACCCTGAAGAGCAGATTCACAAAAAGAATTTGCTCTTATGATTTACCTTTCCACAAACCATTACCGTGTTTTTACCATTTCCTCTTGCATCAAACCGGGAAACATACATTTGCACCGGATACAGAAAAAGCTTACATTTACCGGGGTAAACCTACACAACAAAAGCACAAAAGCATATGAAAACTCAATCGGGCGAAACACTTGACCTTGGGGGTAAAGTTTATAAAACAATCAATATCAACGGTGTAATATGGATGGCCGAAAACCTTGCGCTGCTGGTAAAAGACAGTTGGTTTTACCAGGACGATGCCCGTTATGGTGAGCAACATGGTATGCTTTATACCTGGCAGGCAGCTATGGATAATTGTCCACAGGGGTGGAAACTACCGTCGGTTGAGGATTGGCAAGAGATGATCAATAGTTTTGGCAATGAATCTATTGCCATCAAAAACATACTTGAAGGCAGAAACAACAACGATGGTTTAAACATACGCTTTTCGGGTTATCGCACACAGCATGGAGATTTTTTAAGTTTAAATCGTGCTGCTGATTTTTGGACCTCAACCCAAGCGGGTGAATCAAATGCCTGGCTGCGCTATATCCTTTATAAAAAGGAAAAAGTTTTTAAGATCATAGACGATAAAAGATGTGGATTTTCAGTGAGGTATATAAAAAAGAAATAACTCTTTTCTTTCACTACTACAAAAAAGCATCCCTTGTTACACCCGATATTATCATTAAAAATTTGCCAACCAAAACCTTGAAGAGTAAAAACCATCATTTCTCATAATAAAACAACAATGCCATTTCACCTTCAGGCAAAATGGCATTGTTAGAATCATTTTAAAATTTCAGGATTTTATTGCTGTTCCTTTTGCATTTTTTCGTCGATGTATCCATCCACTTTTTCTTTCATTTCGGGGTATTGTTCATATCCCTGCATCATTTCCTGGTATTGTTGCATTTCCAGCCCATTATCGGCAACAGCAGCCATCATTTCATTCTGCATATCTTGTTGCATTTGCTGAACCTGAGCCATGGATTCGTTAAAAGCCTCCATTTCTTCCTCGCTGGCTTCAATTTCGGTTTGTCCTTTTTGCTGCCCTTCCATGAGCATTTCATTAAAACGGTCAACAGATAACCCATTTTCTTCTATAGATTGCATCATCTCCGTTTGCCGTTCTTCCTGTATAGTCATAACTTCCATAACGGCACCAGCAAAATTTTCCACTTGTTCATCACTGTAAGAAGAAGGGTCGGGGGCGGGAGGAGCTTGCTCCTGCATGGGCATTTGCTGTCCCATTGCTGTTAGTCCAGTTAATACAATCACTATTGATAAAACGATTTCTTTCAATTTCATCTTTCTTAAAAGCATAATTCTTTGGTTTTATTTGAAAACTAATTAATTAAAGTTCAAAGCTAAGCAATCTGTTATAGAACAAAAAGTGAATTACAGAATTTAATGATTAGTTTAACATATTTAAGGGTTTGATTTTATTCACAATAAACAATTAATAAAGATAACAATAAACCCAAATCCCTATATTAACAGAGGATTCCCTCTATTCGAAATCAATTTAAAATGCAGGTAATTGCCATATTTTATTGAATTTATCCCAAAACTTCACAAATTACCTTCAAACAACAAATAATATAAGTTAGAATAAAATTCTTTATCTTTCCAACTTTTTACATATATATCTTGTTGATAAATTTAAAAACAAAAAAGCGACAGAAATTGTGAAAAAGAATGTTTTAATCGTTGGAAGTGGTTTAAGTGGACTTACTTCTGCCCTTCGACTTACCCGGCGGGGATATAATGTACAGATTGTAGAAAAGCAAAGTAGAGCAGGTGGCAGACTTAATCAAATTAAAAAAGATGGATTTACTTTTGACATGGGACCTACTTTTTTTAGTATGACCTATGAGTTTGATGAGTTTGTAAAAGATGCAGCAATAGAAAAACCCTTTACTTTCAAAGAACTCGACATCTTATATACCGTGCACTTCAGGGGTTCTGAAAGAAAATTCTACATTTACAAAGATATTAACAAACTCGCGGAACAGTTTGAGGATATTGAACCCAATTTCAAACATAAAATGAAAAAATTTCTCGATTCGTCAGGCAAATTTTTTCATGATGTAGAGAACAAAGTACTGAAAAGAAACTACGATTCTGTGTTAGATTATTTTCTTGCCATGGCAAAAGTACCTCCAAAATACGCGCCCCGTTTGTGGAGATCGGTGTGGCAGGAAATGGAAAAAAATTTTCAGTCCAGAGAGGTAAAGGAGATATTTTCGTTGGTTGCATTTTTTCTGGGTGGAACCCCTTTTGACACCCCGGCAATTTATACTTTACTTTCCTATACCGAGTTGGTGCACGACGGTTATCATAATGTAGAAGGAGGAATGTACAAAATTGTGGAAGGATTGACAAGAGAACTTGAAAAACAAAAAGTACCTATTCATTATGAAACAGAAATTACAGGATACCAAAGCAAAAAAGGTGAATTAACTGCTTTTACCGATCAGAAAGGCAATCGCTGGGAAGCAGATATTTTCCTTGTAAACAGTGATGCCGCCTTTTTCAGACACAGTGTTTTTCAAAGACCTTCTTATGCAGAAGACAAACTGGATAAAATGCAGTGGACACTTGCCCCGCTAACACTTTACCTCGGAATCGATACCAGTCTGAAAGATATTCCGTTACATAATTATTTTCTTGGAAATAATTTCGAGGAATATTCCAAAAATGTATTTAAGAATTCAGTTACATTCGAAAAACCCTATTATTATGTAAATGTAGTTTCCCGGAGCGATCCTGGCAGTGCTCCTCCGGGCATGGAAAGCCTTTTTGTATTGTGTCCGGTGCCCGACCTTCGATATAAGCCCAACTGGTCAGATAAAGAACAGATCACTGAAAGCATTATTTCCGATCTTTCGGAGCGCATGGGCGTGAATCTGAAAGACCACATCGTATCTCAAACGGTGCTAACGCCAGAAGATTGGGGTAAAGCATTTAATCTTTATAAAGGCAGCGGGCTGGGATTAGGTCATGGATTGATGCAAACCGGTGGTTTTCGTCCTAAAAATTTTGATGAAAAATTTTCAAATGTTTTTTATACAGGTGCCAGTACAATACCCGGCACAGGTTTACCCATGGCTGTAATCAGCTCTAAATTAGTTGTAGAACGCATAACAAAAAAATATGGATTTTTACACGATTAATGCACTAAAATGCAGTAAAACAACTACTTTAAATTATTCAACATCTTTTTCAATGGGTGTGTGGATGTTGCAAAGGCAAGTAAGACCTGCCATTTATGCCATCTATGGTTTTGTCAGATTTGCTGATGAAATTGTAGACACTTTTCATAATCTTGATCAAAAAGAATTGCTTAAACAGTTTAAAAAGGACACCTACCAGGCTATTGAAAACCAATTCAGCACCAATCCAATATTGCACAGCTTTCAATGGGCAGTAAACAAATACAAGATCGACTATGAACTGATAGACGCATTTTTGTATAGTATGGAACTGGATTTGTATAAAAACACCTATAATCGTGAGGATTATCATAAATATATCTACGGTTCGGCAGAGGTGGTAGGACTGATGTGCCTCAGGGTTTTTTACGAAGGCAATAACCAGGGTTATCAGAAACTGGTTCATCCGGCACGCAAACTTGGTGAAGCGTTTCAGAAAGTAAACTTCCTGCGCGATATGTTATCCGATTACCACGACCGGGGAAGGGTTTATTTCCCTGAGGTTGATTTCAAAAACTTCGATCAGAAGATGAAGCAGGCTATTGAAGATGAAATTGATAATGATTTTGCAGATGCTTACAAAGGCATCAGAAAACTCAACAAAGAGAGTCGTTTGGGAGTATATGTTGCCTACAGCTATTATCTGAAACTCCTGAAAAAAATCAGAACTGCACCTCCCGATAAACTACTGGAAAAAAGATTCAGAGTACCCAATTCAACCAAGGTGCTGATTCTGGTAAAATGTTTTATAAAACACAAATTCAATGCAGTTTAACAGGGTTATTAATGATTTCCGGAAAATATTTCAACCTCTCAAAAGATTAAGTTTACCTGTTTCATTAAATTTGTATTAATCAAGAAAATCAAAACTAATAATTTTTAACAAAGCATGATCCCACTCCAAAGAAATTAATCTATATGGCACCATCTACAGCAATCATAGGTTCTGGCATTGCAGGTATTGGCAGTGCTCTGAGAATGGCAGCAAAAGGACATAATGTAACAGTATACGAACAATCTTCTATTGTGGGCGGTAAAATATCAGAATTTTATCAGGATGGGTTTAGGTTTGATACCGGACCTTCTCTTTTCACCCTTCCTTCACTTGTGGATGAACTTTTTGAATTATTTGGTGAAGACCCCCGGAAGCATTTTCAGTACCGAAAACTCGAAATTTCATGTAAATACTTTTGGGATGATGGAACCATTATAAATGCCTGGCAAGACAACGAAAAGTTGGCCACTGAAGTGGAAACAGCAACCGGAGTGCCAAGATCAAGGATAAAAGATTTTTTTCATAAAAGCAAAAATTTGTATGATATCACAGCAGAGATATTCATGTTCAACTCTTTGCACAAGCTGAGCAATTTTACAAAGCCTGCTTTCCGCAAATCGCTTTTGCGTGTGCATGAAATAGATGCCTTCTCTACTATGCATAAAAAGAATCAAAAATGGTTTCAGCATCCGAAAATCGTGCAGATGTTTGACAGGTATGCTACCTACAATGGTTCTGATCCCTACCAGACACCTGCCACACTGAATATCATCGCGCACCTGGAACATAATATTGGTGCTTTTTTCCCCGATAAGGGAATGTATAGTATTGTAAACGCTCTCACGCATTTGGCCAGGCGAAAAGGGATAATGTTTATGGTGGGGCAACCTGTTCAGAAAGTCATAATGGAAGCAAATAAAGCAATAGCACTGAAAGTAAATAATGAAATAAAACCTTACGACAACATCATCAGCAATGTAGATGTTGAAACCTTTTACAAAAATTTGCTTCCAGATCACAAACCACCTTTCAATGAGAATCTTAATCAACGCTCCACATCGGCGCTTATATTTTACTGGGGGATCAATACCACTTTTCCATCCCTGGAAGTACATAACATACTGTTTTCCAACGACTATAAAAAAGAGTTTGATCATCTTTTCAACATCAGAAGCATCACCAACGATCCGACTGTATATATTTTCATCAGTTCTAAAACCGTGAAGGGTGATGCACCTGAGGGAATGGAAAACTGGTATGTTATGATCAATGTACCAGAGAACAGGGATCAGAATTGGGAAGAAATGATCAAAGAAGCAAGGCAGAACATTATAATCAGGATCAATAAAATATTGAAAACGAATATAGAAAAGCATATTTTGTTTGAAAAGATTGCTGATCCCCGCACCATTGAGAGAGATACCGGATCCTACAGAGGCTCACTTTATGGACCCAGCAGCAACAGCAAACTAGCTGCTTTTTTAAGACATCCCAATTTTAGAAGAAGATTCAGCAATTTATATTTTACCGGTGGAAGTGTGCATCCTGGGGGTGGAATACCATTGAGTCTGGCATCTGCAAAAATAGCTTGCCAGGAGATACCATAAAATGTAAAGATTGAAAAACAGCCATGAGTGCCTGAGATATGAAAAATTTTCAACCAATTACTCAATCATATTTATAACTTTGAACTTTTAAAATTAAGAATTCTAAAGGAGATGTTGAACAAATTGAAATCACTAAAACAAGAAACCCTGATTAATACGTTTTTGGTTATTTTTTTTGGGGTAGGTATCATAGGTTTGGCAAATCCTGCTTCCAGAGAATTATTTAAAGGATTGATGCCCTTTTCATTGCTATTGGGTATGGGGCTCATGTTTATTGCCCACGACAAATGGAAAGTAAAACAGGTTTTGGTGCTTTTAATTGTTGCCCTTGTTGGTTACTGGATAGAAGTGGCTGGAGTACTTACGGGAGAGGTTTTTGGCCAATACAATTATGGCAATTCACTGGGAATTAAAGTATGGGATACTCCTCCCATGATTGGTCTCAACTGGATGATGCTGATCTATTGTGTGTATTACATGATGCAGCAAACCCGGTTGCCTGCCTGGGGGCAGAGCATTGCAGGCAGCGCTCTGATGGTTGTTTATGATATCATCATGGAACCTGTTGCCATTCGGTTAGACATGTGGAGTTGGGGTGGTAATGACATACCAATGCAGAATTATATTGCCTGGTTTGTAATATCACTGCTTTTGCTGGCACTAATGCATCTTACACAAATGAGATACAAAAACAGAGTAGCCCCTGTGTTATTTTTCGTGCAAATGATGTTTTTTATTATACTAAATATCGTCAGACACTATCAATTTTAAAACCAATGATCCAGGCAAATCACACATCTTGGTTTCAAAATCTTTTTGATATTTACCTATGGTATTCTTTTAAGAGGCATTTCCATACCATACATATTGAAGGTACAGTAAGAGACAAAGGTTTGCCCATTTTGATGATAGCAAATCATATCAGTTGGTGGGATGGATTCTGGTTATTGTATACCAACAAGGAAAAATTCCGGAGAAAGTTTCACGTGATGATGTTGGAAGAACAACTAAAGAAAAACGGATTTCTTTCCAGACTGGGGGCTTTCAGTATCAAAAGAAAAACCCGTAGTGCCCTCGATTCCATTCATTACGCCCGTCAAATTCTTACCAGCACTTCCAATCTTTTGCTTCTCTTCCCTCAGGGCGAAATTCAATCGCAGTACAAATTTCCTTTTGTTTTTGAGCAGGGATGGCAGAAAATACTCAAAGACATACATCATCCAATACAAGTTGTAATGGTATGTAACGTCATTGATTATTTTTCCAATAAAAAACCTACCTTGTTTCAATACCTTTGCAGCCCCGATCAAAACACAGAACTAACCTCTGCCAGTATAGAAAGAATGTACAACAACTTTTACCAACAATCTATCAGCCAGCAGGCAGAGCGAAACAGCAATTTATGATATATTTTGCATATTTTATCCTTTACTTTACATTTGTCAGACTACTGGTGGTTATATTTAACCTGTTAACAAAACAGTGGCTCCATCCTGGCAATCCTACGGAAACACCATTGGTATCAGTACTTATTCCGGCTCGTAACGAAGAGAAGAAAATAGGAAATCTTATAGAGCAGTTGAAAAAACAGATGTATCCTAATCTTGAAATTCTCATTTATGATGATCTCTCGGAGGATGGCACTTATAAACTGGCACAAAGTTATGCCGGAACTGATTCACGGTTTTTAATTATTAATGGAATACAACTTCCGGAGGGATGGCTGGGAAAAAACCACGCGTGCTATCAATTGGCAAAACAAGCAAAAGGCGAGTATTTTCTTTTTCTTGATGCTGATGTATCAATTGGTAAAAACCTGATCAACCAGGCTATAGCGCATACACAAAAGCACAAACTCGCTCTGCTTTCCATATTTCCGGTACAGGAGATGAGGTCTTTTTCCGAGAAGATTACCGTACCCCTTATGAACTGGGTATTGGTAAGTTTACTTCCACTTATTTTCACGCGAATTTCCGGATGGTCTGCTTTTTCTGCTGCCAACGGACAGTTTATGCTTTTCGAAGCATCAGCCTACCGTAAACAACAGTATCATAAAATTCATCGCACCAACAAGGTGGAAGACATTGCAATTTTCCGGTACATGAAGAATCGATCAATGAAAGTACATACCTTACTCGGAAACAAACAGGTAAAATGCAGAATGTATGAAACCTGGCGAGAAGCGGTTGAAGGTTTTTCAAAAAACGTTTTCGAATTTTTTGGTGGAAGCAAAATAGCAACAATACTATTCGGATTGAGCACAACCTTTGGTTTCATCTTTGTAGTATTGGCATTGCCTTTTCAATTTGTCCTGTTGTATTTTGCCATGGTTATAGCATTAAGAATCATCATTGCTGCCATCAGCAGACAAAATATTGTGAGCAACCTGTTGCTTGCACCTTTACAACAAATTGTTTTTCTGTTTGTTATCATTAGTGCATATAGATTGCAAAAAAATAAATCCACAAAGTGGAAGGGTAGAAATATAGACCAAATACTAAAGATAAATTGATTTTTAATGAAGTATAAAAATAATGAAGTATAAAGAGATATCTCTCCTATGTTTTTTGTTTTCATTTACCGTTGTTTTGAACGGGGCACAAGGGTCAGATAAAAGCATGGAAGAACTTCGCGAACAGCTATACGAATCCTATATTTCGGGAGAAATGGATGACTGGGAAAAGACCATAGAAGAAATGGAAAGACATTACAGGCAATTACCTCTTTCTGAATATTTGTATGATCTGCTGTTGTCAAGATACGGATATATTCCGTATTGCCTGGAAACTGACCGAAAGGAAGAAGCACGGGAGCAGCTCAGAAAGGCAGAAGAAGAGTTGGAAGACCTATTCAGGTATGATCAATATAAATCAGAAGCCTACTCGCTCAGAGGTGCATTTATAGCTTTTCGCATCTCTTTGAATCCATTGAGTGCAGTACGTTTAGGCCCTCGCAGTTACAAATATATTGATGAAGCAGTAGAAACTGATTCACAGAATCCCACAGCATGGATGGAGATGGGCAATACCCGTTTTTACACACCTTCTACCTTTGGAGGTAGCAAACAAGAAGCTGCCGAATATTACCAGCGTGCTATTGATCTGTTTGAAAAAGATTTAAAACCCAATCAGAAATGGCTTTACCTGAATACTTTAACAGGATTAGCCAAAACCTATCAATACCTCGAAAAGAACAACCTTTCTATTCGTATCTATGAAAAGACGCTGAGATTTGAACCTCGCTTTAAATGGGTAAAAGATGAATTGCTACCAGAAGCAAAAAAAAGAAGGTGAACAAACATCTTTGCCTGCTCACCTTTTTTATGACAGAAGAGAAACATCTTGCATTTCTGTATTTTACACGGAAGTAAAAAATGATTTAACCGTTTCTCTTTCCGAAGTTCAGATTTTTAGATTAAAAACAGTGGTTTATCTATAAAGCTTTCATAAACAGGGCGTAATCTTTCGGTGTTATAATGTTTATCAACTTCCACGAGTTTCTTTGTAGAGGTAACAATATCTACAGGCATATTATCATATCTTCCGTTTTTCAGAATCACCAGTCTGCCATGAATACCTTTCAGAATCAAATCAAGAGCCAGGTTTCCGTAAGCCATGGGTACAATAGAATCAATAGCGTCAGGGTCACCTGAACGTACAAGATATCCCAGATGTTGGTTAATGGTATCAATTCGCTGTCCATTATTAAATCTGGGAGATATTTCCTTGATCTTGGCTGAAACAGCATCTCCAATACCTCCCAGTTTTGCGTGGCCGTACATATCCTTTTCCTGGTTGGTAAACATCATATCCACACCTTCAAAAGCAGCACCTTCAGAAACCAGAACCACCGAATAGCTGCTGGGATTTTTCTTACGGTCTTCCACCAGTAATTCGGTAAGATGTTCAATTTTAAACTTATATTCGGGTATAACGCAGCGGTTGGCTGTGCCCGCCATAGTAGGCAACAAAGCGGTAAAACCCGCATATCTGCCAAATACTTCAACCACCAGAATTCTTTCATGCGAACCAGCGGACGTACGTAAAAGATTGGTCATATGAATGGTACGTGTAACACAGGTACTGAAACCAATGCAATAATCAGTACCAGGCACGTCATTATCCATGGTTTTGGGTATAGCAACCACTTTCACACCCTCCTGAAAAAGTCGCACAGAATAACTTAAAGTATCATCACCACCAATAGGGATCAAATAGTCGAGTCCCAAAAAATCGAGGTTTTTTAACACTTCTGGCGTCAGGTCATTAACCTCATCGGTGTATTTATCTTTAAGGTGCTCGGGCAAATACTTTTTGGGCACATGACTGGGGCGGGTTCTGGATGAATGGAGAAAGGTACCACCTGTACGTCCTGCTCTGTTTACCACATTTTCGGTAAGTTCGATAAAATTACCACTGTTGTCTGCTTTCTTGTCGCGGATAATATCGATCATACCGCCCCATCCTCTGCGGATACCCACTACCCTGTAGCCCTCTCTTAAGGCTCTGATAGTTACCGCTCTGATTGCCGGGTTTAACCCTGGTACATCACCACCACCAGTTAAAATACCAATGGATCCTTTTACTTTTTTCGTGTTCATTTTTTCCAAACTTTTTTTAAAAATTAATATTTAAGATATGAATTGGATTGGTTCGAAAGTAAAAATACAAAAATTAGTGCTAAGATAGAAAAGCAATTTAGAATTGCTTAAAAACACACACTATTTTTGTACCTTTGCATTCCTTTTACAAACAAATAATTATGGCAAATATCGTTGCATTGGTAGGGCGCCCAAACGTTGGAAAATCTACCCTTTTTAACCGCCTGACCCAAACCCGTAATGCCATTGTTGACCCCACGGCAGGAGTAACGCGCGACAGGCATTATGGCAAATCAGACTGGAACGGAGTAGAATTTTCGGTGATTGATACCGGTGGATATGTGATGAGATCGGAAGATACTTTCGAAAAAGAGATCAGAAAGCAGGTACAACTTGCCATTGAAGAAGCCAATCTGATTTTATTTCTGGTAGATGTAAAAGATGGACTAACCCCCTTAGATGAAGATGTTGCCTCTATGCTCAGAAGAACTGCCAGGAAGGTGATCATTGTTGCCAACAAAGCCGACAACAATAAACGACTTCAGGATATAACTGATTTTTACTCACTAGGTCTTGGCGAAGTTTTCGGCATTTCTTCCATTAATGGAGCCGGCACAGGTGATTTGCTTGATGAAGTAGTAAAATCGTTGGAAAAGATTCCCGAACCCGAAGTGGAAGACATTCCAAAACTTACCGTGGTAGGAAGACCCAACGTGGGAAAATCATCACTCATCAATACACTCATAGGCAACGAAAGAAATATTGTAACACCGATTGCCGGTACCACACGCGATAGTATATTTACACGCTATACCAGCTTTGGGTTTGATTTTTTTCTGGTAGACACTGCCGGACTGAGAAAAAAAGACAAAGTGCATGAAAACATCGAATTTTATTCGGTGATGCGCTCTATCCGGGCCATTGAGGAATCGGATGTTTGCCTTTTGCTCATAGATGCCAAAGAAGGGATAGAAGGACAGGATGTAAACATATTGCGCCTGGCACTACGAAACAACAAAGGTGTTGTTATTTTGGTCAACAAGTGGGATCTCATCGAAAAAAGTCATAAAACCATTGTGGAATTTGAAGAGAAGATCAAAAACAAAATAGCACCTTTTACCGATGTTCCTGTCATCTTTACATCCGTTATCAAAAAACAACGGATACTTAAAGCGCTGCAAACGGCACTGCAGGTATACCAAAACCGTATGCAAAAAATATCCACAAGTAAATTAAACGAGGTTCTTTTACCCATTATAGAAAACACTCCTCCTCCCGCTGTAAAGGATAAGTATATACGGATCAAATACATCACACAGTTGCCTACCCATTATCCAACTTTTGCGTTTTTCTGTAATTTACCCCAGTATATCAGAGAACCTTATGCCAGGTTCCTGGAAAACCAGATCAGGAAAAATTGGGATTTTACGGGTGTACCCATCAAAATCTTTTTCAGAAAAAAATAAGATCATGGATTGAAAATGGAAAAAAGTGTACGCATAGACAAATGGCTTTGGGCTGTAAGATTATTTAAAACCCGCAGCCAGGCAACTGATGCTTGCCGCTCGGGTAAAGTGAAAATAGATGAAGAAGTGGTAAAACCTTCCCGCGAGGTTAGAAAAGATCAACTAATCAACCTGCACTTTCCCCCCATCATCAAAACGGTAAAGGTTGTTGATCTGCTTGAAAAGCGTGTAGGAGCAAAATTAGTACCCCAATACATGGAAGACCTGACCCCTGGGGCAGAATACGCCAAACTGGAAGCATTGCGAGACAATCCGCTGGCCAAAAGAAAAGGGCGCCCCACAAAAAAGGAGCGCCGCGATATGGATGAATGGTTTGGTTGGGATGATTCAATCCCATAAGATTAAGATTTCCTCAGGTTAGCAATTTTTAGTTTGGGTTTTTCAGGTACCTGTACAATTCACTATCGGTAGTAATGATTATGCTGGTCTCTTCATCAAACGACTTTTCCAGTGCCTCTAAACTCCTGAGAAATGAATACAGTTCGCGGGCACTTGCCGACCGGTTGTAAGCATTGGCATAAATAGCAGTAGCCTGTGCATCGGCATCACCCCTGATGATCTCCGCTTCACGAATTGCTTCGGATTGAATCTGGGCAAGGTCTCTCTCTTTATCACCCTCAATTTTTCTTGCCTCGCCTTGTCCTTCTGATCTGAACTGATCTGCAATACGATTTCTTTCACTGATCATCCGGTCATATACATTTTGCCTTACTTCATCAACATAATTCATCCTTTTAAATCTGAAATCAAGTATCCTTATACCCAGGTCGAGGGTTCTTTCATTTGCCTTCTGGAGCACTTCTTTTTCAATATCTTCTCTGCCCACCTTAATTTCTTCGAGTTCTTCAATATCTTCCAGGTAGTCTTCATATATTTCCGGCTCTCTGTTGGTACTTCTTACCAAATCAAGTAATTCGTTATCGGCTATGGCATTTCTGGTTTCTCCATCCAGGATATCGTCTAGTCTGGATTGGCCGGAGGATTCATCACGTAACCGGATAAAAAACTGAAGAGGGTCTACGATTTGCCAACGAGCATAAGTATCTACAAAAATGAATTTTTTATCTTCAGTTGGTACCTGATTAGGATCGCCATCCCATTTTAAAAATCTTTTATCGAAATACTGGACTTTCTGCACAAAAGGCAGTTTTATGTTAATGCCAGGTTCGGTGCGGGAACCTCCAATGGGTTTACCAAATTGCGTTACAATAGCTTGTTGGGTTTCATCTAAAATAAAAATGGTGTTATATCCTAAGATAAAAAGCAAAACAGCAGCTATGATGATATAATAATATTTTGTTTTCATTGTATAAAAATATAAATGTTTTATGGGTTGGTTTGATTATTCCTGTCTAAATTGAGCAATGGAAGAACATTGGTTCCGTCTTCATCAACAATAATTTTGTTGCCAAGTTTCGGAACTATTCTTTCCATTGTTTCCAGGTAAAGTCGTTTTTTGGTTACTTCGGGTGCTCTTATGTATTCATTGTAAACAGCAATAAATCTTTCTGCTTCACCGTTGGCACGGTTTATCCTGTTGAGTTTGTAGGCTTCAGCCAGTTGTATAGTTTCCAGGGCTTCGCCTCTTGCCCGAGGAATTACTCTGTTGTATTCTGATTCTGCCTGGTTGATGAGAGTTTCTCTTTCCTGTTGTGCCTGGTTGACAGCATTGAAAGAAGGTTTAACAGTTTCTGGCGGATTAACATCCTGAAGCACTACCTGATCAATTTTAATCCCGTTTTCATAATCTTCACACATTTGTTGCAGCAGCATCTCCACACTGGAGGCAACTTCCTGCCTTCCCACGGTAAGTACCTCATTAACAGTTCTGTCACCAATAATTTTTCGCATTGCCGCTTCCGACATATCCCTCAAAGCACTCTCTGCATTTCTCACCTTGAAAAGAAACTTATAAGAGTCGGTAATTCTGTATTGAATCACCCATTCTACATCGGCAAGATTAAGATCGCCGGTAAGCATTAATGATTCATCAGAGAAATCTCCACTTTCATAACGGGTTCTGGTACCTGCTTCGGCAGTGCGGAATCCAAACTCTTGTTTTAGTTGTCGTTGCACAGGAATTTTATACAACACTTCTATTCCCAGGGGTAAAATAAAATTCAAACCGGGTTGTAAAGTACGGTTATATTCACCGAAAAGCAACACAACACCCTCTTCTTCTGGTCCTACTGTTTTAACAGAGGTAAAAGCGACTATCAACACCGCAATCCCGATAAGGATTTTGGCAATGTTCTTTTTGATCAGTTGCTGATAATACTGAACTTGTTCTTCTGGAGTCTTCATTATAAATTTTTTATGTTCGAATAGTTGATGCTTATCGATGGCAAGATAAAACAAAAATTCCTTTCCACAAAGAAGTATCTGGCATAAAATTATTAATTTTGAAGCATGATAATTGGTATAGATATAGGAGGCAGCACAACAAAGATCGTGGGCATATCAGGCAATAAACTTCACACGCCCATGTCAGTAGAAGCAAACGATCCGATTGCTTCCGCCTCGGGTGCATTAGGTAAATTTCTTATAACCAACAACCTCCCCATCAAGCAGGTAGAATTTATAAGAATGACAGGCGTAGGGGCATCGGTTATCAACAAAAACATTTTGGGTATACCGGTAAAAAAAGTAGAAGAATTTAAATGTGTGGGAAAAGGAGGATTGTATCTTTCCAGATTAAAAAATGCCATTATTGTATCTATGGGCACAGGCACTGCCATTGTAAAAGCCAATGAAAAATGTATTTCGCACCTGGGTGGAACGGGTGTTGGCGGGGGGACAATTCTTGGTTTGTCTAAAGCTATGCTCAACCTTTCTGATTTCAACAATATTATTGCACTTTCAGAATCGGGTGATTTAAATCTGGTAGACCTGAGCATCGCCGATATTTCAAAAGGAGATATAGGCAAACTCCCTCCTTCCCTCACGGCATCTAACTTTGGAAAGATGGATGATAAAGCAGGCAAAAGCGACCTGCTTAAAGGCATTCTCAATATGGTCTTTCAAACCATTGGAATGATGGCAGTTCTGGCAGCCAGAGCAGAAAAATATAAAGACATCGTGATTAGTGGTAACCTGATAAAAGTACCACAGGCAGAAAAAACTTTCCAGGAATTATCTAAACTTTACCGGGTAAAATTCCATACCCCAAAATATGCCCAGTACTGCACAGCAATAGGTGCTGCCATTGCCAACGACAAGGATTGACGCATAAAAAACGGTTCATCCCATTAGAAATTATTCACCAAAAAAAACAATATGTCAGGACACAGCAAATGGTCAACCATAAAGCGAAAAAAAGCAGCGGTGGACGCCAAAAGGTCAAAAATTTTCTCCAATATAATCAAAGAGATCAACGTTGCCGTAAAAGAAGGAGGCAGCGATCCGGAGGCAAACCCGCGTTTACGACTGGCACTTGCCAATGCCAAAGGGGCAAACATGCCCAAAGATAACATACAGCGCGCCATCAGCAAGGCGGGCGAAAAAGATGCAGCCGATTTTCAACAAATCACCTACGAAGGCATTGCCCCCGGTGGCGTGGGAATTATCGTAGAATGCCTTACCGACAACCAGCAACGCACAGTTTCTGCCATAAGATCGTATTTTAACAAGCACAATGGAAAACTCGAAACCCACGGCGCTCTCGACTTTATTTTCGATCGCAAGGGTGTGTTCACCGTACCCAAAAACAATCTTGATGCCGATGAGTTTATGCTGGAAGTTATTGATGCCGGTGCAGAAGAGGTGGAAACAGATGACGACGAGTATTTCACCATTTACACCGCAATGGAAGACTTTGGTTCCATGCAGAAAAAACTGGAAGAACTCGGACTTGAACCCGAAAAACAGGAACTTCAAAGAATACCCCAAACCACTGTCTCGCTAGACAAAGAACATAGTTTGAAAACACTTAAATTAATCGATCTGATCGAGGATGATGATGACGTACAAAATGTATTTCATAATCTGGAGTTAACAGATGAAATAATGCAGGAATTGCAATAAACCATTATATTATTTTAAAAACAATACAAGACAACGAATAACTTCTCTGATGGCAAAAATTTTTGTTATACATTTGTTCACCATGATTGCTACCCTTGCTATGGCACAATGGAGCAGCAATCCATCCGAAAACCTGCAAATTACTGATTTATACGGCGAGCAGGTAAAACCAAAAATTGCTATGGCAACTAATGGTGATTATTATGTTGGCTATTATTCCAAAGAAGATAACAATTACAACATCAGACTGCAACGCCTTGACAGTAAGGGAAACATACTCTGGCAGGAAAATGGATTACTGGTGAGCGATCATCCTTCCATGTCGTGGATCACCGACTGGGACATGACCGTTG
>CAYPFV010000033.1:0-22454 GCA_964410015.1 uncultured Bacteroidales bacterium
AATTAAAAGCATGACCGGGAAAATGGGCGTCTGCCAGAACAATTTCATCGCCATGCCCCATCATAGAAAGGTTTTTCAGGAGTTCGGGGGAAAGCAAGGGTGAGATACCTTTTAACATGATAATGTATGTTTTAAAAACACATGCTTGTTTTGCCATCGGTTTGATAGCAAAACAAGCATAATATTTGAAAATCTGCTGTTTTTAAACGGTTGTATTCAATATATCTTCCTGTTCTTTGGATATCTGCTCCAGGGTTTTGCCTTTGGTTTCGGTGACGTATTTTTTGACAACAAAATAAGCTACAACACCAAAAGCAGCATAAATACCATAGGAAACGCCCAGACCGATACTGGCCAGCAAAATGGGGAAAGTAATGGTGATAAGGAAGTTTGACAACCACTGCACCAGACCTGCTACTGCCAGGGCAGCACCTCTGAATTTATTGGAAAACATCTCACCCAGCATAACCCACATGATGGGTCCCCAGGTAAAAGCAAAAAACGCTACGTATGCATTTGCTGCCAGCAATGCATAGACTCCATTGTTACCAACCATTTCAATACTATCTCCGTTGGCAGCAGGTTGAGAACCATATGAAAACAATAATCCAAGTATAGCTAACATGAGCGCCTGTCCCAGACCACCAATCATTAGCAAAGGTTTTCTTCCCAGTCTTTCCACGAGATAAATAGCCAGGATAGTGAAACTGATATTCACAACACCAGTTATAACATTTTGCAAAAGGGCATCTGCTTCGGTAAAACCGGCTGCCTGCCACAACACCGAGCCATAATAGAAAACCACATTAATACCGGTAAATTGCTGAAGAGCAGCCAGTGCGATTCCGATCCAAACGATAGGATGTACTTTTTTTGTTGTATTGCTAATAATATCACTCATACGTGGTTTACGCTGACCTATCACAGTACTTTTAATTTCTTCTACCTGCAAACTGGCCAGAGATCTGTTTGTCAAACTTGCTAAAACATCCAGCGCTTTGGATGCCTTTCCGGCGGCAACCAGATACCGCGGAGATTCGGGAATAAACAAAAGAAGTAAAAAGAACAATGATGCCGGAATCAATTCCATCCAAAACATCCACTTCCAGGCATTAAAACCCAACCACAATTCGCTGGAAGCGCTTCCGGCTTGCAAAGCGATGTTATAATTACTGAAAAAGGCAAAAAACAACCCTAAAACAATGGCCAGTTGCTGCAGAGAGATTAATCTGCCTCTGATCTGCGGAGGAGCTATTTCTCCAATGTAAGCAGGTGAAAGGATACTGGCAGCACCTACAGCCAAACCACCGATGATGCGGTAAAAAACGAACTCTGTTGAATTATTTGAAATTCCTGATCCCCAGGCACTCACAATAAACATTACTGCTGCGGCAATCAGAACGTACTTACGTCCAAATTTGTCGGCCAATGTTCCGGCAAAAAATGCACCTGCTGCACAACCCAATAACATAGAGGCAACGTTGAATCCTGTACCAACGGCATCTGAGTTAAATGCTCCCTGAAGTGCGTCGACAGTACCATTAATTACACCACTATCAAATCCAAAAAGGAAACCGCCCAACGCGGCCACTACAGATAAATAAATGATTCTGGGCATATTGGCATCACCCGGTAGCTGATTACTTGTTTTTTCCATAACTTGTTTTCGTTTTTAATAAATTGATTTTAACGCTCTGTTTTTATTGAGTATTATTTTTGAAATCGCTGTAAAAAAATCGATCTGAAATATAATATTTATCTGATTACCGTTTAAATATAATCTGGAACGAAGATGGTTTTTTTAGACCTAAAATGAGAAGAAAAAAACACATCTGATCAAAGTTTTTTATTCATTTTGATTCATAACAAAAAGCAAAAGAGTTTCACATGCCAACTAATTTAGAAAATGCCTGTAAAAGTATCAATTTTTCTGAATTAAAAAGACTGATCAAAGAGCAAAATCAATTTTAATCTTTAAATTTCAGATATATTTTTCCAATTCACGAACACGTTTAATGGAAACGGGTAGATCAATCGATACCTCTTTGTGTTTTATTCTGCATACTTTTTTCTTTTTATCAATTTCCACCATGTATTGTAAGTTGACAATAAAAGACCTGTTTAGTCTAAAAAATCTATGTTTAGAAAGTTTTTCTTCTAAAGCACCCAGGTTTTGGCTAATCATTTCTTTTTTTTTCCCGGCGATCAGATTCAAGAGTGTATAATTTCCTTTTGCTTCGCAATAAAGAATGTCATCAGGTTTCAGCAATATAAAACCGTTGATATTGTTAAACCTCAGTTTCTCGTATGCATCTGCAACATTATTCAATAGCGGATAACCGGCGGCGTTTATTTTTTCCATTCTCAATTTTTGCCATCTGTTTACAGAGTCATATAATTCAGTTGGATCAACAGGTTTTAAAATGTAATCAAAAGGATGAATTTTATAGGCGTCAAGCGCATAATTTTTATGGGCAGTAAGGAAAATTACATCTGTACTGTAATTCAGCTCACGTAATTGTTTTACCAGATCAACTCCGGTTATTCCAGGCATTTCTATATCACAAACAATCAAATCAGGACGTGAAAATCTTATGTGTGAAATCACTTCATCCGGGTTTGATTCTACGCCAACAATTTTTACGTCAGAGTGATTTTCGAGGATAGATTTTACCAAGTCTATCGAATGAGGTTCATCATCAACCAAAAATACTTTTATTTGCATTGCATTCATTTTTTAAATCACCTTACGTTTTCATATCAGATAAAAAAGAGTTCATTCTGCATACCCAAAAATACACTTTAAAACTTTCTCTGTGATTATGTTTTCCCTTTTTCTTTAGTAAAAAGGGAAAGTATCAGTTTTAATAATTCTTAAATCTTATCTTTAATAAGGATTCCATGATTGTATGCATTTGTTAAAGGGGTTTAGACATCACAAATCAATCAATTCATCAATATGTTTTACTTTTCTCTGCTCATATATTTCATATTTATAACTATCCGGAAGCACTATTTCAATTCTGGTTCCTGCCGGAGAATTATCTGGGTTAAAAAGGTCGATGACTTCCATTTTAATTTTTTTAACATTGGATTGATTAAAAATACTGATCAATTCCCGGTTTACCGAAAGACCGATCCCGGTGGAGCCGTTTTGTTGTTCCAGTGATGCTTTACGACCGATACCATTATCCTCAACAACCAAAAGAGTAGAATCAGGAAGTTTGTTAATACTGATTTCCACCCTTCCGTTCTCTTTTAGTGGCGCTACACCATGTTTAACTGCATTTTCAACCAGATTTTGAATTAACAGCCGGGGCACAAAAGTACGTGTATCCACCTTATTATCAATAGAAATTGTATAATCAAATACGTTTTTAAATCTTTGTTTTTGAAGATCAAGATAAGATTTTACGAAGTCAATCTCAAACTCAATAGTAGAAAAAGAAGACTCATTGTTTTCTATGGCTTGTCGCACCAGATGTGCAAACCTGGTAAGTGTTGCGTAAGCTTCCATGCTGTTTCCTTTAAAAATGGAAGAACCAAGGCTATTCATCACATTAAATACAAAATGGGGATCTATCTGCGATTTCAAAGCACCTAACTTAAGTTCTGCGATTCTTTTTTCTACCTGCAGTTTTTTAAATTTCTGTTGTTTTACCCTGTCGTATATAAACATAACCACCAATACAATCAGTAAAACCAACAGAACAACTCCTATCATCACCACAACAGATTTATGCCACCAGGGTTGAAGAACAGAAAACTCAAATTTCACGGGGTTTTCAGACCATTCACCATTTGCGTTTGCAGCATCAATCCAAAAAGTGTAATCGCCAGGTGGCAAAAGCGTTACATTTACAAATCTCTCACGAATAGGTTCAGACCATTGGTCTTCAAATCCTTCAATTTTATACCGATACAATACTTTTTCTGCATGAGTCATCGTAACTGCCTCAAAGTGAAATTGCAGGAAATTTTCATTATGTTTAAATACAATTTTTTGGTTATGAGGAAGTTTTCTCAAATTTGCAGGGTGCCATTTCATGTCTTCACCTAAAATAAAAATATCCCGGAGGATAATTTTAGGATTACTAATAGTATTCAATTTTATTTTCTTAGGGTCGAAACGTATGATCCGGTCAGAAGCGGAGATAAGAATGGTGCCATCATTTAATACTGTACTACCATTTTGCAATACTTCCATACCTAAAAAACCGTTACTGCTATCAAAAAACTCAATATGAGTATGATTGTCATTATAAAATGACTGAAGATCAAGATATGCCATACCCCCAATCATGCCAATAAAGAGGCCTGTACTATCTACAACCTGCAAATCTGTGACATAATGATTGGTGAAATCACTTTCAATTTTTCTGATATCACCAGAATAATCATATAAAAATAGTCCTTTACTGTTCCCGATCCATATATTTCCTTTATGATCTGTTACCATAGAAAAAGCACCTTTATCAAACTGCAGACTATCCTGGGGTAAATGTGTAAATCCCTGACCGTTCCAAACTGAAATACCAGAAGAGTTTGCAACCCATGTATTACCATATTTATCGGAGGTAAGTGAAAGGATTGCACCCTGTTTTTCTCCGGGGAAAATTTTATGGGATGTAACAGAATCATCAGGTTTTAAAACAACCAGTTCATTCATCATACCGAAAAAAATATAATCGTTATACGGGTTCTGATAACCATATAGTATTTGTCCGGAAGGAATCTGTGGCTGATATTGTGGAATTCCATTTTCAACTTTCACAACTCCCTTTGAAGTTGGTAGCCAAACATTTCCTTCTTTATCTCTGAAAGACCCCATGTAAAAGATAAGATTCTTTCTTTTTTTGTTTTTGGTGTTTAGTCCTTTTATTTTTTGTGGAATAAAACCTTCCCCATCAAACTGCCAAAGTCCGGTTGTAAAAGAGCTTACCCAAATATTATCCTCCATATCCTGCACCAGGTCCCAGATATAATAAGGTCCATTATTTCCTTTTGGAAAGTTTAAAATGGCATGATTCAGGATCAGATTCGCACCTCTTTCGCCAATAATCCATATATTTTTCTCTCTGTCGGATTCAACAGACCAAATGCGGGGGAAATTGAAAGAATAACCTTGTATGACTTTTCCCGATTCCAAATCCCCCAGATGAAGTATATTGGGCGATTCAATCATATAAACAATTTTGTCATCATCGATAAAATCTATACTCCAGTTTTCTTTTTCATAAAATGGGTTCCGGATAACGGTATCCGGAACAAGACTATTCTGATCAAAAAAATACAAACTATCCCCTATTTGTGATACAAATGATTGATCGCAAGCCAACATTACAGAAGCAAACTGATCAGGATCAATGGATTTGAAATCGATAATCTTTTCATTATGATACAGATACAAGCCAGATTTGTTTTGAAACAAAAAGCTCTCATTGTCCTTTCCAAACCAAAAATAATTAATGTGATATTTGCCTATTCCCGGAAAGAGTGTATCAGCGGGATAATACTCGCCATTTTTAAAAACAATATTTTCTCCTGAAGCTATTGTAAAAACCCAATCATCATTCAAGGCATGAGTAATAAACTGAGTGTTTTTCCATCTGTAGAACTGCGAATTACCCTCGAATAAATAAGGGGTAAAGGATTCACCATCAAAAACCGATATACCTTTTTTACATATGGCAACAATATTGCCCCCGGATGTTTCTGTTATACTGGTTACAAAATCACACGCCAAGCCATCCTTCTCAAAGAAATTAGTGCATTTGATACCATCATAACGGGTCAATCCGGCTTTAGTTCCCAACCATACATATCCATTGCTATCCTGAAAAAAAGAGGTAACCTGGTTTTGTGCCAATCCGTTTCCTGTATGAATCTCTTTAAAGCTGGGATATTGTGCCTGAGATAATGATACTGTAGTAAACAACAATAATAAGAAACAGAGTTTTTTCCGGAAAATTAGCTGCATAACCTGATTAAAGAATGGTTTATCAACATCAGAAACAAAAAAGCTAATTTAATTAATTTTACATAAAAAATAACAAAGAGTAGTGGAATTTCGGTTAACTAATTCTAACGAAACCCAAATTCGATTAACATACATTGTTTACTAGATACTCAAAAATAAAATAAAAAAAGAAGTTAGATCAGGAAAATTAATCTTGTTTCAGATGGTAGAGGCAGGCTTTTACATCATCCAGATCAAACGGTTTGAGTAAAAAACCAGAGGGTGCAAGCTGCATCGCTCTTGATTTATACTTTGAATAGGCAGTTAAAAATACAATTTTCACATGAGGAAATTTCTCCCGAATCAGCTCGGCGGCTTCTATACCTCCAAGAACAGGAAGAGATATATCAGTAAAAATAACATCAGGATTATACTGCTCAATTTCTTGCAGAATATTTGATGCATCAGCATAATATCCAATGACTTCCAGTTGGCGGTCATGCATCAATAAGAAGCTGAGCAGATCCCTGGAATCAGATTCATCATCAATAATAAATGTTCTTAATACTTTTCTCAAAACGAACTAATCAGATAAAAAATAACTTAATAGAAACATTAAAATCAGATAAACCATTAATAAAAAAGTGTTTCCCTTTTAAAGGCAACACTTTTTTATAACGGGAATCTTAAAAATGACATATTCCCATCTGAACAAGCGTTTAACGCTATCACCACCTCCCATGAGTTTCGGTTTTTCTCAGCCATAGTAATTTAGATTTCCAGTGCAAAATTACTATCTACAGAGCGTTAATCAAAGAATTTTGTCAGCAATTGTATGAAGGATAGTTTTGAGTGTATGAAAGTAATCTCTGGTTTCGTGAATATAATAATATGAGTCCACTCTGAAAAGTAAATTATCCACAGATTACACAGATTTTCACAGATGCTAAATCCTGATAATCAATGTGTTTAAAAAAAGAAAATGAACACAGAATTGCCGAAAACAAGTTTTCGGAGTGGACTCATATATTGTTCAAAAGAACCAAAAAACAGCAGACGAGCTTTGGTTGTAAAATCTTACTGCATATTGACTTTATAAAAGAGAATTAGTAAGAAACCTATTGGCTTCGTTCAAAAGAAAGTATTTGCTAAAACGCATACATGACCAATCAATAGAGTCTGAGGTTTTCCGTGAAACGAACATATTGTATATCTTTGCCAGCAAATTTGCAATAAAGGCAGAAACTGTTTGCAGGAGTGTGTTCTAGATACATCATAACAAGACAAAGTACGAAAAATAATAATCCGGGCGACCGTCTCACTATCATCAGTCGGTGATGACCAGCACAATAAATAGAACGTGGTTAAAACGTAAACTTTCAGCAATCGTTGATAATCAACGATTTTGATTTGCCAAGAGCTACCTTCGGAAAACAAGAAAAAAAACGAAACCTCCATGATTGGCTTTCTATGCATACGAAGATAACTTTTAGTGGTGAAAATGAATTGATCTGAAGAGCAACACAAAATCACAAGCCAATCACTATGAATGATTTAAAACCATACACCTATGAAAATAATTGGAATTACAGGAACACTGGGCGCAGGCAAAGGAGCTGTGGTAGACTATCTTTGTAAACATCATGGATTCCTGCATTTTTCTGTTAGAGATTACATAGCAAACATCATTAAATCAGAAGGTAACACCGTAAACCGTGATTCACTTACCAAAACAGCCAATGAGATAAGAAAAAAGAATCACCCTGCCTATATTGTTGAACAACTGATGCATCAATCCATAAAATCGGGCAGAAATTCTGTTATTGAAAGCATAAGAACCCCGGGCGAAATTGAATTATTAAGAAGTCAAAAAGGTTTCATTTTGCTTGCCGTTGATGCCGATATACAACTCAGGTATCAAAGAATTCAACAAAGACAATCAGCAACAGATAAAATAGATTTTCAAACATTTTTAGAAAACGAGCAAAGAGAGATGCACTCCGATGATCCTAACAAACAGAATCTTTCCGAATGCATCAAACAGGCAGACCATACCCTTATCAACAATGGCTCTATAGAAGAATTGCACGAACAAATAAAAGTTTTACTGAAAAAATTCATAATTGACTAACTTTGATCTGAAAATCTTGAAATCATTCATAAAAACAACTCATGCATAACCACACAGAACAGCAAAAAATCATTGGAGAATTATTTTTGGATTACAGCGGTGAATCTCCTACCGACATTCAACCTCTTCCTGCCAGCGGATCAGACAGAAAGTATTTCAGGATTTATCATCGGCAGGGAACAACCATGGGTGCCTACAATCCAATTGAGGAGGAGAACAACGCTTTTTTAAGTTTCACCAGCCATTTTAGAAAACTCGGTCTTCCTGTTCCTGAAATCAAGGCACAAAATACGCAAAAATTCTCCTATCTACTTGAAGATTTAGGAGATACTACTCTCTATTCCCTTCTTCCCCACAATCGCGAACAAGTACTTTTTAGCGATCATATCATGGGTCTGTACAGGAAAATACTTGACAAGTTGCCCTCTTTTCAAATAAAAGCGGCCAAAGAACTTGATTTTTCTGTGTGTTTTCCCCGGCATGCTTTCGACAGAAACTCTATGATGTGGGATTTGAACTATTTTAAATATTACTTTCTGAAACTTGCAGGTATCTTTTATGATGAACAAAAACTGGAAGATGATTTTCATTCTTTCTGTGACTATCTGCTTGAAGCTGATCAGGATTTTTTCCTTTATCGCGATTTTCAATCACGCAACATTATGATCAGAAACGAAGAACCATACTTTATTGATTATCAGGGGGGAAGAAAAGGTGCCTTGCAATACGATATCGCTTCACTACTCTTTGATGCCAAAGCCAATATTCATCCTGATCAAAGAGAGGAGTTACTGACATATTATATAGAATCGCTGAAAAAACAACATCAATTTGATGAAATACTTTTCAGAAAACATTTCTATGGTTTTGTTCTTATACGCATCATGCAGGCAATGGGTGCATATGGTTTCCGGGGATTTTATGAAAAAAAATCTCTTTTTTTGCAAAGTATCCCCTACGCCAAAAGAAACCTTCAATGGCTTTTGAGCAACAACAAAATTCCTGCACAAACCCCTTATCTCAGAGAAATAGCAGAAAAGATAATCCAGTCACCAAACCTGAAAAAATTTGATAAACCCTCTGCTGTTCTCAAAGTAAGCATCAGAAGTTTTTCTTTTAAAAAAGGTTTTCCGGTTGACGAATCAGGAAATGGAGGCGGTTTTGTGTTTGATTGCCGAAGTCTTCCAAACCCAGGAAGAGAGCAAAAATATAAACTGATGACTGGCAAAGATAAAGAGGTTATTGATTACCTTGAGAAAGAAAAGACCGTGAAAGAATTTATTGAGGATACTTCGAAAATTGTTGAAAAATCAGTCGATGCTTATTTAAAGAGAGGATTTACCCATTTGATGGTTTCGTATGGTTGCACAGGTGGACAGCATCGCTCTGTTTTTAGCGCCGAAAAACTTGCCCGTTATCTTGAAAAAAAATATGACATAACCGTTGATCTCAAACACAAAGAAGAGCCATTTTGGCCAATGAATACAATTTAAAATAAAGATTATTTCAGAAATGAAACAGATTACTATTTCAATCCTTAACTTTTACTCAAAAAACTGAATGCCTTAATGACTGTTTTTAAAAAAAACAAACCCAAAATTATTTTTAGAATATGTGCACATGTTTAACCAGCATTTTTGCTTTATATCAAAACAATAAAAACAATGGCAGATAAAATGTGTAAAAAAAGTGGTGCCATAAAACCTGCACCAGAGAAACATGAATGCAGAAAGTGTGGGTTGAGGGCAGCGAAAAAGAAAAATTTGTGTAAAGCAAAAAAAATCAAATAACAAATATCAATTTAATGGATTTGCCTAATAAAACGAAATAAAGATGGGTAAAAAAGCAATGATTTTTGCAGCAGGGCTGGGCACACGTCTTGCACCCTTAACAAATGACAAACCCAAAGCACTGGTAGAAGCAAGCGGAAAAACCATGTTGCAAAGAACTATAGAAACGCTTTTAAATGCTGATGTTGAGGAAATAGTGATAAATGTACATCATTTTGCTGAATTAATAAAAAAAGCCATAAGCGAATACAAATACCCTGGAGTAAAGTTTCATATTTCTGATGAGAGCAGTATGCTGCTTGATACTGGAGGAGGATTGTTAAAAGCCGCTGAATTTTTATATGGTGAAGAACCTTTTTATGTCCATAATGTAGACATCATTTCCGACATTAACTTAAAAGACATGTACCAAAAACACCTTGACGAACAGGCACTTGCAACTCTGGCGGTAAGCGGCAGAAGTTCCACAAGAGGTTTTTTATGGTATGATAACCGTTTATGTGGATGGCAAAATATTCAAACAGGTACCCAAATAAAATGCTACTCTACCCCAACCCCTCCAAAAGCACTGGCTTTTAGCGGTGTACATGTTATCAGCCCGTATATTTTTCCGGAAATAACTGAAACCGGAAAATTTTCAATTAACCAGGTTTATCTGCGCCTGGCATTTCAACACAAAATCATGGCTTATGAGCATGACTCCAGCCATTGGGCAGACCTTGGTACTACCGAAAAAATTGCTCAAGCCGAAAAAATGCTTCAACAAAACAAATAGGATTTCTCCGTAAAATCAATCATTATGCTCACCTTCCTGGAACAGGTTGCTGATTATGTTGGCAAAACAGATAATAAAAAACTACGTGCCCTATGCATTGTAACCCCCAATCAAAGGGCAGGTCTGTTTTTAAAAAAATACCTGTCAAAAGTCATTAACAACGCTGCCTGGGCTCCTGACATTATGAGCATGGATGATTTGGTTGCACGTATGACTAAACTAAAAATCCCTGAATCAGTTTCTTTGTTGCTTGAGTTTTATCAAACCTACAAAAAGATAGAAAAGGACAAGGCTGACGAATTGGAAGAATTTCTTAAATGGGCCCCGGTTGTTCTCAGAGATTTTAACGATATTGATGCCCATGTGGAAAATGCAGAGAAATTATTCAACAATATTTTGGATATCAAACGCATAGAAACCTGGAATCCGGAACATAAGGAACCTACCGAATTTCAACTGAAATACCTGCAATTTTTTAAAAAACTAAACACTTATCATCAGAAATTCAAAGAAAATCTGCTGGAAAAAAAACTTGCCTACCACGGATTGGCTTACCGAATCGCGGCTCATGATGCTCATAGGATCGAACTACCATGGGAAAAAATAATTTTCGCTGGTTTCAACGCCTTGTCCGACTCCGAAGAAAAACTTACAAGCACCTTAAAAAAAAGAGGGATTGCAGAACAATTGTGGGATGCAGACAGCTATTATATCAACAACCCTAAAAATAAGAATCACGAGGCAGGGCTATTTCTGCGAAAACAACTCAAAAAAGAAAAAAGAGATAACAGTCTTTTTCTTGAAAACAACTTTAGCATACAACCCAAAAACATCAGGATTTTCGGAATTGCCAAAAGTGTTAACCAGGTTAAGCTCTGTGCCAATATCTTAAAAAATCTGCCCATTGAGCAGACCAGCAGTTCTAAAACAACTGTAGTGCTGGCCAATGAAAATCTTTTGATGCCCATGATCAATTCTATACCCAAAGAAATTGAGAAAGTTAACATAACTATGGGGTATCCCTTAAGAAAAACCTCACTTTACGGGTTAATTGTTTCAGTTTTTCAGATGCATATCACCACGCAAAGGATGAAAACAGCAAAACCAGGATCCGAACCGGCCTTTTACTACAAAGACCTGCTGCGTTTTTTTGGACATCCTGCCATACAGCTTATCTGGATATCAAAAGGATATAACACTTTGCAATACAATAACTGGATAGAAACCATCAACAAGTCTAAAAATCCATTTTTGCGTGTTTTTCGTGAAGATGAACAACAACAAAATCAAAACAACGGCATTCAGGGTTTGTATGGTTTTCTTTTCCGAAATTTTGCAACCCATCCTGCCGGCTTACTTGATGCTTTAGAAAACCTTATTTTTTTGCTCCATCATGGATTCAAAGACCATTCTGCAAGTAAAGGCATTTCCATTGAAAAATCGCCATGGTTTACCGATTTTGAATCCTTATATGATTTAAAGATCGTAATCAGAAAACTCAAAAATTATCTTCAGGAGAATCAAATAGGATGGGATTTGTACAATCTTTTTATGTTTTTCCAATCCATGAGTCGTGAATCACGTATTTCTATGATTGGCGAACCATTGCAGGGTCTTCAGATAATGGGTATGCTGGAAACGAGAAACCTGGATTTCGAGAATGTGATTATACTTTCGGCAAATGAAGATATATTGCCCGCATCCAAACCAGGAAACTCATTTATTCCTTTTGATATAAAAATAAATTACAACATACCCGTTACAAAAGATAAAGATGCAGTATATGCTTACCATTTCTACAGGTTGTTGCAAAGAGCTAAAAACATTTATATCATTTACAACACTCAAACCCAGGATATCGGAAGTAGCGAAAAAAGCAGATTCATCACTCAACTAGAAATGGAATTACCATCCTACAATCCTGCTATTACAATCAGCAACCAGATCATCTCTCTACCCTCAGCAACCAATCAGAGCCAAACCGATATTATCATCAGGAAAACACCTGAAATTTTGAAAATACTCGAACAGATTAATGAAAAAGGTTTCTCTCCCACTACGTTGAATCATTATATTAAATGCCCCTTGTTTTTTTATTTCCGGCACATAGCAGGTATTTCCGAAACTGATACTTTGGAAGAAACCATTGAAGCCAATACACTGGGAAGCATTGTTCATGAAGTATTACAAGATTTATACGAAGAATATTTTGGTGGAAAAAAGATACTGGAAAGTGAAAAGCTCGATCAGATGCTAAAAAAGGTGCCCAAACTAACACAGAAAAAATTTGAAAAACTCTACCCCGGAGGAGATATTTCAAGAGGTAAAAACCTGCTGATGTTTAAGGTATCTGTAAGATACGTAGAAAATTTCCTGAAATTTGAGAAAAAATTTGTTGAACAGGAGAAAAGAAACAACAACTATATAACCTACCTGAATTCAGAAAAAACATTTACAGCTTACCTTAACATCCCTCATGGTGAAAAACAGAAAAAAGTGAAAATCACAGGCACTGCCGATAGAATTGATCAATCGGGTAAAAAAACAAGAATCATTGATTATAAAACGGGAAAAGTGGACCCGGCATCTGAATTAAAACTTACTGACTGGGCAGATCTTATTACCCAAATGAAACTGGGAAAGACTTTTCAACTGCTCATGTATGCAAATCTTTTCCAAAAATCTAAGCAGAGCGTAAACCCTGTTATACCGGGTATCTTTTCTTTGAGAAGTATTGGAAAAGGATTACTCTCACCTTCAATAATTATCGATAAGCAAAAAAAAGATATTGATGAGCAAACCCTTGAAAGATTTGAAAAAGAGTTGAAAACGCTCATCAACAAGATATTTGATAAAGAAATTCCCTTTACGAAAACCCCTGACACTAAAAACTGTAAACTTTGCGATTTTCGGATTACCTGCAACCGGCAATAAGATTTTACCTGGAAATTGACAGCAAAGAACTATTTACCTTGATCGGCAGTGTTATATTTGAGGGTTATGCTTTCCCCGGAAGCATTGCTTTTCAAATAGTTAACACCTTTAGGATTTACGAGAACCCTGAATGGTAAACCTGCCTGTCCTACTCAACACAAAATCCCGGTTGTTTTTCAGGACATGATTCAAAACTTTTAAAGTTTGATTAGTTTTTCGTGTTCAAAAGCGGGCAAATTACGTTCGCATTTGAACACAGTAATGCCTGTAACACCCTCCATCACAACCCATAATCTCTATATATCAATTACATAAACACAATGGCACAACTATTGATAATTAAAACAGCAACCTTTTATTATAGTATTCATTAAAACATTCAATCATGAAAACAAGATTTTTTTCTGTTATTGGTATGGTAATTTTATTTGTGACAACTACGTCAGCCACAGACAACAGAAACATTGCTCAAACTTCATCTTCTGCGGCTGAACTTCTGAAAAAAGAGATCAGATATCCGGTGGTGGCAAAAGAACTTGAGATTTCGGGAACGGTTTATTTTGTGCTGAAAAGCAACGGAAAAGACACGATGGAATACAGCAGAGTTTTTGCTACAAACGATATACTGAAAGAAGAAGTAGAACCACAGCTAAAAAAACTGGAACCACAACTGGTGAAAGTTATGACGAACAACGATGAGAAAGTAATTAAACTAAAATTTGTCAAAAACAAATAGTCGTAGATTGTCAATCCCTTAAAAATTACCGATTTCAATCTCATTTTTTAAAAGGTTTGGATATTATAACCAAACCTTTTTTATTGATCCAACCAATCTTTAAAGGCAGAACTTCTGTCGGTACTAACAATTACATCTTCACCTGCAGGGGGATCGAGCATCAGTTTGACCCGCGACCGGGAGTAACTCCACATATTTTTTATAGATTTGAATGAAACGATATATTTTCGGTTTACCCTGAAAAACTTTGAGGGATCAATTAAAACAATGATTTGATCCAATGAATAGTTAATGCCAAAAGAATCATTCTGATGTGTAACAAGGAAAGTATTTTTTTCTATGATCATAAAATAAGCAACGGCAGAAGTTTCCACTGATTTGAGTTTATCACCAAAATGAACCACAAATCTTTGTTTCCATTCTTTTTCCGGATTTTTTATTTGCTCAAAAAGTGCTTTCAGATTTTCTGATTGCAATTGCCGGTTTGGGCGAAATTGTTTGTATTTTTCTATGCTCTTTCTGAGCTCGTCTTCTTTAAGAGGTTTCAAAAGATAATCAATACTGTTTACCTTAAAAGCTTTGATAGCATATTCATCATAAGCAGTTATGAAGATGACCGGGCAGTCGATCTCAGTTTTTTCAAAAATCTCAAAACTAAGACCATCACCCAGATTGATATCCATGAATACCAAATCTGGTAATGTATGTTGATCAAACCACCTTAAAGCAGATGAAACAGAATCGAGCGTGCATTCAATAATGGCTTCTGGTTCAATTTTATGTATGAGTTTAGCCAATCTGTTTGCAGCAGGCGCCTCGTCTTCAATAATCAATGTTCGCATCTCATTAAAAATTTGATTTTCAGAAATTACTCAAACGTATTTTTCTTGCATGCTAATGTACGAACAAAAAGTTGATCTGCAAGAATTGAAAATGTTGACTGTTACGTCTCAATAACCAATTCATACATGCAATCAGAACATTTTTCAAGACAATATCAACACGATTATTTTGAAGAAAAGCCCTGCTGTTTAATCATAACATTGCTTGCAGTTATTTTTTTTATTGGGTAAAAAAAATTGGAATAAAAGTATTTTGTTGTTGATCCTGGGCAATGCATTACAAAATTTTAAGCAATGGTATCCGAACACAGAAAAAACTTTCATTCTCAACGATTTCCACCTTCTTATTACTCAAGAAACCATATCGGCTTACAATATTAGCTAATCCTATACCATGAGACTGAGCAAACACTTTCTTTTTCTGCAGATTGTTTTTTACTTCAATGTAATCCTGCTCATGATCTTTAATAGTTATAATGAGTGGATTTTCACTCGAAATAACATTATGCTTTAAGGCATTTTCAAACAACATTTGTAATGCCAGAGGGGGTATTTTTTGCGAAAGATTTTCTTTTTTAATGTTGATATGTAATTTCAGATTATCCGCAAATCGTTGTAGCTGCAAGTCATAAAAATCTTTGATCAAATCAATCTCTTCTTCAACCCTTATCACCTGCTTATCTTTCAGGTTTAAAACAGTTCGCAAAAAATCTGCTGTTTTATTCACATACCTTACAGCCATTTCAGGTTCCTCCTCAATTAAATTGGTAATAGTATTAAGGGTATTAAAAAGGAAATGGGGATTTATTTGACTTTTCAGTGTTTCATACTGCGACTGCAAATTCTCCTTTTCAAGGGTTTTCTCTTTTAAGCGTGATATATTCCATTGGGTGTAAAAAAACCATGCTTCGTGCACGGAAGTAATAAAATAGGTAACAATGAGTGCTATGGATAAAGACATCAAAAAAGACCCATGAAAGATCAGATCAACAGACTCTGTGATTATCAGAAACCCGTAATTCAATAAACTGATCAACATTACATAAAAAGCGACCAATCCGATTTCCCAAAACAAATGCTTAAGGGGATGCTTCTCCCATGGGAATTTTTCCCAGAGAACTATAACAATCTTTCTTACCCCCATCCATATCAAAAATGTCATCAATATATTATGCAATAGGATAATGAACACATTGGAAGAGAAAAAAACATCCATATTTTTCCCAAATAAAAGATACATCGCCAGCGATACAGTTGGAATGCCAAGCAATAACACATACTTATCATGCAGTATCCGTGCTGACTTTTTTTCTATTATGCCAGTAGAAGTTCTTTTATTTTTTTGAGGAAAACTTTTTATGCTTTTCAATACCATCTTTTCATTCAGAATTTTTCTCAATCTTATTATTTTGAAAATACGAAACAAAACATGTTTATCAACAACATTTTGTACAAAAATAAACACGACAGCATAGAATAAAAACCATATTTTTCCGAATTCGCATAATGAGAGGTTAAATGCGATTTTCTGAACACCCATTTTTAATTATCCACAATTCATAAAACCTCTCCGGTCATTGATGCTCAATTCTATTTTGCTTGTATATTTTGAACTGTCTGGCATAATCACTTCACCTTATTTGGTGATTAACTCGCAACCCAATGGATAAAAAAAAACGCACACTTTATTCTACTATCCTATCATACATACTTCATAATTAAATTCTTTCGGAAGCGTTCAACAAACTGTAAATTTTACTTGTTTAGGTAGGGATTGTTTTGTTTTACAACAGCGTATCTGTATGAAAATAATTCATTAATAGTACTCGTTACGAAGGTAAAATCATTTAGATATTCGGGTATTGAAAACTAACAAAAATTTAAAATAAATGATTTTTGATACAAATACGAATGAAAGCTGTGGGAAACATTTTCCCTGAAAATAAAAATATTGATTAAAATTGTCAATTATCAAGTTCTTAAACGTCAGATAATAGCGATGAGGAAAGAATAATTCACAGAGTTTTTTTCAGATATAATAAACAATAACGGTGAATGTAAAGAAAAAAAGATAATAAACAAGATTTTAATTTTAGTAATCATCAGAAACACTGACAACCAAACATTTAAAAATAAAGAACCTGAATTACCATCGTGCTGTTGATAAATTGGGATTTACACAAAACACATTAACTTTGCAATCTTAATTGAAAATCTCACAACAAGATAACAAATGCCGGATTATAACAAAGAATCATTGGAATTACACAGACAATTATCAGGAAAAATTGAAATTATAAACAAAACGAAAGTGCTAAGCACCGATGATCTTTCGAAAGTTTATTCACCTGGCGTTGCCGGTCCGTCCCTTGAGATTGAAAGATATCCTGAAACTGTTTATGACTTAACAATTAAAGGAAATACTGTTGCTGTTGTAAGCGATGGTTCTGCTGTTTTAGGATTGGGCAATATAGGAGCATTGGCTTCCCTGCCTGTAATGGAGGGAAAATGTATGCTTTTTAAAAGATTTGCAGGAATCAATGCCTTTCCGATCTGCCTGAATACGCAGGATAGTGATGAAATTGTAAAAACCATCAAAAATATTGCACCAGTTTTTGGTGGTATAAACCTTGAAGATATTGCTGCACCTCGCTGCTTTTATATTGAAAAACAGTTGCAGGATATAGGCATTCCTGTTTTCCACGACGATCAGCATGGCACAGCCATAGTGGTTTTGGCTGGATTGATCAATGCCTCAAAACTACTCAACAAAGATATTGCTGATATGAAAGTAGTAATCAACGGAGCAGGTGCTGCAGGGGTTGCCATTACCAAACTGCTCAGATGTATTGATCTGGAAGATAGTGAATGTGTTTCTGTAAAACAAATACTTGTTTGTGACAGCAAAGGGATTATTAGTCAGGAAAGAAAAGACCTTTCTTCAGAAAAAAAAGAATTACTTCAATACACAAATTTAAGAAACATATCTGGCAGACTGGAAGATGCTCTTGAAAATGCCGATGTTTTTATAGGTGTAAGCAAAGGGAATCTCCTTACTCAAAACCATATCAGGAGCATGGCAAAAAACCCTGTAATATTTGCCCTTGCCAATCCAACACCTGAAATATTTCCGGAAGAAGCCCTGGCCTCAGGTGCAGCTATTGTTGCTACCGGCAGGAGTGACTATCCCAATCAGGTAAATAATGTACTGGCATTTCCCGGAATTTTCAGAGCAGCACTCGATGTACGAGCGAAAAAAATAACCCCATCTATGAAAATAGCTGCGGCATATGCGCTGGCACGTACACTCAAAAATCCCGATTTTAATCACATAATTACTTCTTCTCTTGATAAAGAAACAGCATTGCAGGTGGCGCATGCAGTGAGAGAAGCATACAACAAAAGTAATGTTGTTACCCATCATTGATTTTATAAATAACTCAATTTCAAATATTTAAATAAAATTAAAATATTAAACATCCCCAGAATGACCCATAGTAAATTATTAGATGCAACTTTTGACAGAATAAAAAAATATATAAACCAACTTGACTATACAGATGTTGTTAATTATAAAAATCCGGAACAATTAAGTCAGAAAATCGATCTATCTGTTGATGATCATCCCGTTTCCGGGCAAGAGTTTATTAAACTAATAGAAGACTACCTGCATTATTCGGTAAAAACAGGAAACAAACAATTTCTCAACCAACTTTATGGCGGATTCAATCTCCCTTCTTTTATAGGAGATGTGCTTACAACACTTACCAACACCTCCATGTATACTTATGAAGTAGCACCTGTGGCATCGTTGATAGAAAAAGAAATGATCAGCATGATGAATTCATACATAGGTTATCATCAGGGAGACGGTATATTTTTAAGCGGTGGTAGCAATGCTAATCTGGTAGCTATGTTTTCGGCACGTAACAAGGTTTCTCCCCATAGCAGATTTGAAGGATACGACAAGAGGGAGAGGTTGGTAGCATTTGTCAATGAGCACTCACATTATTCTTTTGATACGGCTGCCAATCTGTTAGGAATTGGCTCGAGCAATCTGATTAAGGTAAAAACTGATGCTTCCGGTCGTATCATACCTGCCGAACTGGAACGATCTGTTTTAGCATCCATTGAAGCAGGTCAGAAACCCTTTTTTATAGGGGCAACTTGTTCAACTACGATGCAGGGAGCCTACGATCCGCTTCATGCTATAGCAGACATTGCTGAAAAATTCGGTGTTTGGTTTCATGCAGATGGAGCCTTTGGAGGCTCTATTATATTAAGTGATAAACACAAACATATGATGGATGGTATTGAAAGAACGGATTCCTTCGCCTGGGATCCCCACAAACTGATGAATATACCTTTGATATGTAGTGTTATACTTACAAAAAGAAAGGGAGTACTTGAAAATAATCTAACCGATATTAATACAGATTACATTTACCATAACAACGAAGAAATGACAGACCTGGGTGAGAAATCCATACAATGTGGAAGACATGTAGATGCTGTAAAATTGTGGTTTGCCTGGAAATATTATGGTAAGATTGGATACGACAGGCGAATTGCAAACATGATCGATATGGCGCGATATGCTGAAGAAATTGTGAAGAATCATCCAGAACTGGAAATGGTATCTCCAAGACAATCTTTTACTGTTTGCTTCCGCTATCGCCCTCCTTTTGAAACCAATCTGGATGAGTTTAATTTCATGGTTAGAGAAAAACTAAGACGGGAAGGCAAGTCGATGGTCAACTATGGGTATGTAAACGATCAGATGACTATTCGTTTTGTTGCCTCTAATGGTGATCTGGAAAAGAAAGATATTGATAAGTTTTTTGATTATTTTTGGCAAAGTGCCCAAAAATGTATAGATGAATATTTGGAAAAAAATGAAGCATAAAAAATCAGATAAAACAGGAATTGTAATTGCTTTAGCTTGGCCGCAAACATGGTGCAGACAAGCCAACTCGTGGTACGACCCGATTCTTTATTTTGCAGGAATCAATAAAAATCATTTTTACAGGGCAGGTCATTCTGCCCTCGTTCTTATAAAAAAGGAAACAGGAAAATGCTATTATTTTGATTTCGGAAGATATCATGCCCCCTTTAATTATGGAAGAGTAAGAAGTGCTTTTACCGATCACGATCTTACCATTCCTTTTTGCGCCAAACTCTCTGATAACGAAAAAACTATTAGCAATTACGAAGAAATTCTACATTTCTTACAAAAAAACATTTCCTGTCATGGCAATGGAAACCTTTACGCATCATATTCTGAAATAAATTTCGAAGCAGCATTTGCCAAGGCAAAAGAAATGCAAAACAAAAGTCCTATCATTTATGGACCTTTTATAAAAGGAGGGACAAACTGCTCCAGATTTACTTATTCGGTTATTCGGGCAGGCAAGCCACCCTTAAAAAACCTATGGAGGCTAAAATATCTGATGCCTTTTACGCCAAGTCCTATGAGTAATGTATATGCTCTCGATCATCAAAAAACAATCACACTTTTACAACCCTGGGAGCAATTCTATCCTAAAAAAAGGCTCAGCATAAAAGAGCGTTCTTCTACATTGACAATTCCCGCCAGACCTTCTTCCATACCAGAAAAATCTGTATGGATAGCTGGTGAAGGAGCAGGTTCATGGTTCCATATTGAAAAAATCAGCAGAAACTTATATCATATAACACGATATGCCGTAGATGGTATGATTGAGTGTAAATCTGATTTTGAACTGGAAGGAACCCATGAATTAAATATCCATAAAGACTTTTCCCTTGATTATCTAAGCCATTGTCAGCAAGTAATTGCTATTCAGGATCAAAAAAAGTTTCTTTTTAAAAGGCTACTATCAAAGGCCAATAAAATTCCAAAACATACTTATGTGAAAGCAGAAAACTGATTTGGGTGCCAATTTCCTGAAATAGTTTACCCAAAAAAACAACCCTGAACCAAAATGGAAAAAAACAGAAAAATTTCTGAATGGGTCAATCAATTTACGGATGAGATGTTTCGATGGGCATACCAAAAAACATCTTCTTCTGAGATAGCCAGTGATCTGGTGCAGGATACGTTTTTAGCGGCATCTGAAAAATTTGAGAGTTTTAAAGGGAAAAGTACAGCCAAAACGTGGTTATTTGCTATACTAAACCATAAGATCATTGATCATTATCGTAAAAAAGCAAAACAATCAACCGTATCCGATGATCAGTTGCTGTCGGCTGTATTTAATGAAAACGGATCATGGAATCAATCTAATACACCTTACGACTGGCAGGAAGAAAAAACCAATTTGCTCGATGACACTAATTTCTTAAAAGTATTTCAACAATGTATGGAAGATTTACCAGAAAACTGGTATGCTTGTGTTAAACTAAAATACATTCTCAATAAAACCGGAACTGAAATATGTCAGGAATTAAATATCGCACAGACAAATTATTGGCAGATCATTCACAGGGCAAAGTTGCAATTACGGGGATGCCTGGAAAAAAATTGGTTTGCCAGTTAAATTTCCTGAACAGATGTTCATTTCAAGAGTAATAACGATCAAAACAAGTTATCATGCAAAAAATCTTTAACACTTTGTTTTTGTCATGCCTGAAAGCATCAGAACTCATCGAGAAGAAGATGCATTTCAAACTCAGTATAAAGGAAAAAATTCAACTTCATATACATAAATCAATGTGCGAAGCCTGCAGAATATACGAAAAACAGAGTAGATTTATAGACAAAGGAATTGCCAATTATATTCCCGACAATAAAAACGATCATGAAATAACAGGACTTAAAGCGAAAATTCAAAAAATGCTCGAAAGCAATTAATCTCTCAACATTATTTTCATAAGACATTAATCATACCCCGAATACTTGTAAAAGATTATGAAACCTCCATGTGTTATTACCTACAAACACAATGATATAATAATCAGCAAAATGGAGGTTCCTTCATACCACTTGAATCAAATTATTATATAATGAAACGAACATGTTTGCGAGTTAAACACAAACACCAATGAAAATAGCAAATTTGGAGTTGCATCCGACCATAACCTGCAAATTATCTACAGATGAACCGAGCCATGACAAAAATTTTGACACATGCGGATGATTATAATTTCGCAACACGGAGAAAATTACAAAACTGGTTTTTTGGCGAGTTCCATCTGACCGAATGATTCAAATTATAAACAGATGAACCGAGCCATGACAAAGTTTTTGACAAACACGCCCATGATTATAATGCGCGGCATGTAAAGCATGCAGTCAGACTGTTAGCG